>CAYSMB010000036.1:0-2767 GCA_964432005.1 uncultured Halobacteriales archaeon
TGGCCGCGTCATCACGATGAACGGGAAACGCTACAAGCAGTACCGTGGGATGGGCAGCGTCGGCGCGATGCAGAGCGGCGACGGGTCCCGATATCTGAAAGAGGAGCCGGAAGACGACACGGAATATGTCCCGGAAGGCGTCGAGGCGGCCACCCCATACAAGGGGAGCCTCGAATCCGAACTCCACCAGCTCCTTGGGGGGATGCGCAGCGGGATGGGATACGTCGGGGCGGCGACGATTCACGAGGCAAGGGCGGACGCCGAATTCGTTCGTGTTTCGACGGCCGGCCAGCAGGAAGGCCATCCCCACGACGTCGTGATCACTGACGAAGCACCGAACTATCGCCCCTCCGAGAACGGGTAACCGGTCGGATCGGTACCGTTAA
This sequence comes from uncultured Halobacteriales archaeon, assembly GCA_964432005.1. Classification (GTDB taxonomy): domain Archaea; phylum Halobacteriota; class Halobacteria; order Halobacteriales; family SKNY01; genus SKNY01. Next base: position 387 of record CAYSMB010000036.1, read on the forward strand.
CGCCGGGCCGGCGAGGGCAATGACATGGGCGGTCCTGGATCCTTTCTGGACGAGCGGACTCGGGAGATCCGAGAGGAAGATTCGATTGTCCCGTTCGAGTACGACGAACTCGAGCAGCTGGCCCGCGAGGAACTCCCCGACCGGGTGATCGATCACGTCTTCGCGAGTCCGGGCAGCGGCGCCACGCGTGACGCGAATCGACGGTTCGACGATTGGTCGATCGTTCCCCGGGTATTCCGCGACGTGAGCGGCTGTTCGCTCGAGACGGAGCTGTTCGGCATGGACGTCGCCGCGCCGGTGTTGTGCTCGCCGATCGGCGGCCAGGCGACCTATCACGAGGACGGCGAGCTCGCTAGCGCTCGCGCGGCCGCTGAGCTCTCGATCCCCTTTTCCCTGAGTACGGCCGCGTCGCATTCCATCGAACCGATCGCCGAAACGATGGGAGATCGCCCGCGGCTCTTCCAGCTGTATTGGACCGCCGATTGGGAGGTCACCGCGAGCCTCCTCGAGCGGGCCGCATCGCACGGTTATGGCGGCATCATGGTGACCGTCGATTTTCAGGCGCGTCGGTGGATCCCCGCCGACATCGTCGATCCGATCACGCTCACGGACGGGCCACCCGTCAATCTCGCGACCGATCCGGTATACGAACACGAGGAGCGTGACGGGCTGTTCGATCTGTCGGTCTCCTGGGAGGATCTGTCCTTCCTTCGCGAGCACACCGACCTGCCGATCTACCTCAAGGGCATCGTCCACCCGGCCGACGCGCGACTGGCGGTCGAGCATGGCGCCGATGGAATCGTGGTGTCGAATCACGGCGGTCGCCAGACCGACGGGACGATCGGCGCCATCGAGGCGTTGCCCGACGTGATCGAGGCCGTCGACGGGGAGGTGCCGATTCTCCTGGATAGCGGCGTCAGATGGGCCGCTGACACCTTCAAGGCCCTCGCACTCGGGGCCGAGGGAGTTTTCGTCGGTCGACGGTATCTCCTGGGGCTCGCATTGGCGGGCGAACGGGGGGCCTACGAGACGATGCACAATCTCCTCGCTGAACTCGAGAGCCTCGTCGCACTGTCGGGGTGTACGAGCGTAGACGAGATCGATCGGTCCCTGCTCCGACGGGACCAGTAGGCGATGCCCCGGTTATGCTGACTCGATCGTGTCCGCCGTACCGATGCCTATCCCCGGGATCGAAAGCGTCGGATCCGCGTCCGCTTCCGAGCGCAACGTCGATTCCCGACCCTCTTCGCACCTCAATGTCACCCGGTTTTCCGTGGTCTCACCAACGGTAGCGGTCAATGAGACTTCGCGTAACTCGGCCTTGTGCCCGCAACGCGTGACGATGGTGCCCGTGACGGTCACTTCTTCGCCCGGCTCGAGTCCCCGAAGCGGTTCGTTCGACGGCGACATATTCGAGAAGGAACGATCGAGCGGGCCGGGCGCGATTTGAACACGCGACCGTCTGATTAAGAGTCAGACGCTCTGCCGGACTGAGCTACCGGCCCTCGGCCGATCGTAGCCCCGTGGGCCGCAAATACGTTGTGCTTTCCCCGATCACGCGAGGAAAATCGCGGAACATTAAGGTGTTCGTGCCCGAGCCTCCGGGTACATGCACGGCGGGATCACGATCTCCGCGATGTCGAAGTATGCTATTTTAGGCTGCGGGAGCGTGGGGCATCTCGTCGCGGACGAGCTGACAGAACAGGGCAAGGACCTGCTGATTATCGACAAGGACGAGAGCCGTGTCGACGCCCTGCGCGATCAGGACCTCAACGCCCAGACCGCCGACATCGCGGAACCCGGGATCGCCGACGCCGTCGCCGACCGCGACGTCGTCCTGATCCTTTCCTCGGACATCGAGGCGAACAAGGCCGCCGTGGAGTCACTGCGAAACGACAACTCCGAACAGTTCATCGTGGCGCGGGCGAGCGATCCTGTCTCCCGGGACGAACTCGCCGACCTCGGCGCCGACAACGTCGTCAATCCGTCGACGGTCATCGCCGAATCCGCGTTACGGGCGCTCAAGCTCGGTGAGCTCGAATACAACGCCGAACGGCTGGCCAAGATCCTCACCGACGCGAAGGATGGGGTCGCCATCCTGACGAACGAAAACCCCGATCCCGATTCGATCGCCAGCGCCGTCGCGCTGGCGGCCATCGCCGAACACCTCGACGTCGAGGCCGACATCTTCTATCTCGGGGACATCGGTCAACAGGAAAACCGGGCCTTCGTGAACCTGCTGGGCATCGAACTCAACCGTCTCGACGACAAATCAGTACTGGAAGCGTACGATTCGGTCGTCCTCGTCGACACCGACCTGATCGTCCAGGAGGTCATCGACGTCGACGCCCAGGCCGTTCTCGATCACAAAAACGGGAGCT
>CAYSMB010000036.1:2777-13413 GCA_964432005.1 uncultured Halobacteriales archaeon
CTTCGAGCGCGAGGTCGAGTTCGTCGACGTCCGACCCAACGTCAGCTCCACCTCGACGATTCTCACGAAGTACATCCAGGAATTCGACGTCTCCGTCAGCGAGGCCACGGCGACGGCGTTGCTATACGGCATACGCTCGGAAACCCTCGATTTTAAACGGGATACAACGCCCGCCGATCTGACCGCCGCGGCCTACCTCTACCCCTTCGCGAACCACGATACGCTCGAACAGGTCGAGTCCCCCAATATGAGCCCGGAAACTCTGGATGTGCTCGCCGAGGCGATCAGCAACCGCGAGGTCCAGGGCAGCCACCTCGTGAGCAACGCGGGTTTCGTCCGCGATCCGGAAGTGCTCGGCCAGGCGGCGAAGCATCTCCTCAATCTCGAAGGAATCACGACCACGGCCGTCTTCGGCGTCGGCGAGAACACCATTTACCTCGCGGCGCGCTCGAAGGACATCCGGGTCGACATCGGTCGCGTGCTCGGGGATGCGTTCGAGGATACGGGTGACGTCCTCGGCCACGCCCGTCAGGCGACCGTGGAAATCCCTCTGGGCATCTTTACTGGTATCGAGACGACGGACGAGACCCGCGAGACGTTGCTCGGCCTGACAGAAGAGGCCGTCAAGCGGAAACTCTTCGACGCGATGGGCGTCGAAAGCGGCGAAACCAGCAACGGCAGCTAGCGACGACTACGCGGCCGCTTCCTCACCCTCGCCGTCCTCCCCGGAGCGAAGGCGTTCGACCGTGTCCGTAATGAGCACGATATCGCCCACCGATCGTACCCATCGGTACGGCACGAGCACGCCCTGGCGGCGATCGACCATGTCGGCGAAGAGATCGTTGTTGACGTCCGTCAGTGCCAGCCCGGTCACGGCCTCGGTCTCGAGGTTGAGCCGGAGGTCCTCGACGGCCCCGACGAACACGCCGTTGTTCGTGTACACCTCGCGTCCGATGAGCGATGTCAGTTCCTGCGGGGAATCGTCCATATGCGGCGGTTGCGACCCGCCCCCTTAACTGTTGACGACAGCACCGCCTCAGAGCGATCCCGCGAGGGGGATGCCAGCGACGACGATCAATCCGACTAGCAACACGACGGCCCCGATCAGGACCTGGCGGCTGGAAAACGGGCTCTGTGGCGCCGTCGAACGTTCCTCAGGGGCCTCCTCGGTCGTTTCCTCGGGGCTCATACTCGTGGATCCGCGCGGATCGGATATAATTCCACTGGGAGACTCGGTTGAGCAGTCCACCCACTTGCGATACCCTATGAACTCCGCGAATGGACTTCGTCGGAAAGCCCCGTGTCCCGACGGGACGAACTCAGCGTTCTGCTGTCGTCGCATTGGCGATAGGAACAACACGGAAGCGACAAACCCCTCGCCGGTCGAGTGGGCGACACGCCAGCGCACACGACGCCCAATGACTCTCACGAAACGGATCATCCCATGCATCGACGTAGATCTGGACGACAATGGCCAGCCGGCCGTGTATACCGGCGTCCATTTCGAGGATCTCGCGTACACGGGGGATCCAGTCGAAATGGCGCGGGCGTACAACCGCGCGGGGGCCGACGAGTTCGTCTTCCTCGACATCACAGCCAGCGCGGAGGGCCGGGAAACGATGCTCGACGTGGTGGGGGACGTGGCCGACGAGGTATTCATCCCATTGACAGTGGGCGGCGGTATCCGGACGCGGGAGGATATCCGGGAGACCCTCCGTTCGGGCGCCGACAAGGTCTCGATCAACACCGCCGCCCTGGATCGGCCGGAACTTATCGAAGAAGGGGCGCGCGCCTTCGGGAGCCAGTGTATCGTCATCAGCGTCGACGCGCGACGCCGCTTCGACGACGGGGGCGAGTATTACGCCGAGGTTGACGGGGAATCGTGTTGGTTCGAGTGTACCGTCCGCGGGGGACGGGAGGGGACCGGCCAGGACGTCGTCGGGTGGGCCCAAGAGGCCGAATCGCGCGGTGCCGGCGAGCTGTTCGTCAACTCGATCGACGCCGACGGGACCAAGGAAGGCTACGACATTCCTCTGACGCGGGCGGTCTGTGATGCCGTGAGCACGCCGGTGATTGCCTCCTCCGGCTGTGGGGGCCCCGAGGATGCCTACGAAGTCTTTACCGACGCCGGTGCGGACGCGGCGCTGGCGGCCTCGATCTTTCACTTCGACGAGGTCTCGATCGCCGAGATGAAGACCTATTTGCGCGATCGGGGTATTCCGATCCGACCCGCCGGCGTCGACGGGACACCCTGATAGCTCAGTCCCAGAACGATCGGGTCCGGGCGTACTGTCGTTCCTGTTCGAGCAGGTCCCGGTAGAAGGCGTCCTCGTCCTCCCGGAGCTTACCGATCACCCGGGCGGCGTTCTGGGGACCCACGCCCCTCGCGGCGAGGGCGATCACGGCCTGCTTGCCGTGGCTCTGGACGAGGTTCGCGGCTTTGTACGCGCGTCGGGCGAGGTCTTCCTGTTCGTCGTCCCGATCATCCGATCGCACGGCCGCAACGGTCTCGTCGTCCCAAGGGTTCAGCGCGGCGATGCGGGTCGATCCGCAGTTCGGACAGCTCGGTTGGTCGTCGACCCGTTTGACCTTGGTTTTGCGCGACCACTCGCGACAGTGGATACAACAGAGGATCACCCGGTCCTCTTGGAGCCGTTCCCGAACGGTCTTGATCACGCTCGCATCCGCGTGCTCCGGCGATAGCAGCTCAGAAACGCCCGTCCGGCCGCCCATCCCGATGGGAGTCCGTTCGCCGATGACGGCGACCTCGAGATCGCCCGACCGCATGGCCGTCAGGACGGCCCCCGCCGCATCCGGGTCCAGTTCCTCGTGGATGAGTTCCCGCACCGCCTCGGCGTAGATCGGCGTGTCGGTGAGCGCCTCCAGAATCCGTCCGGGCGGAAGACCGGACGAGGAAGAGCGCCACCGTTTGAGCGCCCCGAATTTCGTTGCGACCTGAGCGACGCGGAATTTCAGCGCGTCTGACTGTTTCAGGCTGAGTTCGATCAGCGGCCGCACGTGATCGGCGTCGGTCTCCTCGAGCACCTCGAGGACGTCGGTTCCGCTCGTGCGCGGTGGAACCTCGAGTTCGATCCGATAGGGGTCGACATCGAGGCCGACCGCGGAGCCGGTTCGTTGGCCCAGCAGCGCGGCCAGGAGGCGACCGAGGGTGTCGTTGGCACGGTGACCGAAGCAGGCGTTCACGACGATCCGCTGGGCCGTGCCCTCGATCACGACTCGATCGTCCGTCGGCACGGGCAATGCGTCATCGACCTGACTGTCGATCGGTTCGCGAGCCCGATTGATCGTATGCTCCGTCACCGGCACGTCCGGGAAGCGATCGCGGATCGTCTCGAGGTCACCGCCACGCGCGATCGTGGCGCGCAAACGGCCGACCCGCTGAGCGATCGGTTCCGGGACCGGGATCTCCTGACCGGTCCACGAGGGGACTTCCCCGCCCGGATCCTCGATCGGCGAGACGTTCACGCGCTCCCTATCCTCGTCGATCTCCACGATCCGCCACATCTCCCCCCGCTGGACGAAAACCTCTCCCGGCTCCGCGAAGTTGACGACAAAGCGCTCGTCGAGCGTGCCGATCTGGTTGCCGCCCGCCATGTCGTGGACGGTGTAGGTCGCCTCGTCGGGGATCATCGAGAGGTTCTCGTAGAAATACCGCCAGGTATCGCCCGTCTTCGAGAGGGTATCGGCCTCCTCGTCGAGCCAGAGAATTCGGTTGCGCGAGAGCTGCTCGATCACCTCCCGAACGGTATCGGGCGTCACGTCCGCGAACGGTTCGGCGCGGGACAGGACCTCGTAGGCCCGCGAGCCCCGGATCTCGCCCTCGTCCATCACCATGCCCACGACTTGGTTGGCCAGCGTGTCCAGACTTCCCCGGTGGACCCTGGCGGGCTCGACCTCCCCGTCCCGAGCAGCGGCGACGATGGCGATGGATTCGAGGATGTCGTCGGGTTCGCCGGCGATGATCGTGCCGCGAGAGATCTCGTCGACTCGGTGGCCGGCTCGACCGATGCGCTGGAGGAGCCGCGTGACCTGTCGCGGACTCTGGTACTGGATCACGTGATCGATCCGGCCAACGTCGATCCCGAGTTCCATCGAGGACGTACACAGCAACGCGTCCAGCTCGCCGGATTTGAATCGATCCTCGACGTCGATGCGGGCCTGTTTCGAGAGCGAACCGTGATGGACGCCGATAGGGGCGTCCACGCGGCGGAACCGCGATCCCAATGCTTCGGCGGTTTGTCGCGTGTTGACGAAGATCAGGGTAGAGGTATTGGCCTCGACGAGTTCGACGATCCGGCGCACGTGACTGGCGATGCGGGGCTCGGTCACGAGCTCGCCGGCCAGGGATTCGTCCTCGGCCGTGATCTCCGGGGTTTCGACGGCGACCTCGATCCGACTGCCCACGTCGACGGTGTGGCTCGTGCAGGGCTGTCCGCCGGTGAGGAAGGCCCCGATGGCCTCGGGATCCCCGACCGTGGCGGACAGACCGATGCGCTGGACGTCGCCGGCGAGTTCGACCAGTCGTTCGATGCCGACGGCCAGCTGGGCCCCGCGCTTTGATCCCGCGAGCTCGTGGACCTCGTCGACGACGACGTGCTCGACGTTCGCGAGCCCCTCCCGGAGTCGTTCCCCGGTGAGCATCGCCTGGAGCGTCTCCGGCGTCGTCACGAGCACGTCCGGGGGATCGTCCGCCTGCTGGCGCCGGTGATACGAGCTCGTGTCCCCGTGGCGGACGTCGACCTCGAGGCCGAGTGTCTCGCCCCACCATTCGAGGCGGGAACGCATGTCGCGGTTGAGCGCCCGGAGAGGCGTGACGTACAGACAGCCGATGCCCTCCCCTGCCGTTTCGGTGAGCGCGTCGAAGACCGGCAACATCGCGGTCTCGGTTTTCCCGCTGCCAGTGGGGCCGATCACGAGGACGTGCTCGCCGCTGGCGATCGACGGGATGGCCAGCCGCTGGGGTTCGGTCGGCTCGGTGAATCCACGCTCGGCCAGGGCATCACGGATCGCCCCGCCGAGGCCCTCGAACGCGGATCCGAGTACCGCCTCGCCGGCCCCGCTCATCGCTTTGCATTCCGGCCATCGACGGTTAAGCACGTCGCTCGCCCGCCGACGGTCACGCGTCGGGCGAAAACGTCACTATATTTTTGTAGCTCCTTGGGGGAGTCTAGAACTGATGAAACCCATCGACGATTCCCCGATCACGCGCGACGGGAACCTGGTGATCTTGGCCATGGATCACGGCCTCGAGCACGGACCGGTGGACTTCGAGCCCGTCCCCGAGACGATGGATCCCGCGACGGTCTTCGAAACCGCCACCCACGATGCCGTGACGGCGATCGCGGTCCAGAAGGGCGTCGCCGAGGGCTATTATCCGAGCTACGAGGACGACGTCAACCTACTGGTCAAGCTCAACGGCACGTCGAACCTCTGGATGGGCGAGCCGGATTCGGCGGTCAACTGCAGCGTCGATTACGCTGTCGAACTGGGGGCCGATGCCGTCGGATTCACGCTATACGGCGGATCCAATCACGAGGTCGAAATGGCCGAGGAATTCCGGGAGGCCCAGGAGGCCGCCCGCGATTACGGGCTGCCGATCGTCATGTGGTCGTACCCCCGTGGCCAGGGGCTGAAAAACGACACCAAGCCGTCGACGATCTCGTATGCCACCCGGATCGCGCTGGAGCTCGGTGCCGACGTCGCGAAGGTGAAATATCCGGGCAGTCAGGAGGCGATGGCCCACGCTTGCGAGGCCGCCGGCGACATGAAGGTCGTGATGAGCGGCGGCTCGAAGACCTCCGACGAGGAATTCATTTCGACCGTCGAGGGCGTGATGGCCGCCGGCGGCAACGGCCTCGCGGTCGGCCGGAACGTCTGGCAGCGCGAGGAGCCGCGGCGCATCCTCGACGCGCTGGAGGGGGTCATTTACGACGGTCGCCGCACCGAGGCCGTCCTCTCGTGAGCGAAGCCGCCGCCGTCCGGGATGTCTTGGACGCGATCACCCGTTCGGCCGAGGACATTCGCGACGGTCTCGTCGGGCGTCGAGGGACCGCCGACGCCGAGAATCCAAGCGGGGATACGCAGGTCGAGGCCGACGTGTGGGCCGACCAGCTGCTCTCGGATCGACTCGGAGCGATCGAGGGTGTCGCCGAATACGCCAGCGAGGAGCGCGCGGAGATATTGGGATGTGGCTCGGGACCGTTTTCGGTGGCCGTCGACCCGCTCGATGGCTCCTCGAACCTGAAATCGAACAACACGATGGGGACGATCGTCGCGATCTATGAGGAGTCCCTCCCCGCGCCGGGTACCGCCCTCGTGGCGGCGGGGTACGTGCTCTACGGGCCGATCACCACGATGACCTTCGCCCACGACGGGCAGGTAACTGCGTACGAACTTTCCGACGGCGAGCGCGCCACGATCGATGGTGACGTCACGCTCCCCCCGGATCCGACGGTCTACGGGTTCGGCGGGCGTGTACCGGACTGGCCGGGGGATTTTGCGGCCTTCGCCCGGGAGATCGAGACGGAACTCAAGCTGCGCTACGGGGGCGCGATGATCGGCGACGTCAACCAGGTGATGACCTACGGCGGCATCTTCGGATATCCGGCCCTGGAGGATCGGCCCCGCGGAAAACTCCGGCTGCAGTTCGAGGGGAATCCGATCGGCTTTATCGTGGAGACGGCCGGCGGGCGCTCGTCGGACGGGGCCCGTTCGCTCCTCGAGGTCGCCCCCGACGAGTTGCACGGACGGGTCCCGGTCCACGTGGGCAATGCGGATCTGATCGATCGCCTCGAGGGCGCCCTTTCCGACGGCGGGTGAGGGAAACGGACCGCCGACCGCCAACGTGTTTAACGGAGCCGATCCAACGGCGATCATGTACGAGGCGGTCCGCGTCGCGTCCCAGGGGCCAACGACTCCTGCCAGGTTCGCCTCGCGAGCCGCCTCGCTCGGGTATGATGGCCTGGTCATCCACGGCCCGTTCGACCAGAAACGGGGAGGGGTGATACGCGAGCGGTTCGACATCGATATCGTCCGGGGGATCGCGATCGAGGCCGCCGACCGGGAAACTGCCGCCGGAGCGATCACGGACGCCAGGGAGGAGGGCGAGATCGTGACGGTATACCCGGGCGACGAGGACATCCAGCGGTTCCTCGCTCGACGGACCGCGGTCGACGTCCTGGTACCGACCGGGGAAATCGAGCACACGACGGCGAAGGTCGCCGGTGACCACGGGATCGCCCTCGCCTTCGACGTCGGGCCGGTGTTGCGCGAGCGGGGGCCGACGCGCGTTTCGGCCCTGCGGGACCTGCGGCGGCTTGCCACGATCGTCGATCACTTCGACGTCTCCCACGTCGTCACCGCCAACGCCACTTTGCATCTGGAACTCCGCGCGCCGCGCGAACTCGAAAGTCTGGGGGCCGCGATCGATGGGACCGCGGAGCTCGTAAAGGACGGGTTGGACCAATGGGGAGCGCTGGCCGCCCGGGCCCGTCGAAACCGTGACGACAGGTTCATCGAACCCGGAGTGCGTAGGGTCGACGATGAAACGGACGCTGGATGAGCACGCCGCCCGGTTCGACGGGATGGCCGCCGAGTACGACGACCTCAAGCGGCCCGTATACGCCGCTTGCCGCGACCTCGTGGTCGAGTCGGCGGACCCGAAACCGGACGACATCGTGCTTGATCTCGGTACTGGCACGGGTGCCATCGCGCTCGCCCTGGACCGGTCTGCTAGCGAAGTGCTCGGGCGCGACATCAGCGGGGAAATGCTCGAGACGGCGAGGGAGAACGCGGAAGCCGAGGGGGTGACGAACGTGTCCTTCGGCGAGGGGCGATTCCGCGAACCCGGCTACGAGGGTCCGGTCGACCTCATCACCACGAATTACGCGATGCATCACCTCGACGACCCGGCCAAACGGGAGGCGATCGGAAGGATCGCCCAGCTGGAACCGCGTCGGTTCGTACTCGGGGACGTCATGCTCTTCGAGGAGGCCGACCCCGACGAGCCGGCCTTCGATCCGACGGTCGACGATCCCGCGACCGTCGGGTTCCTCGTCACCGCCCTCACCGATTGCGGATTCCTGATCCGGGAGGTCGAATCGATCACCGACCAAGCGGGCGTCATTGTCGCGGAGCGACCGTGACGCTCCCGAAACACCTCCGGCCGCGGTGGCGCTATCTCGCCCTAGGTCTCAGATCGTGGCCGGACGTCGTGCTCGAGCGTGCGGCCGTCGAGGCGGCCTTCCAGCGTTCCGCACGGCAGCTTTTCGGGGACGCCGGCGAGGCCCGGACGACGATTCGGCTCATGCACTGGTCGTGGACGGACGGCACCGGTGAAGCGGTCGTCCGGACGCGCCGCGAGGCGGTCTGCCGCACCCGGGCGGCGATCGCGTGCACCGCCAAGATCGAAGACGCCCCGGTCGGGATCAACGTCCGGGGAGTTAGCGGCACGGTACGGGCCTGTGAAGAAAACTATTTAGGAGGCGGAACGGAACCTAAATCCGAGAAAACGGTCGACTTCGAGGGCGCAGAGCGGCCCGCACTGGCGCGCGGTCGGGACGTCGACGTGCGGGTTGATGATGCGTTCGTCGGCGCGACCAGGCTAGATCTCGAGTGAAACTATGCAAGGACAAGCACAACAGCAGGCCTACGATCGCGGCATCACGATCTTTTCGCCCGATGGTCGGTTGTATCAGGTCGAGTACGCCCGGGAAGCGGTCAAACGGGGTACGCCGAGCATCGGCATCCGCACTCCCGAGGGGATCGTTCTTCTGGTGGACAAGCGGATCCGGTCGCCGCTGGTCGAGAGTACGAGCATCGAGAAGGTCCACAAAGCGGACAACCACATCGGTATCGCCAGCGCCGGTCACGTCGCCGACGCCCGGCAACTCATCGATTTCGCCCGGCGGAGCGCCCAGGTGAATCGTCTGCGCTACGGCGAACCGATGGGGGTCGAGACGCTCACCAAAGAAGTCACCGACCACATTCAGCAGTACACGCAGGTCGGCGGGGCCCGCCCCTTCGGCGTCTCCATGATCATCGGTGGCGTCACCAACGGTCGTCCGCGCCTCTACGAGACCGATCCCTCGGGAACCCCCTACGAGTGGAAGGCTCTCGCGGTCGGCGAGGATAGCACGGAGCTCAAGGAGTATCTCGAGGAGCACTACGAGGCCGAGATGAGCCTTGACGAGGGTGTCGAGCTGGCGTACCGTGCCCTCGGATCGGTCAACGATAATGGCCTGGTCCCCGAGGAGATCGGGGCCGCCCTCATTCCCGTCGAAACCGGCGAGTTCCGACAGCTAGAAAGCGAGGAAATCGTCGAGTACCTCGAGGAGTTCGATCTCCTCGCCGAGGAGACCGACAACGAGGACGAATCCTAATTCGGCGGGGCGTTACTCCGGCGAGCGTTCGACGATCTCGAACTCGTGGCCGTCCATGTCCTTCGTGAACGCGTAGCGGAAGTCACAGGATTCCGGATCGCGGTAATCCTCGGCCCCCCGGTCCATCAACGTCTCCCAGTAATCTTCGAGATCGCGCGAGACGACAGCGAGATGGCCCCAGGCGTCGCCCATCTCGTATGACCGGCCGTCGTAGTTGTAGGTCAGCTCGAGGTCCATCGCCTCCGGGGCGACGTCCGGCGGACCCATGAAGAAGTTCGCGAAGGTGTCGGCCTCCCACCGGCCCCGTTCCTCGTAGCCGAACTTCCGGGTGAACCATCCCAGGGCCTCGTCGGCATCCTCGACGCGCATCATCGTGTGATCGAGCGACCACTTCGCGCCGTAATCGCGTTTGACGATCTCGACCTCGTGGCCGTCCGGGTCCTTCACGAAGGCGTAGTTGTACCCACACGATTCCGGATCCCGATAGTCCTCGACGCCCTCGTCCATCAATTGCTCGTAGCTCTCGACGAGTTCGTCCTCCGGGACACGCACCGCGATGTGTCCCCACGCATCGGCCATGGTGTAGGTGCGATCGTCGTGGTTGTAGGTCAGCTCGAGGAGTGCGCCTTCCTCGTGTTTGTCCTCCGGACCGAGGAAAACGAGGGTGAAATCCTCCCCGCCGCCCCGGCCGTACTCGACATACTCGAGATGCGTCTGATACCACTCGAGGGACGCTTCGAGATCCTCCACGCGAATCATGACGTGATCGAGCGCGCCAACGTCCATATGAGGATGTTGGCAGTACAGTTAGAAAAACGCCCGTGTCTCAGTCGTACGTGGGATCCTCGGCGGGGGACGGCCCCGCATCCCCGTCGAACGGCCCGGCCATCCGTGGAGTCATCCCACCCGTGAGGATCACGGCGACGACGATCAGCGCCGCGGCCAGGACGACGAAGTCCCCGCTGGGATCGTACCCGGCGAGACTCGACCCGGTCGCGACGACGAACGTGGTGATAAAGAACACGACCGTCGCGAGAACGACCATCACGACGATCCCGAGGACGCTCGCCAGGAGGCTGGCGATGATGCGTGAAACCATGGCATCGGCGGCAACCGAACTCGCGAAAATAGGTCTTCCGTCTACCCGAGGCTGCCTTCCATCTCGAGCTCGATCAAGCGGTTGAGCTCGACGGCGTACTCGATCGGCAACTCCTCGGTGATCGGCTCGATGAACC
>CAYSMB010000037.1:0-8707 GCA_964432005.1 uncultured Halobacteriales archaeon
GTCTCTACGATAACGGCAAACCCGTGGCGGAGCCGCTCCTCACGGCGGTATCGGAGAAGCTGGCCGATCGGTATCCCGACGCCGAGTTCGAGTGGTACCACGTCGATCACCTCAACAAGATCAAAAACGACGACGAACAGGACCGCGTCTCCGAATGGGCCGAGACGGTCGATGTGGCCATCGGCGGCGGAGGCGACTGTGGGTCCTGTACCAAGTTCCTCGCCTGGGGCATCGAGCTCATCGAGGAGGCCGGCACCCCCGGCGTGGGGCTGCTCGACGAGGGCTTCGAACTCGACTATCAATCGAACGCCATCGAGCGCGGCCGTGCGCTGCGCTACGTGAAAACCCCGGTGCGCTGTGAAACGACCGACCTCGACCGCGCCCGCGAGGAGGTCACCGAGGACGTCATCGACGAGATCGTCGACGAACTGACCCGACCCCTGGCCGGCAAGGAGCGCGGCGAGGCGGTCGCCCAATAACGCGGTTTCCATCAATCGATTATGTCGCAACAGACCCAATCAGACGATTCCCTCGCGGAGATGAACCGTTCCCTCTACGAGGACGGAATGACGGATGGCCTGCCGGTCATCCCCCCGACCGAGGAACGCGTCGAGGAGATGCTCCGGGGTACCGACCACCAGCGCGATCACGTCCTCGGTCGCCTCGGGAACAAGGAGAACCCGCTCACGGTCGAGCGCCTCGCCGCCAACGCGGTGATGGCGGGCTGTTTGCCGTCCTACATGCCAGTCCTCGAGGCGGGCGCCCGAGCGCTGGCCGACCCCGATTCGAACTCGATCCAGTTTTCGGTCAGCACGGGCTCGTGGGCGTACCTCTGGCTGGTCAACGGCCCCGTCCGCGAGAAGCTGCACGTCGAAACCGAATCCGGGGCATTCGGTCCGAGCTTCCACGCCAACCAGACGATCGCCCGAGCCTTGGGGATCGCCTACCGCAATACGGCGAAGATCTACCCCGGCGAGAAGGACATGGGCGTGATGGGTCACCCCGGCAAGTTCAACATGCTCGCCGGCGAGAACCAGGAGGCCAGTCCTTGGGAGCCCTACCACGTCACCCAGGGCTTCGACGAGGACGAGAGCACGATCACGCTCGCGGGCCCGAACGGCTGGGTCCAGTGGCTCCCGCGGGAGAACACCGCCGAGGGCGTCCTCAAGGGCATGCTCAACAGCACGCCCCAGTCGATGCGTGCCCGCTCGGGCGATGAGCTCAGCGCGACGATCTTCCACTTCCACAACCCGTACAACGCGGAGGAACTCGGGAAGGACGACCTCTCGAAGCAGGAGATCAAGGATTTCCTGGTCGATTACTCGCCGGAGAACAAGGAGGACTTCGTCGACATCCTCGGCGAGGACGCCGTCGACGACCTCCCCGACCAGAAACAGTACTTCGACACCGACGCGATCCACATGGGAACGGTCGGTGGGCCCGGTCGCGTGAGCCTCATCGCCGGCACCTCGATCGGCGGCCCCGTGACCCACAAGATCGAGTTCCCGAACGGCTGGGAGGAGATCGCCGAGGAGTACGAGCTCGATCGCAACTGGGTCCCGACCGACGCGTTCTACGACTAACGATCGGCGGTTCTCGACCGAGCCGGCATCCCGGCTCTCGCACTCAGGCCTCGATAATCTCGGATTTGACCGACGAGCGATCCAGTTTCTCCGTCGCGGTCTTCGGGAGTTCGTCGTCGACGAAGTGATATTCCCGGGGCCGTTCGTGCCGGGCGAGTACCTCCGCGTCCAGACACCACTCATCGAGCGTCTCGGCGGTCACCCCTGGATCCGAGCGATGGACGACCGCGGTCACCTTCTCCCCGTATTCCTCGTCCTCGACGCCGACCACGGCCGCCTCCTCCACGTCCGGGTGGGCGTTCAGGCGTTCCTCCACCGGCACCGGATAGACCTTGATCCCCTTGGAGAGGATCATGAAGTCCGCGCGACCTTCGAGGAAGAGATAGCCGTCCTCGTCCTTGTAGCCGAGATCGCCGGAGTACCACCAGCCATCCCGGAAGACCTCCTCGGTTTTGGCGGTATCCCCCCAGGCCCAGACGGCCCGGTCCTGGCCCTTGACGATGATCTCCCCCACCTCGCCGGGCGGCAGTGGGTCGTCGGGATCGCCACCTTCGGGGACGATGCGGACCTGCGTTCCCGGGATCGGCCGGCCGACGCTCTGCACGCGATCGCCCTCCATCTCCTCGTTCGAGATGTGGGTAGCGTTGACCTCCGTGGCGGCGTAGGCGTTCCGGACGTCCTCGCAGACGCGCTCGCGTATCGATTCGAGTGTATTCGAATCCAGGCGTTCCCCGCTCGCACCGACGCTCTCGAGGGTACCCAGGTCGTACTCGTCGAAATCGTCTCGCCGCAGGATGTCTCGCCACATCGTCGGGACCAGTCCCGCCCGGGTCAGTTCCCGCTCGTCGATGAGCTGCAGGTACTCCTTCGGACTCCAATCCCGGAGGTAGAACATCGTCCCGGCCCCGACGAAAGCAGGGATCGAACTCGCCCACCACGCGGCAAATCCCGGAGAGTAGATCTGAGGCATCCGGGTCGACGGCTCGACGTTGCCGGTCTTGAGTGCCTTCAGGACGAGCCCCCGGCTCGTGTGACACCAGCCCTTCGGCAGGCCGGTCGTCCCCGAGGTCCAGAGCACGCCGGCGACGTCGTTCGGATCGACGAGGACGTCCGGTTCGGTGCGCGCATGCCCGGAGAGAAACTTCTCGTGGGACACTTCGTACGACTGCTGCGGTTCACCGAGCGTCACGACGGCGTCGATCTCCGTGGTGATTTCCCCACGTGCCGCGTTGGCGTAGAACTCCGAATAAGCTTCATCGAGGACGAGCACGCGCGGGCGGAGTTCGTCGATACAGTAACGGAGGATTTTCGGCGAAACCTTGGTGTGCAGACTCGATACGATACACCCCGCTTTCACGCCGCCGTTCCACATGATCGTGTGATCGACGGAAGGATCACAGAGATACGCGATTCGGTCGCCCTGCCCAACGTGGGCTCGCAGCGCGTTTGCGGCCTGATTGCCCCGCTCGTCGTATTCGGTCCAGGTCAGGACGTCCCCGTCGAGTCCCTGGGCCATTGCCGGCTCGTTCGGCCGCGATTCGGCCTGGAGTCGGGAGAGTTCGCCGAGCGTGGGGAGCTCGGCCTGGGCGTCGGCCTGCATTAGCCCCTCCCCGCCCGGTCGGCGGACCCTGCTCGGTACGGGCGGTGCGTTTCGCGAGGGGACGACCACCCTCCGGTTGGCTTCGGTCTATTCAACCGTGCGAATGGCGCCTGACGGCGCGGTGCGTTCGGTGCGGGCCGGCGCTCGCTCATTGGACCGCCCAACACAAACGTTCGGTATAAAACATCGTGCCGAGGAAAACTGGAAGCGTTATCCGGAATCGTCGGGCTCGCCGACGGCCGGTTGCATCTCGTCCGGCCACTTCTCCGGCGGTTTTTCGAGGTACTCCGGCCGCTCGCTCAGGTGATCCCCGCCGTCGAGCTCGAGGAAGGTCGCGTTGACGAACTCCGAGCGATCGGAGACGAGAAAGTGGACGGCGTCGGCGACGTGTTCGGGTTCGAGCGGGAACCCGACCGGCACGTCCGTACTCCCGCCGGGACAGATCGCGTTGATTCGGACGTCCGGAGCGAGATCCCGGGCCGCGTGTTTGGTCAGCCCCAGGAGCCCCCACTTCGCGGACGTGTAGCTGGGGTTCCCGTGCATCGTGACGTTCCGGCCGGCCATCGAGGATATATTCACGATCCGGCCGTTCCCGTGTTCTTGCATCAACGGGGCGACCGCCGACGTGCAGATGAACGGGGCAGTGAGATTGAGGTCGATCCCGCCTTGCCAGGTTTTGAGGTCGAGGTCCTGGAAACGTTCGCTCCCGCTGCCCCCGGCGTTGTTCACGAGGATGTGGACCGGACCGAATCGATCGACGGTCTCCTCGACCATCCTTGCGACCGAAGCGCGATCGGTCACGTCCGTGCGGATGGCTGCGGCGGAGACACCCGCGTCCTGGAGCCCCTCGGCGACGGATCGGGCTTTCTTGTTTTGAATGTCCGCGAGAACGACGTTGGCACCGGCGGCGCCCAGTCGATGCGCGATGCGTTCGCCGAACCCCTGAGCGGCCCCGGTCACGATCGCCGTGTCGCCATCGAGATCGTCCATGCGCCAGGGTGATGACCAAATCAAGTAAAGCGTTCTCGGTCGCCCAGTGCCGCGTCCCTGGGAAGTGAAGCTCGACGGATGACGCTCGTCACGGAGACGTCCGAACGGTTCACGAAGGAGTTTCGCCCTCGTAAATCCCCACGCTATGGCACGATTCCGATATTCCGAAGGTATTTGTGCGACGAATAACCACGGCATCTATGGTGCGAGACACCACGACGCACGGGATTGACCGACGTTCTTACCTCGCCGCCCTCGCGAGCGGCGGTGCAGTATCGGTTGCGGGCTGTCTCGGTGATGGTGACGGCGATAGTGATGGCGACAGTGACGACGCCGATAGTGATGGCGACAGTGACGATGGCGACGATGGCGGCGAGCAGGGCGAGCGGGTTCCGGAGCTGACGATCGAGTACTTCGCGGGGCTCGGGAACTACACCGCATCACTCGCGGATATCGCCGACATCGCGTCGACGAATCTCGAGGAGCGGCTCGGGGTCCCCGTGAATACTGGGTCGAAGGAGTTTATCACCCTGTACGAAGAGCGGACTTCAGATTCCCGGAATGCGCAACTCTATCCCGACGGAAACAGCCCGAACCCGGCGAACCTCGACCCCACCACGTTGGGTGACCTGTATCACGTCAGGTATGCCGGCGACGTCGACGGTTTCAATCCGACCCACTACGCCAACTGTGATTACTCGAACCTTATGGAGGAGGCCCGCTTCGCAACCAGCGAGGAGGATTTCGAGGCGGCGACGACCGAAGCCCAGCAGATCTTCTCCGGAGAAGTCGGGCAGTGGCTCCTGATGCCGTTTAATTCCTATTACGCAATCAACACGGACCACGTGGCCGCCGACGAGGAGTTACTCGGCGAGCAGGGACTTAGCGGATACAACTACGATTTCCGGACGAACATGGAGGCCGTCGGGGACGTCACCCCTTCGATCAACGTGGATGCTGTCGTCCTACGGACGACGAACTTCCCGATGATCACCCACCCCAGCCACACCGACTGGGCCAATCTCATTCATTCCCCGCTGTTCCGGATCGATCAGAACTACGAGCGCCAGCCGGTGCTCGCGGAGGACTTCGAGGTGGAGAACGATTTCCAGGAGATCACCATCTCGATCCGGGACGCCGTATTCCACGACGGCGATCCGGTAACCGCCGAGGACGTCAAGTTCACGTGGGACCTCTACAACAGCCCCTACGACAACTACGTCGGTGCTGAACCTACGTTCCAATACGATTCGATTGAAGTCATCGACGATTCCACGATCCAATTCAACTTCCCAGCGCCCACGCCCGTGTTCATGCAACGCGGGGACATTACCGGGTTCGGCATCCTGAAGAAGGACATCTGGGACCCGAAACTGGACGATAACTTCGAGAACCTCCCGGAGATGGAACAATTCGCTCCGGACGAACTCATCGGGTCCGGTCCTTATCAGCTCGACACCTTCGAGGTCGAGCGATTCGCGAGCCTTTCGCCCTTTGACGGACACCACGAAACGCCCAATCAGGCGCTCCGATTGCAGGCCTACACCGACGCTCAAGCCGCAAACCGCGACTTCGAACAGGGGAACCTCTCGATTTACACCACCCCGAATGCAAGCCAGATCCGGGATCTCGAAGAGGTGGACAACTTCTACACCCACCGCGGGGAGGCCTTCACCGCCTACCACATGTATCCACAGATGAGCTTCCCGCCGTTCCAGTTCCGGGAGATGCGGCTGGCCGGTTCCCAGGCCCTGGATCGCCGCGAGATGAGTCAGGTCGTCACCCACGGGGACTCCGAACCGATGCTGTATGCCAACATCTTCTCCGAGACCAACCCGTCCTTCCCGGACGAGGGCATGACGCAAATCACGCCCGCCGCCGAGGGGGATCAGGAAGCCGCACGGGAGACCCTCCGAGATGCCGGCTACAGCTGGGACGACGACGACCGGCTGCGCTACCCGCCGGACAAGGACCTGACGCCGCCGTGGCCCCAGGGCGAATCCCCGACGGACTACCCCGAAGAGTGGCCCTGTGTCGAGGACATCCCGGAAGGCTACTAGAGCGACGACACCCGAATAGAGACCACGATCACATCCATCACAAGACGATATGGGAAGTGCTTCAGAGCGTACGACGCGTGAGCTGTTGGGCTCTATAGGCAGACGGCTCGGCGACAATCCGCTGGTCGAGGGTATCGCCGAGTTCGGCTCGCATGTCCGCGAGAACCGTCTCATCCAACTCGCGTTTCTGTTCCTCATTTTAGTGGGGGTCCTGGCGGTGTTCGGCGACGTCCTGATGCCCTACGACTACGACGCGAGGCACTACGATGCCAACGGTGATTTGCTTCGGTTAGAACCCCCATCGAGCGAACATTGGCTCGGAACCACCGACGGCGGCCGGGACGTGCTCTCCCGAGTGATCTTCGGTGCGCAGCCGACACTGATCACGGGGATTCTCGGAGGCCTGATCATCGTCAGCATCGGGTTGACCGTGGGCACGACAGCCGGCTACTTCGGTGGATGGGTCGACGAATCGCTGATGCGGCTGGTCGACATCCTCTATGGCATTCCGTTCATCCCGTTTGCCGTCGTATTGATGGGGTTCCTGGGGATCGGCTTCTGGACGACCATCTTCCTCATCGGCGTCCTGCTCTGGCGCGGGAATTCCCGGATCTTCCGGTCACAGGTCCTACAGATCAAAGAGCGAAGTTACGTGCGTTCGTCCCGGGCTGGCGGGGCCGGGCACGTGTACGTCGTGCTCAACCACATCCTCCCGAACATGGTGGGGATGATCGTCCTGTTCCTCGCGCTCGGGATGGGGATCTCCATCCTGCTGGCGGCGGGGCTGGCGTTCCTCGGGTTCCTGAATCCGTTCATTCCCTCCTGGGGTGTCATGATCCGGAACGCGTACGATTCGGGGGAGCTCCTGGAGGCGTGGTGGTGGTCGTTCCCGCCGGGCATGATGATCTCCTGGACCATCCTCGCGACGTACCTGATCGGCCGTGAATACGAGCGTATGCAAGAGGATCGCACCGCCCGGGAGGCGCTATGACCGAACCCGTGCTCGAAATCGAGAATCTGGACATCCGCTATCGAACGGACGAGGGTGACGTCGCCGCCGTGAACGACGCCTCGTTCGAGGTCAACCCGGGCCAATATCACGGGTTGGTCGGCGAGAGCGGCTGCGGGAAGAGCACGATCGCCAAGGCGATCGTCGGGGGTTTAGACTCCAACGGCGAAGTCACGAACGGGACCATCAAACTCGGCGGGGAGGAGATCCAGGACCTCTCGGACAAGGAGTTCAGCGACCAGGTCCGGTGGAAACGCATCTCCAAGATCCCCCAGTCGTCGATGAACGCCCTCGATCCGGTGATGCGGATCGACAAGCAGGCGCTGGACCTGGGCAAATATCACACGGACTGGACCAAAGAGGAGACCCTGGATCGTCTCGCCGAACTGTTCGATATCGTTGGATTGCCGACCGACCGGATGGACGATTACCCCCACCAGTTCTCCGGGGGCATGCAACAGCGGGTGGTCATCGCGCTGTCGTTGCTGCTTGAACCCGATCTGATCATCGCCGACGAGCCGACGACCGCGCTCGACGTCATCATGCAGGATCAGATCATGGCCCACCTCCAGAACATCAAGGAGGATACCGACGTCGCGATGTTGCTGATTACCCACGACATCTCCCTGGTCTTCGAGGAATGCGACGCGATCACCGTGATGCACGGCGGGCAGGTCGCGGAAACGGGATCGGCCGTCGATCTCTTCGACAACCCGCGACACCCCTACTCGATCCTGCTGCAGCGAACGTTCCCGGACGTTCGGTATCCCGACCAGGAACTTACGACGATCAAAGGGGATCCGCCCGTGCTGACCGGTGACGTGGCCGAGTGTTCGTTCGCCGATCGGTGTCCGTGGGCGCTCCCGGAGTGTCGGGATGGCAACCCCCCGCTCGAACCGACAGAGGGCGAGCCCGCCCATCTGAACTCGTGTATCAGGAGTGATGAGATGGACATATTGACCGAGGAAGAAACCGGACAAACGGAGGTGGCCGATGGCCGGAGCTGATCCGATTCTCCGGACGGAGAACTTGGAGAAGCACTACAGCCAGGAGACGACGCCGATCGACGTCATTCGGAACCGGCTCCGGGGCGGTCCGGCCAACCCGATCCGGGCGGTCGATGGCGTGGACCTGACGGTCTACCCGGACGATATCACGGGGGTCATCGGCGAGAGTGGCTGTGGGAAAACGACACTCCTGGAGACGCTCATCGGCTTATACGAGCCCACGGCGGGTGAGATCTACTTCGACGGACGCCCGACCTCAGAATTCAACAAACGGGAATGGCACGAGTATCGAAAACGGGTGAGGATCATCTTCCAGAACCCCTACGAGGCGATGAATCCCAAGTTCACCGTCCGACGGGCACTCCGGGAGCCGCTCAAGGTCCATGACGAAGAGCTCGACGAGTCCCGACTCTACGACGTCCTCGAACGCGTGAACCTCACCCCGCCTGAACAGTACA
>CAYSMB010000037.1:8717-13249 GCA_964432005.1 uncultured Halobacteriales archaeon
AAAGCCACGAGTGTCGATCGCCACCGAGCTGATCGTCGACCCCGACGTCATCCTCGCCGACGAGCCGGTCTCGATGCTCGACGTCTCGACCCAAACAGCGATCCTTCGACTCCTGCGGGACCTGGCCGCCGAAAGCGACCTCTCGGTCATTTACATCTCCCACGACCTCTCGACGGTCTCGTACGTCTGTCAGAGCATCAACGTGATGTACCTCGGGAACATCGTCGAACGGGGCCCGACCCGGGAGCTGCTCGAGGATCCCGAACATCCGTACACGCGCGAACTCCTCCAGGCGATCCCCATCCCGGATCCCCACCTCGATCGAGAGCGATCGAGCGTTCCGGGCAATCCGCCCGATCCCGTCGATCTGCCGACCGGGTGTAACTTCAAGGATCGCTGTCCGGACCGGATGGAGATCTGTGACGTCGAGCCGGTGCTGTATCCCACTAGCGAGACGCGGCAGACGAAGTGTCACCTCCATTACGACCACGAACGCGAGTTCGACTCGGCTGGGGAGCCGGGAACGAGCGGCGCGCAGGTCTCCACGGACGGAGGGATGGACGAATGAATTTCAAGTACCTCGTCCAGCGGACGGTGCTGACGGCCTTCCTGATCTTCCTGTCGATCACGATCATCTTCTTTTTCCTCAGGATGATGCCCGGCGACATGATCACCTTCCTCACCACGGGTGGGGCGACCGAGGATCAGATCGAGCGGGTCCGCGAGCTATGGGGACTGGACCAACCGCTTTACATGCAGTACGTCGATTTCATGGTCAATCTGGCCCAGGGTAACGCGGGGATCTCCCACCAGTACCGCGTCCCGGTCTACGACGTGATCCGGCCGCGATTGATCAACTCGCTCGTGCTCTTGCTGCCCGCCCTGGCCGTCAACTTCATCGTTGGCTCCGGGCTCGGCTCGGTGATCGGCACTCGGGTCGGCTCGCGGCTCGAGCGATGGGGGATCATCGTCCCTACGATGTTCGGGACGATCCCGAACTTCTTCATGGGGATCATCCTCCTGACGCTGTTCGCCGGAGGCTTCTTCGAGGTGTTCCCGCCAGGTGGCCTTGCCTCGCCCGAGACGTACGCTTCGGACGATGTCTGGTCGATCTACCTGACGACGGACTTCCTGTGGCACTACACGCTGCCGTTCCTGACGCTCACGCTGACGGGGATTTACTATCCGACGCTCGTGATGCGATCGAGCATCGTCGAGGTCAGCGGACAGGACTTCATGTACTATCACAAGATCAAGGGGATTCCGCGGCGCGTTCGCCTCCTTCGGTTGACTCGCCACGCGTCCCTACCGGTCGTGACGGTGCTCCCGGTCCAGTTCGCGTCCGTCATTAGCGGCTCGGTCCTCGTCGAAGTCATCTTCAACTGGCCAGGGATGGGTTTGCTCATCATCGAGGCGACCCTGGTCCGTGACTTCCCGGTGATCCAGGTGCTGTTCCCCGTCATCGCGGCGATGATCATCATCGGCAACTTCCTCGTGGACATCCTCTACGGGGTGCTGGACCCGCGGGTCACCGTGGGTGGCGACGCGTAGGTCGCCGAGCCGCGCCCTTGTCCGGTTTCTTCGAATCGCGCACGATCGTGGAATCGCATAATAGCGTTTGTCGCGGGATCAGGGACAGACGAGGATCTTGCGTTCCTCGAGGTCCTCGTCGAGGAGGCGTTCGAACCCGTCCTCGACGATGGCATCGAGGTCGATCCGTGACGTGACGTACTGATCGACGTCGAAGTTCGCGCCGTTGATTTGGCGGAGGACCGCGTTGTACTCCTTGAACACTTCCGGCCCGAGCTGGTGTGAACAGGACCCCTGGACGTTGCGCTGGGACCCGACCAGGAGGCTGGGGTTTACTTCGACGTCGTCACCGAACACGCCGATGATCGTCGTTTGCCCCTCGCTCCGCGTCGCCTCGATACACTGCAGAAGCGATTCCTCGTGGCCGACGGCCTCGATCGCCTCGTCGACCTCGATGTCGGTCTCCTCGCGCACCCGCTCGACGGGATCCTCTGCGGTCGGATCCACGAGGATGTCCGCCCCGAAGTCGGCGGCCGCATCCCGTCGGAAGTCCTGGGGCTCCGAGACGATGATCGGGGCCGCTCCGGAGGACGCGGTAAAGGAGAGAGCGCCCAGGCCGATCGGCCCGGCGCCGGCGATGAACGCGCGGTCACCGATGCCGAGCGGCGAGATGCGAACCGCATGCCGCCCGACAGCGACCGGTTGGGCGATCGCGGCGTCCTCCACGTCGACCCCCTCGGGGAGCGTGATCGCGTTGTCGGCTGTCTCCACCACATACTCCGCGTAGCCGCCGGGTTTCGCCGACGTGCCGCGGAGATCCTCGCAGAGGTTATACAGGGCCCGCTCGCAGTACGGACACTCCATGCATGGGGTATGGGGGCTGAGCACGACCTCGGTGCCGACCTCGATGTCGACATCCGCGCCGGTATCGACGACGGTCCCGCTGACCTCGTGACCGAGGGTGACCGGGAGTTCCCCGTAGGAGATCCCGTCCTCGTAGAAATGCAGGTCCGACCCGCAGATCCCGCAGGCGGCGACCTCGACCTTGACCTCGCCGGCCCCCGGGGATGGCTCCTCGATCTCCTCGACGCGCATATCCTCCGGACCGTAAAACATCGCGGCTTGCATGGCCGATGGGTGCATATCAGGATCTATAAACTTGCCTTTGCCCGCTCGTGGTCGGCTCGATCGACCGGCCGGGGGATCCCCCACACTTATCTCTGGCCGATGAGGTCATGCTGATGGCATGTTATCGGATAAGGTCATCATCGTGACCGGCGGCGGCAACGGCCTCGGCGAAGCGGCGGCGCTCGATATGGCCGATGCGGGAGCCACCGTGGTGGTCAACGACCTCGGTACGTCCCGATCAGGTGAGGGCGAGAGCCCCGACGCCGCCCAGAGCACCGTCGACGCAATCGAAGACAACGGCGGACGCGGCCTCGCGCACTTCGGCGACGTGGCCGATCTCGATTACACGGAAACGCTCATCCAGGATACCTACGACGAGTTCGGCCGACTCGATGGCGTGATCAACTTCGCGGGACTGCTCCGGCCGCGGGTCCCCATCTACGAGATGTCCGAAGACGTGTGGGATCGGATGACTCGGGTCCATCTCAAGGGCCACTACTCGATGCTCCACCAGGCCTCGAAGCACTGGGTCGAACAGGCCGGCGAGGACGACGTCGACGACGGGCGACGCTCGTTCGTCGGGATCACGAGCATCTCAATCCAGGGGGCGAGCCAGTTCGCCCACTACGCGGCCGCCAAATCCGGCGTGCTCGGGCTGGTCCGTACCGCCGCTATGGAGCTTTACGATTACAACATCCGCGTGAACGCGTTGTCCCCGAGTGCCGATACCTCCCGGGACGAGGATAGCGGGTTCGACCTGTTTACCCACCAGTCGCCCCACAAAGTTTCGCCGATGGTGATTTTCATGATGAGCGATCACTTCGAGGACGTGACCGGCTGTACGTTGCGGGCGGCCGGCGACCTCGTCGGGATGATCGAGGAACCGGATTTCACGAAGCGAGGCTTCCGGGAAGGGGGCTGGACGCCGGAGAAACTCGAGGAACACCTGTTCGATCACGTCCTCGCCGGCGAGGAGCTCAAGAAGCTGGGGATGAACTACGGTCCCGGCGCGTATCGCGATCGCTAGGATGGGATAATACCTATGGGGCCGACCGCCAATATCGCGGCGATGGAGGTCGCCCTCATCACGGTCGGCGACGAGGTGTTATCGGGGGACGTCGTCAACACGAACGCCAACTGGCTGGCCGCGAAGCTCGCCGATCGCGGCGTCCACGTCGCCCGCATCCTGACCGTCCCCGACGAGCCCGCCGTGATCACCGACCACGTCGCGGGGTTTAGCGAATCATTCGACCGCGTGATCGTCACCGGGGGGATTGGCGGCACGCCCGACGACGTGACGATGGAGGCCGTCGCCGCGGCCTTCGACCGATCGCTTGCGCCGAACGAGTTGACCCGGACCGCGGTCGAGGAGCGAATCGCGGAACTCGCCGAGCGCGCCCCGGATCTGGACATCGAGATCGACGTCGATGCCGAAGCCGCCATCCCCGAGGACGCGCGGCCGCTACTCAACGAGGCGGGGCTGGCGCCGGGCTGCCTGATCGAGAACGTCTACGTCATGCCGGGAATCCCCGAGGAAATGAAGGCCATGTTCGAGAACGTGGCGCCGGAGTTCGACGGTGCCCTCGAATCCGAGTTTCTCTACACGGTCGAACCGGAGGCGAATATCATCGACACGCTCGAAACGGTGGGCGATCGGTTCGCCGTCTCGGTCGGCTGCTATCCGGATCATGACGCGGGACACAATCGCCTCAAGCTCACGGCGTCCGAGCGTTCCTCCCTGGATGCTGCTCGCCAGTGGCTCCTCGAGAATATGAATGCGAGCGAGGAACCGGTTTCCCGGGATCGATAATCCGCACGCGGCTACGGTTCGAGGTCACCGAGCCCTTCGACCTCGGGTTTGACCTCGTCGGCGT
>CAYSMB010000038.1:0-1964 GCA_964432005.1 uncultured Halobacteriales archaeon
ACGTGCTCCGATCGCGTCGGCGATCGGGTGCTCGCTGCGCTGCTCGACGGCGGCGGCATGCCGGAGCACCGTCTCCTCCGTGTCATCGTGCAGGGCGACGACGTCCGTGACCGCGAGCTCGCCCTTGGTGAGGGTGCCCGTCTTGTCGATAGCGATGGCCCCCACGTCGCCCATCGCTTCGAGGTGATTGCCGCCCTTGATGAGCACGCCGTTTTTTGCGGCGCTGGTGATCCCCGAGACTACGGAGACGGGCGTCGAGATGACGAACGCGCAGGGACAGGCGATCACCAGCAGGGCGAGGCCTCGAATGAACCACGTCTGCCAGCTCCCGCCGAACGTATGCGAGAAGCCGGCGAGACTGACGGTGGCCCCACCGGGAATCAAAAGCGGCGGGACGGCGGCGGTGAACAACGCCAGGACGACGATCACGGGCGTGTAGTATCCGGCGAACCGATCGACGAAGCGTTCGTGGTCGGTCTTTTTCTCTTGGGCGCCCTCGACCAGCTCGATGATCTGCGCGAGGGTTGACTCCGACGCGGGTGCCGTGGCCTCGAATTCGAGGTAGCCCTCCTCAGTGATGCTGCCCGCGTACACCTCGTCGCCGACGGTCTTGTCGACCGGGACGCTCTCGCCGGTGATGGGGGATTCGTCCACGGCGCTCCCGCCCTCGACGACGGTGCCGTCAAGCGGGATCTTGTCCCCGGGGCGAACGATGACGATCTCGCCCACCCCGATCTCCTCGGCGGGGCGGGTCACCTCCTCGCCATCGCGCCGGACGGTGGCCTCCTCGGGCGACAGCTCCATCAGTTCCCGGAGCGAGTCCCGTGCCCGGTCCATCGCGTAGTTCTCTAGCAGTTCGGCAACGCTGAACAGCACGGCCAGCGTGGCGCCCTCCAGGAAGTAGCCGATGCCCGTGGCGGCGATGATCGCCGTCCCCATGAGGAGATCGATGTCCAGACTCAGGTTCTTGGCCGAGTAGTAACCGCTCCGGACGACCGGGTGGCCACTGACGACGATCGCCACGAGGAGAAGGCCGTCCGAGAGGGTAATCGGATTCTCGACGATGCTGGCAACGACCGCGTTCTGTCCCGGAAGGAAGAATTCGAAGAGCAACCCCAGCGTCAGGAACGCGGCACCGATCCAGGTCGTGATGGCGCGGCGACTCCGCCAGACGTCCGACGGCGGCGCGATGCTCAAGTCGTCGTGAGCCGTCCCGTCGGGCGCCGCTTCCCCGTGGACGGTATAGCCCGCCCCCTCGATGGCATCGACCACGTCCGCCTCGGTCACGCGGTCGTCATCGTAGGTGACGGTGGCCGTGCCAGTGGTCGATTGGAGCGAGGCTTCGAGGACGCCGTCGACCCGCTGGAGGCTCTTCTCGACCTTCTTCGCACACGAGGGACAATCCATCTCCGGGACGGTCAGGCGGACGGTCCGCTCGTGGCGCTGACCGGCCTCGTCCCCCGCCCCCGGTTGTTCCGTCATTGCCGGGAATTCGGCGGGACGTCCGATATGCCTTTGTTGGAATATTCCAATCCGGGCGTCAGTGCGAGGCCAGCCGCGGTCCCGGGGGCGTCCCACCTTCGACGTGTTGCTTTGCCAGGTATTCCTCGGCGCGTCGGAGGCGGTAGTTCAACGTCGAGCGCGGCACGTCGAGATGATCGGCGAGCTCGCCGGCGTTGATCTCCCGGGGTGACTCGTAATAGCCATGTTCGACGGCGGCACGGAGGGCGGCTTCCTGTTGTGGGGGAAGATCCGTCGCGGCACCGCCGGGGACGGCGGTGGTCGTCGTGTCCGCTGTGCGGAGCATCTCCATCCGCGCACACTCGCCGACCGCTGCAGCGAGTTCGTCGAAAAACGCGGCCACGTCACCCTCGCCCGAATGGATAATGCGCCACGTGTAGTGGCGTCCTTCGTGGCGAGTCTCGAAGAGTACGCCTTCCCCGAGGAGATCGCGGGCTATGTGC
>CAYSMB010000038.1:1974-13223 GCA_964432005.1 uncultured Halobacteriales archaeon
GTCAGGCAGTCGGCGTAGTAATCGCTATTGAGAAAAGCGTCCTTGAGCTCGTCCAGCGCGTCGGACGGGCCCGTCGCATGATCGACGCGCCAGAGTTGTTCGTCAGTCGCGTGCAGGGAGAGCGACCGGATCCGGGCGTCGGGGTGGGCGGCCAGTCGATCGGCCACCTGGTTGAACCCAGGTTCGTTTTCGAGTGCGTAGTCGAGTTCGCGCTTTGGATCGCCTACGGGCTGATGGGACAAAACCCATCCCCTGTCGGCCACCGCGATCGATCACATTCGTTCTCCGGGGGAACGGCGCAGGCTGGACCCCCGTGGGGACATTCACGCAGGTAAGCAAGCGAATTCTTTAACCCCGATCCTACCCGGTAGGGGCTATGGTGCAGCACAACCGGACGCTCCGGCAGGACGTCCGGGAACTCGGCGCACTCCTCGGCGAGATCATCGAGGAGCAAACGTCCCAGGGAACGTTCGAAGCGGTCGAGGCCATTCGTCGGTCCGCCATCGCCTACCGGCGGGGCGGGGCGGATACGCGGGAACCCTTCGAGGAGCGCATTCGGTCGCTCACACCCGAGCGCGAACACGACGTCGCGCGGGCCTTCACCACCTACTTCGAGCTCATCAACTTGGCCGAGGAACGCGAGCGGGTCCGGGCGATCCGGCGCGATGCCGACGAAGGCGAGCTCGAGGATACGATTGCCGAGGCGGTCGCCGATATCGCCGACGATCCGGAGATGGCGCGGCGCATCTTCGAGGACGTCCTCGTGGAGCCGACCTTCACCGCCCACCCGACCGAGGCCCGCCGCAAAACCGTCAAGGCCAAGCTACGATCGATCGCGTCGGGACTGGAGGAACTCGACGAGCGAGCGTTGACCGGCGAGGAACGCGACCGCATCTGGCGCGAGCTCGAGAGCCAGGTCACGGGGCTCTGGCAGACCCCACAGGTGCGCCCGCGCCGACCCACCCCCGAGGACGAGGCGCGGAACGTCCAATGGTACCTCGCGAATACGCTCTTCGACGTCGTGGGCGATGTCTACGACGAACTCGAACGGGCCGCCGAGGCGAACGGGTACGAGGGCCGGGTGCCGAAACTCTTCGAGTTTCGCTCGTGGGCCGGCAGCGATCGCGACGGGAATCCCTTCGTAACCCCGGACGTGACCAGCTGGACGCTCGACCAGCAACGCCAGGTCGCTCTGGCGAGCTACCGCGAGAGCCTTGCCGGCCTGAGCAGCGATCTCAGCCAGAGCGACGAGCGGATCGCGGCCGGTGGGGCCCTCGAACGCTCGATCGAAGCCGACCGACAGTTGCTCCCGACGGTGACGCGCGAACAGCTCGACGTCGAGCCGGGCGAACCCTACCGCGAGAAGCTCGCCTATATGCGCGAGCGCCTCGCCCGCGTGGACGACATCCGGCCGGGCGGGTACGCGGACGCCGGAGAGCTGATCAAGGACCTCGAGGTGCTCGCCGATGAACTCGCCGACCACGGCGGGGAGGCCATCGTCGATACCGCGATCGATCCGGTGCGGCGCCGGGTCGAGACGTTCGGTTTCACGCTCGCCAGTCACGACCTCCGCGACCATCGCGAACAACACACCCGGGCGGTCGACGAGCTGCTCGACCACGAGGGGATCACCTATCGCGACCTCGACGAGCCCGGGCGCCAAGAACTCCTCACGGAGGCGATCGAACAGGACGAACGCGTCATCGAATTGCGGCCTGATGGCGACCTCGCGGAGGGGACCGAACGGGTGCTATCGCGCTTTCAGGAGCTTGCGCGATGGCAACGCGAGTACGGCGCCCAAGTCATCGATACCTACTGTATCAGCATGACCGAGGAGCCGAGCCACGTCCTCGAGGTCGTCTTCCTGGCCGACCAAGTGGGCGTGATCGAGCTCCCCGATCATAGCGGCCTGGACATCGTGCCCCTCCTCGAGACCGAATACGCCCTCGGACGCGCCGAGGAGATCATGGGGACCCTGTTCGAGCATCCGGTCTACGCTCAGGTCCTGAACGCCCGCGAGGACGTCCAGGAGGTCATGATCGGGTACTCGGATTCGAACAAGGAAAACGGGTTTCTGGCGGCCAACTGGTCGCTGTATAGCAACCAGCGACGGCTGGCGACGATCACGGACCGGCACGACGTGACGCTCCGACTCTTCCACGGGCGGGGTGGATCCATCTCCCGGGGCGGCGGGCCCATGAATCGCGCGCTGCTCGCGTTGCCCACGGACACCGTGTCGGGCCAGGTGAAATTCACCGTCCAGGGCGAGGCGATCGCCGAATCCTATGCGAACCCGCGGATCGCCGAGCGCGAGCTCGAACAGATGCTCAACGCCCAGCTACGCGTCCGCAAATCGGCGCTCGAACGGGAGCGCGAGCACGTGCGGGACGCCTGGGGAGAAGCGATGGAAGCCATGGCCGGGCGCGCCCGCGGCGCCTATCGGGACCTCCTCGAGGCGGACGGGTTCGTCCAGTACTTCGAGTCGGCCACCCCCATCGAGGTCATCGACGAACTCAACCTTGGATCTCGGCCCACCTCGCGCTCGGGCGAGCGACGACCGGAGGACCTCCGGGCGATCCCGTGGGTGTTCTCGTGGACCCAGGCCCGCTGCATCCTCCCGGGGTGGTACGGGCTCGGATCCGGGATCGACGCGTATCTCGAGGCCGATGGCGAGCTCGAGACCCTCCGGGAGATGTATGCTCAGTGGCCGTTCTTCGCGACGACGATCGATAACGCGGCAATGGCACTCGCGAAGACCGACATGGACATCGCGGGCGAGTACGCGGACCTCGCCGACGCCGAACTCCGCGAGCAGTTCTTTCCCACCATCGAGGCCGAATACGATCGGTCGGTCGAGCACGTCCTGGCGATCACGGGTCGGGATACCCTCGTGGATCGGCCGTGGCTGGACGAGAGCCTCGCGCTCCGGAATCCCTACGTCGACCCGCTCAACTACCTGCAGGCGGCACTGCTCGGCCGGTCCCACCGGACGCCCGTCGAGGATCGGACGCTGCGCCTGACGGTCAAGGGGATCGCGGCGGGGATGAAAAATACCGGGTAGGGACCAGTACAGTTACCACCGACGGGCGCGAGCGGGGGCGTATGGCGGGTTTCCGCGAACAGATGCGGCAACTGGCACCCCATTACGCCGTCCTGATCGTGATCATGTTCGGCGCACTGTTGTTGCTCGAGAGCGTCTACCCGGACCTGCACTTCGTCGGGCGCATCGCAGTCGCCTTTGGGATCGCGATCGCCTACCCCATCGTGCTCCGGCGGCTCGATATGGCCCCCGAGGTCTGGCAATAGCGCGGTCTTCATACCCTCGACCGCCCTTGACCCGGTATGGGCATGATGATCGAGGGGGAGTGGTTCCCCGATCGCGAGTCGATCTCGACGACCGATGACGGGGCGTTCGATCGGGAGCCGACGGGCTTCCGCGACCGCATCGAACCGGACGGGCCGCACCCGCCGGGGGATGGGCGCTATCACCTCTATATCTCGCGGGCCTGCCCGTGGGCGCATCGGACGGCGATCGTGCGTGCGTTGAAAGGGCTCGAGGACGCGGTATCGATGGACATCGTCGATCCCGTTCGGATCGACGACGGGTGGGAATTTTCGCCCGAGAAGGCCGATTGCACGCCGGATCGGATTCACGGCGCCGACTACCTCCGGGAGATCTATCGGGCCGCCGATCCGGGCTATACCGGCCGGGTGAGCGTCCCGGTGCTGTGGGATCGGAAGGCGGAGACGATCGTGAACAACGAATCCAGCGAGATCATCGAGATTCTCGATCGAGGGCTGGAGGCATACGCGGCGCGCGATATTGAGCTGTTCCCGGAGCATCTCCCCGTCGCCCAGCGGATCGACGAGATCTACGAGCCGATCAACAACGGCGTCTACCGCGCCGGGTTCGCGCAGGCCCAGGAGCCCTACGAGGCGGCCGTCCAGGACCTCTTCGACGCGCTCTCGCACTGGAATGACGTACTCGCCGATCAGCGATACGTCTGTGGCGACCGACTGACCGCGGCGGACGTGTGTCTGTTCACGACGCTGTATCGGTTCGACGAGGTCTATCACACCCACTTCAAGTGCAATCGACGCCGCATCACCGACTACGAGCACCTCTGGGGGCACACCCGCGAAATCTACCAGCTCCGGGGCGTCCGCGAGACCTGCAACATGGACCACTGCAAGGTCCACTACTACACGACCCACACCGATCTCAACCCCAAACGGATCGTCCCCATCGGCCCGGATCCGGATTTCGCGGGCCCCCACGAACGGGATCACCTCTCGGGCGATCCGCCGGGGGCACTGGTCGAAGCACGGTAACCGCGAACGTTTTTCCCACTCCGAAACCGATCGGGTGGCATGCAGGTCCTCATCACCGGGGCGGGTCGTGTCGGACTCCGGACGGCCCGCGTGCTGAAGGAAGAGGGCCACCGGGTCGTCGTCATCGAGAAGGACCCCCAACGCGCCGAGCGAGCCGAGGAAATGGGGTTCGAGACCCACCAAGGGGATGCGGCCGACGACGACGATGTCATGTCGTCGGTCGATCTCGACGAGATCGACGCGGTGGGGGCGCTGACGGGCGATCTGAATGCCAATTTCGCCGTCTGTACCATCGCCAACCACCACGGGTGTCGGACCGTGATGCGGATCGACGACGATTATCGCGAGGAAATCTACGAGAAGTACGCCAGCGAGGTCGACGAGGTGATCTATCCGGAGCGGCTGGGCGCCGCCGGGGCGAAAACGGCGCTACTGGGGGGCGATTTCGACGTGATCGCGGACCTGGCCGAACAGCTCCAGATGCTCGCCATCACGGTCCCCGCGGAATCGCCGATGGTCGGGCGCCGGGTGACGGAGATCGAACTCGTGGGGGATGCCCGGATCTACGCTCACGGGAAGCGCGGCGAACCGATGCGGATCCCATTGCCCGGGACCGAAATCGCCCCGGGTGACCGGGTGGCAGTCATCGCCGCCCGCGAGAGCGTCGACGCGGTCAACGATCAGATCGCCGGACCGGCATGACCAGCTCGTGGGGATCACTCTTCGAGGAGGCAGCGGACTACGAGGTCAGCCTCGAGGAGATACGGGAGACGCTAGCGGCAAAGCGGGCCGATGACTGAGCCCGATCCCACCGCCGTCGTCGCCGATGCCGACGTCCTCGCAGCGGACCTCTTCGTCGGGGGCCCCGCGCGTGCGGCACTTGATCTTGTCCGGGCGCATGCCTGGTTCGATCTGATCGCGACGACGGCGTTACTGGACGAAACCGAGGAACTGATCGCCGGCCTGTCGGACGGCGATCTCGCCGCCGCTTGGCGGGATCACCTCGAGGCCGAGGCGACGATCGTCGAACCGACCGCGGCCGGCCATCCGGCGCTGGTCGCCGCCGCATCGGGCGAGGCCGCGACCGTGCTCTCGTTCGATCAAGACCTGCAAAGCGCCTCTGTCGGGGCAGCGATCCGTACCAGACTCGCGACGAGCATCAAGGATCCGGGCGCGTTCGCGCGCATGACCGATCCGGCCTCACTGTACGAAGCGATCGAGGACGAGTCCTACTCCGGGACCGACCGCGATCCCCGCGACTGATCCCCGTCCTCGTCGTACCACGCCGCAAAGCGCTCGAGCGCCCGCCCGCGGTGGGATCTGGCGTTTTTCTCCTCGGCATCCATTTCGGCGAACGTTCGATCGCCGTGTTCGAAAATGGGATCGTATCCGAACCCGCCGGTCCCGCGAGGCGAGACGATCCGCCCCCGAACGCCCCCGGAAAACGACATCGAGCGTTCGCCGTCGTAATAGGCGATCACGCACCGGAAGCGGGCCGTCCGGTCCGGTTCGGCCAGCGCGAGCTCCGCGACCCGCTCGATCCCGACCGTATCCTCGACGAAGGACGAGTACGGCCCCGGGAACCCCGAGAGGGCGTCGATGAAGAGGCCGGCATCGTCGACGATGACCGGGTCGGTCCCCTCGAGGCGCTCGTAGGCGTCTTCCGCGCCCGCGGTCGCGATGGGTTCGAGATCGTCCGCCTGGATCTCGGGATACTCCAGCTCGACGGCCTCGACCGCGTCGTCGAGATACGCGGTCGCCTCCCGGGCCTTGCCCGGATTGCTCGTCACGTAACGGAGCATCCGATCAGTCGTCGTCGACGATGATCTCGATGGGCTCCTCCTCGTCCCCGCCCTCGGATTCCGGGCGTGATTCGAGGTACACGAGGGCGCCGGCGACCGCCAGGACGATCCAGGACCGCCAGTTGGCCAGGTTCAACGTGTATCCGATCCCGAACGGCTTACGGACGATCATCCGTTCGCCCGGTTGCCAGTACGAGGATACGAGCCGGCTGATGCTCGGTCGATCGAAATTGTACGGGATGCCGAAGATCTTTCCGGAGCTAGGCTTGTCCGACATACCCGACACTACGGGCGAGAGGACAAAAAGACGCTGACGTTACCTCGGCGCCCGGGAAACTCATTTTTGCTCACATCGCCCACCTATTGATATCGTCCCCGGCCGCTGATCGTCGCGAGCTGATCCCGTATCGCCGCAGTATCGAGCTCCGACCCCGCCGCGTCCTCGTATCCGCGCAGGACCGCCGTTCGAAGCGGTGCCGGCTCGGGCGCGGTCCCCTCGATCGATTGGATGAGGACGTGCAGATCCATCGCGTAATCCTCGCGGTGATCCGAGTGATAGCCCAGTCCGAAGTCGATCAGATACGTGCGGCCGCCGTTCTCGTCCGGCCCAACCCGGACGTTGCGCACCGTCGGATCCCCGTGGACGATGCCGGCGCAATGCAGCCGGGCGAGGTGCCCCCCGAGCGCGCGCACGCGAGAGGACGACATGGCGTCCCGGAGGTCGTTCTCGCCCACGGCTTCGAGGGTGAGCGTGTGCTCGTCAAGATCGACGTCGTGGATCACCGGGGTCCCAACACCCTCGCCACGCGCCACATGGAGCAGCCGGGCCTCTGCGATCGTCCGACGCGTCCGTAGCTCCCGGTCGAGTTCGGGATGGCGGTACGCCCGTGCGTGCCGGCGCTTGGTCAGGGCCGGGCCCTCCCCGCGAACGGTCGCCTCGGCACCTCGCCGGAGCGAACCACCCCGGTCGGCGAGACTGGGCCGGTCCTCGCGCCACGTCACCGCGACGTCGTCGGGGCGGAAGTCAGCGCGGATCGCCGAGTCTTCGACCGCGATCGTCTCGCCGGTTGCGTGCATCTTTGCTCCAACGAGCGCGATCATCCCCGCGTTGTCCCGGAGGAAGCGGGCCGGTGGCGCGTGAAAGGATGCCCCACGGTCGGCACACATCGTCTCGAGCATCTCCCGGAGGCGCGCGTTCTGTCCGACGCCACCGCCGAGTACGAGTTCGTCCCGGCCCGTCAGCGACAGCGCGCGTTCGCTCACCTCCGTGAGCATCGCGAAAACGTGTTCCTGGAGGGAAAAGCACACGTCGGCGACTGGTTCGCCCTCGTCGTAGGCTTCTTTGGCGGCACTCATGATCCCGGAAAAGGAGAAATCCATGCCCTTCACGACATACGGCAGTTCCAGGTACGTCCCCTCCCGGGCCCGTTCTTCGACCCGCGGTCCGCCCGGATGGGACCAGCCGACGTGACGGGCGAACTTGTCGATGGCGTTGCCCACGCCCGTATCCATCGTCTCCCCGAGAACGCGGTACCGCCCGCCGCGATACCCGAGCACGTGGGCGTTGGCCCCGCTGGCGTTCAGACAGATGGGATCCTCGAACCCCGCGAGGTATCGTCCGATCTCGAGGTGTGCGATCATGTGATTGACCCCGACCAGCGGGACATCCCGGGCCTGCGCCACCGTCCGGGCCGTCGTGCCCACGAGGCGCAGGCACGGACCGAGCCCTGGCCCCCGGGAGAACGCGACCGCGTCCACCGGTCCCGCGAGGACGGACTCGACGACCTCCGGCAACGCTTCGGCCATGTGCTCGGCGGCTTCGCGCGGGTGAATCCCCCCGCTGTCCGGCGTGTACCCCCGACTGTCCATCGCCACGACGCCCTCCTCTGAATCATAGATCGCGGCGCTGGCCGCCCAGGCGGTTCCCTCGATCCCGAGAATCCGGGTCCGTCCGTCGGGGTCAGCCGCCATGTCCGTCTGTGGATGGCCTCGCCGCGACAAGACGACTTTGATCCGCGGTCGTCCCGGGCGGCTTAGTCGACGAATTCGGTATAACTACACCCGCCGCAGTGCCGTCGGTCGCCGTACTCCCCGAGAAACGTATCGCCGCACCGCGGGCATCGCTCGCGGGTGGTCGTCCCCTCGTCGTCGTAGATCTCGTACCGACCCATCAGTCGGCCTCCTCGGCCGTTTCGCCGGTATCGCCGCCCTCGCCGCCGATCTTGTTGCGCTCGAGCATGTACTCCTGTTCGACCGCCCGGGCGACGTCGGGGGTCTCGTAGACCTTCCCCGAGCCGATCGTCCGCCGCATGCCGAACTTCGTGTCCAGTTCGTGGACGACCACTTCCTCGGCATCCTTGTTCAGCTTTGCCGCGAGGCTATCTCGCACCGAGAGTCGGGACGGCGTCGCGTCCTCGTGGGTCACCTCGAAGGTGACCTCCGTTCGGTGAAGAAGGGGGTTTTCGTCTTCCTCCAGAATCCGGATGTTCATGGTAATCAGTTATCCTAACTACCCCCTGATCGCGCTAAAAGGATTTCGCCACGGCCGCGGGGTCCTCACGCGTCGACGATTCGCTCTACGGCCGCCATATCGCCATCCATCGCTTCCAGCAGCGAACGGGTTCGGGCCCGGACGGTTTCGTCGACCTCGACGTGGACGACCCCCTCGTCCGGCTGGCCGTACAACACGTGGGCGCCGTCGGGTAACGCGAGCGCCGCCGGCAGCGTCGCCAGATCCTCCTCGCCCTCGACGACGATCTGGACCGGTTCGTCGCGCTCGATCGCCTCGGTCAAGGCCTCAAGCAGGGAGCGCGTGATAGCGGCCGCGGGGTTGATGGCATGCCGCGTCGAGCGATCGGGCGCCGCGAGGGCGTCCTCGATGTCCGGATCCACCGCGCTCCGTTTGGTCCGGCCGTCGATGATCGCGACGTCCGCCGGTCGACCGGCGGCCTCGCAGTGATAACTCACGACGTCGCCGACGGCCACGACCGTACCGTCCAGCTCGTCGTACCACGGGCCGAGATCCTCGTGGATAGGGCCGAGGGGCTCCTTGAGCTCGCCGCGCAGATCGTTCGGCAATCGGAGCAAGACCTCCGGATCGGTGGACACGGCTACCGGACTTTCAACGCGTACGACCCGGGCTCGGTTACCTGCATCTCCTCGGCGATCTCGCTGGTTTCGGGATGCGAGATGATCACGTATCCCGCCCAGTCCTCCGTCAGGCTGGTCGAACCGCAGTTCGGACAGGCGTCGTCATCGGGCGATAGCACCCGATGGCACTCCCGACAGACGGGATCGGTCGCCATTACTCACCCTCGGCCGGCTGTTCGCGCTCCTGGCGTTCGGCCTCGAGCCAGCCGTGCTTGCCGAGCCCGACCTGCTTTGCGGTCAGGCCGATCTTGCTATCCCGCGGGTTGCGCTCGTCGATACTCTTGGTCACGATCCGCGTCCGCACGGCATCGTCGACCCCGAGCGTCCGGTTCGATTCCGTCGACGCGAGCATCTGGTTTTCGCCATCATAGGAGAGATACTCGTCGGAGATCTGGGAAACGTGCAAGAGACCGTCGACGGGGCCGATCCCGACGAACGCCCCGAACTGGACGACCTCGACGACCGTGCCGTCGACGACTTCCTGCATGTCCGGGTCAAACGTCACCGCGTCGAACTCGGCTTCGTAGTACACGCCGGGGCGGTTCGGCAGCACGGCGCCTTCCCCGATATCGTGTACGTCGACGACTCCGACGACGCTCCCGACTCGCTCGTCCATGCGGCCCTCCAGCTTTTCCTGGAGCAGCCGCTTGACGAGCGCCGGGGTCACGTTGTCGAGCTCCCCCGGCGGTACTTCGATCGTATCCTTCAATCTGACCCGTTTATACATGTTCTAGGGGTGTATGATCGCGAGTTTGGTTCGCCCCCTTAAACTAATTACCGGGATGCCGGCGTCGAGGACCCGGTCTCTAAGGGGGGCGTCGTTCGTGACGACGTAACCCGGCAGGCCCGCCTCGGCCAGGCGGCCGATGGTCGGATCGGCTGCCTCCCCGTCCGTCGTGATCGTCCGCGTCCGATCGGCGAGGAGCGATCGCCCGACGGCGGCGGCGCTCGACTCCGCGGGGGCGCCGGTCCGCTCTAGGCGATCGAGTTCGTCCACGACCACGTCGGGCACCGCTATGTCCGCCTGCCCCAAGAGCCGTTCGAGTTCGTCGAAGAGGTCGACGTCCAGTTGGGCCGGCATCATCAGAGCGTTTGTGTCCAAAAGCACCAGCGGCGGTTCCTCGGTCACGACTCGACGAGCGTCCCGACCCCGATCAATCGCCACCGCGTCCCCACGCGGCGGTTGATCGCGATCTTGGCCCCCGGCGCCGCACAGACCGGGCGCTTGAGGCGGACTTCGCATTCGTCTCCCCGGGCACTCGTCACGGATCCGACGGTGGTCGCCGTGCCGACGGTCAGCATCAGGGGTTCGCCGGTGCTGATGTCCTCGATCCCGCCGGCCTCGACGTCGCCGACCACCCGGTCGAGCAGTTCGATGTCCATCGTGAACTCCTCCCAGGTCGGGGGAAGCGATCCCGGGGGGCCGGCGAGCTGTCCGGCCAGGGCGTCGCCCTTCGTCAGGCTCGGATCGAGTCCCGTCCCCGCGCCGACGAGGCCGCCGGGGCCGACCCGATCGGCCATCCGACCTCCGGCCTGTAACGACCGGACGGTTGTCCGCATCGGCTCCCACTCGGTCTGGCCACCCTCGCTCAGCTCCCGTCCCGGGCGGAGCTCGATCTCGTCTTCGACTTCGAGTTCCCCCGAAACCAGGCTGCCCCCAATGACCCCGCCGGTGAGCTCGTCCCAGGGAGTCCCGGGTTTGTTGATGTCGAAGCTGCGGGCGACGTGTAGGAGCGGATCGACGGAGGGGTCTCGATCGGGCGTCGGGATCTCCTCCTCGATCGCCTGGATGAGGAGATCGATGTTGACCTCCTGTTGGGCACTGATGGGAACGATCGGGGCGTCCTCGGCGACGGTCCCGTCGACGAACTCGCGGATTTGCTCGTGGTTCTCGACGACCGTGTCCCGATCGACGAGGTCGACCTTGTTCTGGGCGATGACGATGTTCTCGATCCCGATGATATC
>CAYSMB010000039.1:0-13201 GCA_964432005.1 uncultured Halobacteriales archaeon
CGACGCCGTAGGGCTCGTTGACGACGTAGTTCAGGAAGCCCTCCTCCTTGTGTTGGACGGGGACGACATCGCCGCCGTCGGCGTCGATGACGCTCGCATAGTAGCGAAAGGAGCCGCCGACCGCGTTCATCTGGGCCTGCATCTCGCGGATGAGTTTGCCGTTCTGGCGCGTCTCGAGCTCGCCGAGCTCGTCGGCGTGGCCCTCCAACGCATCGGCGATCTCGTGGAGATGGGTATAGCGCTCGCTGATGGTCGTCTCGCGCCAATCCTCGAAGGCCGCCCGCGCGGCGGCGATCGCCCGATCGACGTCTTCCGAGGTGCCGTCGGGAACCCGTGCCCACACTGACCCGTCGTACGGATATTCCACGTCGATCCGATCGCCGCCGGTCGAATCGACGAACGCGCCGTCGATGAAGTGCTGGTATTCGCGCACCGAATCGGCCATAGCCATCGCTTGCCGACGACGCCGATTAAAGTAGCGGTTCAGCCGGCGATCGGGTCGTCGTAATCGATCTCGACCGGTTCGTCGACGCCGAGGGTCTCCTCCAGGAACGCCTCGTAGACCTTCGCCATCGCGGGTGAGTTCTCGTCGGCATGGCCCATCCCGGCGCCCATCGTGTACATCTCGTGGATGGCGTTCGTGATGGGGACGGGAAAGTCGACGGACTCCGCGCTCCGGCGGGCGAACCGGAGGTCCTTCTGGGAGGATTTGACCGGGAACCCCGGCTCGAAATCACGGTTGAGCGCGGCCGGGAGGACGACCCGGAACATCACCGAACTGCCCGCGCCGTAGGCCAATGTCTCCCAGAGCGTGCGGCTGTCCATGCCTTGCGCGACCCCGTAGGAGAGCGCCTCCAAGCCCAGCGCCAGATTCCCCAGCGCCATCATGTTGCTCACGAGCTTGGTCGTCTTGCCCGTGCCGAGTTCGCCGACGTAGTGTTTCTCGCGCGATAACGCGTCGAGCACCGCCTGCACACGATCGTCCTCGTATAGCCCGCGCGGGCCCCCGACCGGCAACACCATGCTCCCCGAGCGGGCGAAACTCGGGCCGCCGGAAAGAAACGGGACATCAAGGAGCGACGCCCCGGCCTCGTCGAACCGCGGGGCGAGCTCCCGGATCGCCCCCGGCGGGATGGTGCTCTGTTCGATACAGATCACCTCCCCGTCGACCCCTTCGAAGACCCCTTCCGGGCCAAAGTACGCCGCCTCGACGATCTCCGGATAGTTCAGCGCCGAGAGGACGATATCCGCTTGCGCCCCCAGTTCGTCGTTCGAATCGGCGGCGCGACCGCCGTGCTCGACGATCTCCTCGAGCGGTTCCTGATCGATATCGAAGCCGATGACGTCGAAGCCTTCGTCGAGCAGCCGGAGCGCGACGTTCTTGCCCATGGTCCCCAAGCCGACCTGGCCGACGGTGATCGATGACATGGTTGGGACTCCCCGGTCGGCCGCTTAATCACTGCGGTGGCGTGGCCCTACGCGGCGTCCGCGACCTCGACCTGTCCGGCCGGGACGACCCCGTCGCTCGTCCAGCCCCGCGCCTCGTAGTATTCCTCGAGGGCATCCTCGAGATCAGGGAGCTCGTAAGGGAGATCGTCCACGCTCGCGTCCATGCCGCGCTGGTTGTTGAAATGGCGTTCCCGGGTGACGGTCCGGGCGCCGACGGCCATCAGCTCTTCCCAGTCGGCGTCGAAGAGCTGTTCGTATCGGTCCTGATCGATATAATCGCCCGCGAAGGCACAGACGATCCCCGTATCGCGGAACGCGGCGAAGTTCTCCCGGTCGACCACGTGTCCGGCCTTGCCGAGCGTCCCCTCGGGATCGATCTCGCCGTTGTACTCCATGATCATCACACCGGCGTACATGTGATCGGCGCCGCGGTTGGCCACCGCGTAGGAGAGGCCCTGGCCCTGACAGACCCGCCCGTCATGGGCGGCGAATTCCATCCCCTTGACCGTCCAATCCTCGACGCCGAGGTCGTCGGCACAGCGCGCGACGCCCTCGGCGAGGAAGTCCCCGTCACCCTCGCGGTAGGCGATCCGTTCGGTCATCTCCTGGGCCAGTTCGGCGTCGCCGAAGGCGTCCTCGCGTTCGAGGTACGCCGCCACGGTCACGCCCGCCGAGATCGTATCCATACCGAGCTCGTCACAGAGCTCGTTTGCCTTCATCACGTCGACGATGTCGCCCACGCCCTGGTTCGACCCGAACGAGAAGATGGTCTCGAACTCGGGGCCCTCGGTCTCCACGCCGGTTTCCTCGTCACGGGTCGGGAGCTTGCAGGCGTACGCGCAGGCCGAGCAGGCGCCCTTCTTGTATTTCTTCGCCTCGACGGCGTCCCCGCCGATGGCGGCGGCGTCCTCGAAACTCATCTCCGAGAAATATCGTGTCGGCAACGAGAATTCGTCATTGATCAACTCGGTGCCCGCGGTCGTTCCCTGCCGACGGCGGAGGTCGTCGCTCGTCGCCGACTCCCGGTGGACGTCGCTTTCGGGCGGATCGGGAATCTCGATCCGGGGCTCCACGTCGCCGTCGAATGTGACGCACTTGACGTTCTTGGCGCCGAAGGCGGCCCCGAGACCCCCACGCCCGAACGCCCGCGAGTCGAAGGTCATGACCGAGGCGAAGCGGACACCGTTTTCGCCGGCGGGTCCGATGGTCGCACAGTGCTCGGCCCCGAGGTCGCGGTGTTCGTCCATGTAGCCCGAGACGTCCGAAACTCGCGCCTCGAACAATTCTGGAACAGGCTCGATCTCGACGCCGTCGTCGCGGACGTGGACCGCGACGAGTTCGTCGCTTTCCCCGACGAATTCGACCGCGGTGTAGCCCGTCGCCGTGAAGTTCCGCGAGAGGTAGCCGCCGGCGTTCGTCGAGACGAGGCCGTCGGTCAGCGGCGAGAGGCCGGTGAGGTTCATCCGGCCGGTGAAGCTCATGATCGCGGCCTGGAGCGGACCGGTCGAGAGGTACAGGCGGTTCTCGGGCCCGAAGGGGTCGGCGTCGAACGGGATCCGATCGTGGGCTAGAGCGGTCGCGAGGGCGCGTCCGCCGATCTCGCGATCGAGGAGCCCATCGATGGCGGTTTCCTCGACGTCGCCCGTACCGACGTCGACCGTCAGGAGCGGCCCTTCCGCGTGGAGCATGCGCGAACTCCCTTACCGGATCGCCAAAGCCCTCCCGGTTCGGGACCCGACAGCGCGGTGACCGACCGTCGATCGGTTCGAGATCGAGTCGGGCGATCGAC
Source organism: uncultured Halobacteriales archaeon (assembly GCA_964432005.1). Lineage (GTDB taxonomy): Archaea > Halobacteriota > Halobacteria > Halobacteriales > SKNY01 > SKNY01. The sequence continues at coordinate 3,239 of CAYSMB010000039.1, forward strand.
GGAGTCGCGGCAATGACGCTGGCCACGTTACGGCCGGACTACGCCGCCTGTCAACTCCATGCTCGATGGCGTGCTCCGAGGTCATTATTTAGGCCGTAACTTTCGTGGAAAGCGTGGTTTCGTCGGCATGGACCGCAGACGATTCATCATCTCCGCGTCGGCTACCTCCGTCGTCCTACTGGCGGGCTGTGCCGATCCGACTGGGGACGGCAACGACGACGTTGGCGGGGGCGACGACGCCGAACCCGATACCGGCGGCGACGATGGCTCGCCGGATAACGAGACCGGGAATGAGAGTGCAACCGACGGCGATGAGGACGGCCAGACCCCCCACCTCGAGGAGGTCCTCAACTGGGAATCCTCATTCGTCATGGAATACGACTTCGAGAATGGATCGGGACAAGGGGTGTTTCACGAGGGGGACTATCACTGGACGTGGAGCGAGGACGGGGAAACCGTCGAAACGTACCGGATCGACGGTGAACACTACGTGGTCATCGAGGGCAATTGCTTCCAGCAGAGCGGGGAGACGCCGGACGAAGATTTGACCCGGCCCGACCAGATCGAGAACGAATACGGCGAGATCGAGGCCACCGGACGAACGACGGTCGATGGCGAGGACGTCTATGAGTTCGACGTCGACGGATGGACATACTACATTAGTGTCGAAACGGGCTATCCAGTCCAGATCGTCGACGAAGACGGTGGCACCGTCAGCTTTTCGTCGGGGGGCGATACCGCCCCCATTTCGGCCCCGGATATGGAGTGTGGGGAGGCCCCGGGCGGGAATCAATCGAGCGGGAGCGACTCCGGATAAGTGGACAATCGAGGCCTTCACGGACGGGAGAATGTCCGGACGAGCCACGGACACCATCCGACGAGGTTTGCTGAAGAATGGCGGTTGGCGATTGATGGCCGCCCTGCCAGAGTTTTTTACCGTGGATCCGTATCTTCCACCTTGGGCCATGGTACCAATTGACGGTCACGCGCGGCGGGTGAGACCCTCGCTCGACGCGATGCTGGGATTGCTGGCCCATCCCCACCGACGGGAAATCCTTCGGCTGTTCGCCTCCGCGCCGTCCCAGCCCAGAACGGGCGCCGACATCGTCGAGGCCGTCGTCGAACACGAGATGAGAACGCGCGAACGACCGCTAAAAGCAAACGACGTCCAAGCGCTGGTACGCCACGTGCACCTCCCAAAGCTGCGGGAAGCGGGAGTCATCGAACCCACACAGGGCAACGCCTTCCGCTATCACCCGGACGAACGGATCGAACGCCTCCTCGAGACAATCGGAGATTTCGAGTGAGATAGCCGGCCCGGCGAGCGTCTCGCGAGGGTGTACCACTGGCCAACGTCCGGCACGCGGATCAGGTCGAATTCTGGCTGACCCTTCGCGATAACGGGGTCAATGCCGTCTCGGTGGGACAACCGCCCCAGTGATGACGGGGGCCACCCGGTCTACGGCTCGACGACGATCTTCACTTCGTCCTCGGCGCCGCCAAGCAGCTTCTCGAAGCCCTCCTCGATGATATCGTCGAGCGGGATCCGGGAGGTCACGTAGTTGTCGACATCGAGTCGGCCGTCGGCCAAGTGCGTGAGCGTCACGTCGTACTCCTCTCGAACCCGCGGCCCGAGCTGGTGGGTCGCCGACCCGGAGACGGTCCGCTCGTGGCGGACGATGTCCTGGGGCTCGATACTGGCCTCGTCGCCAAAGACGCCGATGATCTTGGCGTGGCCCTCCGGCCGGGCCATCTTGATCGCGTCATTGATCGTCCGTTCGGACCCGACCGCTTCGAAGGCCACGTCGACGCCGGCACCGGTCGCCTCGCGGATGGATTCAACGGGGTCAGTCTCCGTGGGATCGATAAGGACATCCCCACCGACGTCCCCGGCGATCTCACGACGGGCGTCCAGCGGTTCGGACACGTAAATCGGATCCGCCCCCGCCGACTTGGCGAACCGCACCGCGCCGAGCCCGATCGGACCCGTCCCGACAACGGCCACGCTGTCGCCGAGGCCCACCGGCGAGGTCTGGACGGCGTGTTGCCCGACGGAGAGCGGTTGGGCCACCGCCGCGTCCGACGGCGAAAGCCCCGACGGGACCGGGATGAGGTTTCCGATCGGAGAGGCGACGTACTCCGTAAAACCGCCGGGGCGAACCGCGGTCGGGCTTAAGTTCCGACAGAGGTTGTACAAGCCCTTCTGGCAGCACCAACACTCCTGGCAGGCGATGTGGGGGTTGATGACGACGTCGGTCCCGAGTTCGTAGTCGACATCCTCACCGAGTTCGACCACGGTCCCGCCGACCTCGTGACCCAGAATCCCCGGATCATCCGGACCGTGGCGATCGCCCGGGTGCTCGTAGATGTGGAGATCCGACCCACAGATCCCGCACCCACCGACCTCGACGAGCACTTCCCCTGCCTTCGGCGTCGGCGCATCGACCTCCTCGACCCGCATGTCGCCCTCGCCGTAGAACCGTGCGGCGCGCATATCCCGATGCCCTCTGCTCGCGGGGCTAAAAGGCTATCCCGGGCCGATCCGTCAAACGTCGACTGCGAGCTCGCCGCCAGCAATGAGGACCTCCCCGTCGACGGCGATCGTCGGCTCGGCCATCATCAGGTCGAGATGGACGTCGGACTCGACATCCTGGCCGTAGGCTGCTCCGGCGCCCATGGCGGTGTGGGCGGTCCCGAGGGTGTTCTTGAACACGTTCGGGTCCTCGAGCTCGGTGCGGATGGGATTCGTTCCCAGCGCGATCTCGGCGATGTTATCGGCATTTTCGACCTCGTCGATCAGCCGCCGGAGTTCGCGAGCGATCTGGCCCTCGCCGCGAATATCGACGATCCGGCCGTGTTCGACGTCGACCTCGAGGGGTTGTTCGGGCCAGCCGTATTCCTGGACCGGCCCGTCGATCACGAAGGTCCCCTCCGCGCTCCCCGCGTTGGGCGCCTGACCGTGCTCGCCCCAGGAGATGACGGTAAAGTCGCCGGGTTCGGTTGCGAAGTCCCCGCCACCGTGGGGCGCGCCGAGCGCGTCGATGCGCATGGTCACGTCCATGCCCTTGTCGCTCGTGAGACGCACTTCTTCGCCGTCCTGGAAATGCTCCGCGAACGCATCCCGGATCGCGAGGATTCGGTCGTAATCCGGCTCGAGCGTGAACCGATGGGTCAGGGTCTCGTAATCGCGCTTTGCCATCACCAGCGATCGGAGCCGGCCGTCCTCGCGGAGCCCGTCGGGGAAGGGATGATGGGTAACCGAGGCATGCGTGGTCAGCGTCACCCCGATCAGCACGTCGGTCGTCTCCATGGCCGCCCTGGCGGCGTCCGGCAGATGCTCCTGGGACGCGCCGGGATCGGCGTCCGGGATCGTCAACGTGGTGGGGTTCGCGTCCAGTTGATTGGCGATCGCGAACAGGGCGTCGACGATCGCGCCGTTTTCCTCGATGCCGGACTCGTCCGCGATGATCAGCACGTCCTCGTCGGGCTGCACGTCGGTGAACTTCGTCAGCGCGAGGTGGGCCGTGCGCGCCGCTTTGACCGGTCGGCTCATGGCGCACGGATCGGCGGCACCCGCTCATAAATGATGGTGTCCCGTACCTATTTCATCGCGCCCGCCGCAGGGTCGCCAATGGCGGAAGACCCGGTCGTCCACGAGCTCTGGTCGTTCGCGAACGAGCTTACGTTCGAGGACTTGGACGAGGAGACGGTCGAGGCCGCGCAGCTGCGGATCTTCGATTCGCTCGCCGTTGCGCTCCGCGCGAACGAGGACCCGCGCATCGAGCGTCTCGTCGGGTATGCGAGCACCAAAGGGAGCGCACATGAGGGCGCCATCCTCGGCACCACCGAGCGAGCCGCGGTCGAGTATGCCGGCTTCGCGAACGCGGCGATGATCCGATATCTCGACTGGAACGACACCTACCTGACCGCCGAGGCCGCCCATCCCTCCGGGGCCATTGGCGGCCTCCTCGCATACGCCGACGCCCGCGATCTCACCGGCCGTGAACTCATCCTGGCGACGGTCATCGCGTACGAGATCCAGTGTCGTCTCTGCGACCAGGCCAGCTTCACCGAGGAGGGATTCGATCACGTCAACTATGGTCTGGTCGCGTTGCCCGTGGCCCTCGGGACGGTCCTCGGGCTCTCCGAATCCGCCGTCTCGGACGCGATCGGGATCGCCGCGACGGGGAACCTCGCGACCCTCCAAGCCCGCCAGCCGCCAATCAGCGAGTGGAAGGGCCACGCCTTCGCGAACGCCGTTAGAAACGCCATCTTCTCCGTCGAATTGACGGCCGAGGGGGTCGGCGGGCCGGCCGAACCATTCGTTGGAACCCACGGGCTCGATACCGTCCTCGAACGATCGATCGATCCGGATGGCCTGGAGCTCGGGCCGCCCTATCGGGTCACCGAGACCCACCTCAAGGCCTACCCCATCTGCCATCACATCCTCGCGGGCATCGATGCCGTTTTCGACATCGGTGAGACAATCGATCTCGCGCCGGCGGCGATCGAGGCGATCGACGTGGACACCTACGAGATCGCGATTCGGGCGGCGGGCGGCGAAGAGAAGTGGCGACCGACGACCCGCGGGACCGCCGACCACTCGATCCCGTACTGTCTGGCCCGGGCGATCATCGACGGCCCGATCCATCCCGAGCATCTCGACGAGCGCCGCCTGGACGAAGCCGATGTCCTCGAACTGATGGACCGGATCGAGGTCCAACACGACGAGACGTTTACCGCCGAGTACGGCGAGGCCTTCCCCCACCGCGTGACCGTCCGAACGGACGACGGGACCCATGCGGCGACCGTGCGCTATCCCCGCGGGCACGTCCGAAACCCGCTCGACTGGAACGAGGTCGCCGCAAAGCTCACTGGCGGCGGGTATCCCGAGCGGACCGTCGATCGGTTGCGATCCGCGGTCGCGGACCTGGACGGTGAAGAATCGGTGCAGCGCGTCGTGGCGGCGTGCGCCGACGTGGATTCCCCGGACCAAGCGGACCAACACACCTAAGATCGGTCTGGCAGTGGCCACAGCGTATGCATCGGCGACACGTGACGATCGGCGATAGGGGACGATCGGCGTGAGCTTCTCGGTGGCACTTTCCGGCGATTCCATCATCAACCGGCGGATCAGCGTCTGCGAGGATCCCGGCTTCCACGAGATCGTGGAACACCTCGAGGCCGCGGACGTCGCGGTCACCCACCTCGAGACCTTGATCACGGACTACGACGACCCCGACGTGTATCCCGCCGCGGTCCCCGGTGAAATGGGGCTGCGCTCGCCGGAAAACGTGGCCGACGAGCTCGACTGGGCGGGCATCGACCTCGTCTCGCACGCCTCGAATCACGCGCTCGATTACAGCTACGGGGCGCTCCGGTCGACCTGGTCGGCGATGGACGACGTCGGCATCCCGCTGGCGGGCACCGGCGAAACCCTCGCGGATGCACGGGCGCCCGCAAGCCTCGATACCGCCCACGGTCGCGTCTCGCTCGTGTCGATGACCTCGTCGTTTACCCGCTGGAGCCGGGCGGGCTCCCGGCGACCCGACATGGGCGGCCGGCCGGGGGTGAACCCGCTGGGCTGGTATCACGCCGTAGATGCGGACACCCTTGAGACCGTGGCCGGGCTGGCCGAACAGCTGGGCCAATGGGTGATCGAACTCGAGGATGGCCTCTGGGGGATCCATCCGCCCGGACTGCACAACACGCTCAGCCGGTTCCGCGAAGCGGACGTCGACCGGCCGACGCTCGTCCTCGACGAGCGCGATCGGGAAGGCAACTTGCGGGCGATCGAGGATGCCGCGCGTCGTTCGGACCTAGTGATTGCCCAGCTACACAGCCACGAGTGGACGCCCGGCGAGGGGCTCACGGCGACGCCCGAGGCCATCGAGGCGTTCGCCCGGGATTGTGTCGAACGTGGTGCGGACATCGTCCTCAACCAGGGGACCCACGCGCCCCTCCGCGGGATCGAGATGTACGAGGACGGTGCGATTTTCTACGATCCGGGCGACCTCATCATGATGCTCGACTCGATCGATCGCCAGCCGCCGGCCTACTACGAGCGCTTTGCCCCGGATCTCGAAATGGCGCCGTGGGAAGCCACGGTTTCGGACGTCTACGAGGCCCGGCCCGCGGCCTACCACAACGCGACGAACCCGCCGGGCGGATACGAGTCCGGGTCGGTCCGGGGATTCGTGGTCCCCGTGTGCGAATTTTCCGAGGAATTTGCGCTGGAGTCCATCGCCCTCCATCCCGGCGGCTTCCTCGAGGAGCCCAAGGGCTATGCGGGCATTCCGACGACCGCCGACGATGCGCTCGCCGACGAGATCCTGACGTTCCTGGCCGAGGCCTCCGAACCCTACGGCACGGAGGTGCGCCGGGACGGGGCGATCGGGCGGATCGAGATCGCGTGATCGCGTCGGGCACCCGTCTGACGAAGTGATTTGAGACCGGGCCGACATCGGCCGCCCATGGCAACGGAACAAGCGTCGAAGCGGTCGGCGGCGATCGGCGCACTCGCCGGCGTCGTCGCCTTCCTGGTGGGTTACGTGATCACCTACCTCTGGCGCGGCCGGGATATCGAGGAGTCGCTCCAACCGATGGAGGCCCTCTTGCAGCTCTTCGAGGCCGAACCGATCGGGACGTGGCGGGCGGTCGGGTGGCTCTTTTACAACGGCCATTTCGTCGACACGCGGGTTTCGAGCGAGATCGGCGTCATCGAAACGGTGGCCTACGTGAACTTCGTCGCGGAGGGGGCGGGCAACATCGAGCTGCTCTACCTCGTCCCGCCGGTGTTGTTGCTCCTGGCCGGCGCGCTGCTGGCGTGGTACGTCGACGTCGACGAGCCGGTCGACGGTGCCGCGAGCGGCGCGGCCGTCGTGCTCGGCTACCTCCCCGTGATCGCCATCGGCCTCATCGCCTTCGCGTACAATAGCACGCGACCCGATCCCGTGCCCGCGATCGTCCTCGCCGGGATCGTCTATCCGGTCGTCTTCGGCGCGATCGGCGGGGCCATCCGCGGGTTCCTGAATTCCAACGCTCGATAGTCGGCCGGGCCCGATTCCTCGAGCGCTTCGGAGCGCCTAGTCGTCCGGCTGGGTGCCGATACCTTCCGGCCAGCCAGGCGGCTGGGCAGCGCTGGGCGCGGCGTGCGAGCGCTTGAGCACCATGGGCGTGCGCTCGAGGCTCAACACGAGCTCGTCGTCCTGGTTGTAGGTCCGCAGTTCGGTCGTCACGATTCCGACGTGATCGCGTGACTCGCTTTCCCGTTTGGAAAGCACCTCCGATTCCGCGAACAGCGTGTCGCCGTGAAAGACCGGCGCGTGGTGGCGCACGTCGTCGTACCCGAGATTCGCCGTGGCGTTGACCGAGACGTCGATCACGCTCATCCCGACCGCGAGGGCAATGACGAACGTTCCGTCGACGAGCCGCTCGCCGAACTCGGTCTCCGAGGCATACGCCTCGTTGAAGTGCATCGGGTTGAGGTTCATCGTGACGTTGGTCATCCACACGTTGTCGGTCTCGGTGACCGTGCGGCCGAAAGGATGCTTGTAGACATCCCCGACGGAGAAATCCTCGAAGTAGCGTCCGTGCCAGCCGGCGACCAGACGCCGGTCGTCGTCGAGATCGATCGCCTCGCTCATGGGCCGGCTTTCGCGACACGCCGCAAGAACGTTTCCCAGCGACTCAGTGCAGCTCGCGGTGTTCCTCGATCGTATGCTCGAGGACGGTAGGTTGCTGGGCACCGATCAGCCGGATATCGATCCGGCCGTCGACGAAAAACAGGGTCGTCGGCCCGCCGCCGACGTCGTATTCCTCGTATAACAGCTTGGCCCCGTCCGGGCCGTACGTCGAGAACAGCCCCATTTCCGGTTCTTCCTCCTCGTAGAATTCGTCGAAATCGCCGCGGACGAGATCGCAGGGATCGCAGTCCTCTCGCCAGACGTAGACGATGAACTTCCGGATGAAGTATTGCGCGAACGGGACCTTGTGAGGGTGGATGGGCGTGAAGTCCTCCGGCGATCCGGAGATGGGTACCGCGTCGGGGGGAATGCAATCGATCGCGAGCGTCATCCAGGCCCGCTCGCTCTTGTCGAGTTCGTCCCCGCAGAGCTCGGCGAGGACCACGTAATCGATGACGCCCTCCATCGCGAGCTCCGCGGTCTGTCTGAGCGACGCGACCTCGTCGCTATCCAGGGAATCCGGGAGGTCGTCCTCGTCGAATTCGTCGTCCAGACGGGCCTCGACGGTCGAGCGACGCTCGACGTACGCATCGGCCTTTACGAGACCTTCCTCGTCGTCCTCCTCGATGATCCCGGCCTCGATCAACGTATCCAACATCGCTTCCGGCGCGATCGACATGTCGTGGGATACTCCCGCGAGCGCTATTTACAAGCCCCGGTTCGGGTCGCTCAGACGACGATCTCGCCGTCGGAGATCACGGGATCGCCGTCGATCGTCACCGTACCGGCCTCGAGCACCCCGTCGATGTGGACCGGCGCCTCGACGTCACCACCCGATCCGACCGCGATGTGGAGGTAGCCGGCGGCTTTCTTGTCCTCGCGCAGCCGCCCGGTGATCCCCGCGCCCGGGTTGATGTTCACCGAGAGCTCGCCGATATTGTAGACGTTCGGATCGTCGAAGCCGTCCAGGAACTCCCGGAGGTGCGCGGCCTCTCGACCCCCCGTGATTTCGGTGACGTAGCCGTCCTCGACCTCGGCGCGGATCGGTTCGTCGATCGTGCCGATCTCGTGCATGGTGGTATCCCAGACGATCGGGCCGTTGGTGGTGCCTGCGTTGGGGGTGATCGGGACCTCTCCGTCGGGGAATGCTGCGATCTTCGCGTGGCCCGCCGGATAATCCGGCTTGTCGCGCTCGACGATTGCTCGCGCGGCCTTCACCGCCCCCCATTGCCCGGAGATGTCCGCCGCGATATCCGTCCCGCCAGGTCCGGTCATCTCGATCCGATCGCCCGCGTTCATCCGCTCCTCGATCCGGAGTCCGGTCGCGAGGATCTCATCGTAATCCGCGTCGGCGGCCCCGCTCGCGAGGGTATCGCCCGAGAGTTCCGACATGAGGACGACCTTCTTCCCGGCGGCGATGACCTCCCCGGCCGCGTCGCTGTGGGCCAGCCCTTTCGACGTCGCCATCAGGACGAGGTCCGCGCCCATCATCGCCGATGCGACCGGTTCCGGAGGTTCGGCGTAGGAGTATTCGGCCTGGGGCATCAGGATCAGCGTGGGCTCGTGGTCCATCGCCCGCGCCGCCTTCGTCAGCGTCGACCACACCCGTTCGTCCATGGCGGTATCCGAGACGATCACGATCTCGTCATCCGGCTCTGCGTTGTACTCCAGCGGTTTCTTCGCGTTGCTGATCAACTCGGCCTCCCGAACGGTCATGGTCGTGTCTTCGACGGTACCTGGCAAAGCTTTGGCCATTGGGGCGGGCGGCATCAGTAGGTTCTTAATCGGCGCTTGACGAGCCGAGACATGTCCCGTCCCACGATCGGTCAGGTCGGCTTGGGCACCATGGGGGGCAATCTCGCCCGCCACCTGATCGACAACGACTTCGATGTCATCGGGTTCGACATCAGCGAGGAGGCGTGTGCCTCGCTGGCCGAATACGGCGGAACCGTTGCGGCGTCGAACGCCGAACTCGCCTCGCGGGCGGACGTCGTGCTCACCGCCCTCCAGAACCCGCCGATCATCGAAGAGGCCTTTTTCGCGGACGACGGCATCGTCCACGGGGAATTCGACGAGCTCGTCTGTATCGAGCAGAGCACGGTCCCGCCGGAGGCCACCAGCGGACTCGCCGAGGAGGTCGCCGAATACGGGATCGAGCTCTGTGACTGTCCGTTCCTCGGCGGTCCGTTCCACACCCGCAACGGCGAACTCGTCAGCCCGTTCGGGGGGCCCGAGGCGGTCTACGAGGACGAGGGCATCCAGTCGTTTCTCGAAACGA
>CAYSMB010000040.1:0-13004 GCA_964432005.1 uncultured Halobacteriales archaeon
TGGGGTTCATGGTCAACGGTCGACTCGTCGGCTTGACGGGTGGGACCACCGAGGCCTTCTGGGGATCGGAATTCACGGCCCTCGAGGCCGAGGGCCCGGCCATGCCGTTGCTGTGTGCGATGCTCACCGCCCAAGGGACCGAGGAAGGGGAATATTACACGGGCGAGACGCCGATTTCGGAAGTCGACGAGACGCTGAGCGATGGTGGTTTCACGGGATATCTCGAGTTGAGCGAGAACGTCCTCAGCGGGGATTACTTCGTCACCTACTACGGGGGTCGATCGTTCGCCGTCGCGTTTCTCGGAACCGAAGAGCGCATCGTTACCGGCGAGGAGGCCCGCCAACGGGCGAACGAGGAGGTCGGCATCTATACCGTCAACAGCGTCGAGATCGACGTCATCGATATCCCGGACCCGGACGTAGACGACTCGGCTGGGGGGGTGGCCGAGGAGACGGAGGAGCCGGCGCCGAGTCCCGAGCCAGAACCCGAACCGGAGCAGCAACCGGCGGCCCAGGCGGAGGCGGAACCGGCCGCTGAACCGGCGACCCAGGAGCCGAGTACCCCGACACAGCAGACCACGGCCGAGCAGCAGGAGCGCTCGGAGCTGGCCGAGCTGGCCGAATCCGCCCTCGGGACCGACCCGGGAGCCATCGAGGGCGGACAGAGCGAGGTCGAGGACGCGTCGGGCTGGCTCGCGATCCCTGCCCTGGACCCGGATCGGACCGGCTCCCTCGAGCCACCCCAGGAGTCGACACCCAGCGAGCCCGAACCGCCGGCCGAACCCGCCGAGGAACCCGATGACACTGCCGAGCCCAGCGCCGGCCGATCGGAGCTGGAAGAACCACTGGAAGAGGCCCGGGCCGAGAACGATCGGCTCCGCGAGCGCATCGAGGAACTCGAGGCAACGATCGCCGAACTCGAAGCGAACGAGGTCCCCCAGGAGACGGATCTGAGCGCCCACGAGGCGCTCGACGGGACGAACCTCTTCGTGCGCTACGAGACCCAATCGAACTTCACGCTCGAAGACGCAATCGAGGGCACCGCCGAGCGCGATGACGTCGCGAACAACCTCCTACTCGAGTGGCACACGACCTTTGATGCCGAGGACATGATCGTCGAGGGGGACCCGTTCGAGTCGTTCCTCCGGGAGACGAGTTTCTATCGGTTTAGCAAGTGGTTGATGGGTGAACTTCTGTTCGAGCTGGTCGACAGCGGGGAGGCCCCCGGGTTCAGCGACCTTCTGGAAGTCCTTCCGGACATCGACCGGATCGAGTTCGGCGGCGACATCCCCATACATCGACGCGAGGACGGTGAGCGGGACTCGACGGCCTATACGTTCGATCTCGTCTTCCGGAATAGCATGGGCGACCCGGTCTTGCTCGCGGAAGTGCACGAGGGACGGGAGCCGGTCACCGGCGACGCCCTAAATACCCTCTTGGCCGAAACCAAAGAAATCGCGAAGGAACGAGAGAAAGTGGCGGGAGCGTTTTACGTCAGCCAGAGTTACTTCGAGCCGCCGGCACTCGAGACCGTGGCCGACGCCACGAGCGGCGGATTCTTGCGGGGGAGTTCGCGGGCATCATACGTATCGATATCGAGAAAACGCGGATTCCACCTCTGTCTCGTAGAAGCGCGGAACGACTCGTTCCACCTCAACGTCCCCGGGGATTAGGGTTCGATCTCGGCGAGATCCTCGATCTTCATCTCGTCGAGCTTCGCGGAGATCGCGTCGAGTTTCGAGTCGAGATCGCCTACGAATTCGGCCGTTCGTTCGGTCGTGATCGCACCTTGACTCGACGGCTCGATCAGGTTTTCCTCCTCGAGTACGCGGAGGGAGTAGCGGACCTTGTGATGGGGATAGCCGGTTTCATTCGACATCTTTACGATTCCGATCGGTTCATTTTCGATGACCATCCGGAGGACCTCGAGATGGCGTTCGAGCATGTCGACTTCTTTCTCAAGACGATCTATCATGGCACTTGTTAACTTGTCATAGCGTCTTTTAAATGTTGCTCTCATTCTAAGAGTCAGTGTATCGAACCGGCTATGGGCGCGGAGTTCGATGATCCGGTCATGCAGCACGCGGTCGACACCGCCGGGTTGGCGACGGAGGTGATCGTCACCGGCGGGGTCGGAACCGGATCGACCCGGCTCACAGCCTTCGACGCGGCCCTCCAGGATGCGGGGATCCACGATGCAAACCTCATTCGGGTGTCGAGTGTCACCCCGGCCTCCGCCGAGACCCGGCGACCCGCCCCCCGGGAGTTGGCCACGGAGATCGAACCGGGCGAGTATTTCCCCGCGGTCTACGCGTGGGAGGCGACCGACCAGTCGGACAGAAGCGTGCACGCGGCGATCGCCGGTGCTCGGCTCGATCCCGGCCACGGGATCAACGTCGAGGATCATGGGATCGATGAAGAGCGCTCCGCCGTCGAATCCCGCTGTCGGGCAATGCTCGAAGAGATGGCCGACCGGCGCGAGGCGGCGATCGATGGCTCCCCGTGGATGCGATACGAATCCACCACGGGCAACGAGGGAAGCGAATGGAGCGCCGCGGCGGCGGCCATCCTCTACGCGAGGTAATGTCAGTAGTAGTCCGCGGTCGTGCGTTTGATCACGGCGCCGATCGTTGGTGTTCGTCGACCTGGTCGGAGACGATCGAGCCCACCCGTTCGAGGATCGCGTCGGCCTCCTCGGATTCCACGTAGGCCCTGATCTTCGGCTCCGTGCCGCTCGGCCGCACCATGACCCATCCCGCCTCGGGGAGCGAAAGCCGGATCCCCTCGCTCGCGACCGGCGATCCGCTGGGAAACGCCGCCTGCAGCCGCTCGTCGAGTTCGTCCATGACGGCTGCTTTGTGTTCATCGGGGCACGGAACTGCCGTCTTCCGGTACGGCTGCTCGGGGATCGGTGCGCGGAGTTCCGCGAGATCCCGATCACCGAGGAGTTTCACGAGGAGGCCCGCACTAACGATCGCGTCGATCCACGGGCCGAACCCGGGGTGGAGGTGCTTCCACGGTTCGGCGGCGAAGACGACTTCGGTCCCGGGATCCCCGTGCTCGCGAACCCGCGCGATACCGGTCGAGAGCTCGCCGAGATTCGTCCGCTCGACGCGGCCGCCAGCCGCACGGACTCGTTCATCGATGCGTTCGGAGGCGTTCGACGTCGTGATGACGACGGGGTCGTCGACGTTCGCCCGTTCGGTGTAGAAACCGGCCACGATCGCCACCACCGTGTCCTCGTGAACGACGGCTCCATCGCCGTCGACGACAACCAACCGATCCGCGTCCCCATCGAAGGCCAACCCGACGCCAGCCGGCCCGGAGGCGACGAACGAGCGGAGGGTACCGAGCGTGTCGGCGGTCGGCTTGCTCGGTCGGGCCGGGAAGGTTCCGTCCACGGCGTCGTTGAGCGAGCGAACGGTGGCGCCGAGCGATCGCAGGAGATCCGGGACGACCGTCGCCGCCATTCCCGTCCCGCAATCGACCGCGACCGTTCGCTCGGTTGGCCGTGCCCCGAAGGGTTCGAGGTATGCGGCGACGGCTTCCCGATACTGCGCCACGACCTTGCCGGGCCGCGCGTCCCCCCAGGCGTCCCACGGGGCCGTCGGTCGCGTCTCCGCCGCGCGCGCTTCGATCCGTTCCTCGACCTTCGCACCGATTTCGGCGCCGGCCGCGAAGACCTTGATCCCGTTGTCCTCGGGGGGATTGTGGCTGGCGGTGATCATGAACCCGTGACGATCCCGCGAGGCGAAAGCGAGGGCGGAGGTGGGAACCTGACCGAGACGCTCGACGTCAGCACCCCCGGCCAGGAGGCCAGCAGTCGCGGCCTCGACGAGCGCTGGACTCGTCTCCCGACCGTCACAGCCGAGTGCGAAGGACGATCCCTCCGCGGCCGTCGCCCGGGCGATCCGAGCGACCGCATCCGGCGTTACCACATCCGCGACGGGGCCCCGAATGCCGGAGGTCCCGAAGGTGAGCATATTGGCACTGCACCGGGGAGGGACTTAATGGTCTACGGGCTCAGAGTTCGACCCCGCTCGGGATGAGACTCTCCTCTCGTAACAAGTTCCCTTCGCGGGTATACACGAGAAACGTCCGCTTTTCGAACGTTTCGACGGGGTCCCCGTCGATCCGGATCTCGATCCCATAGCGGTTCTCCTCGCCCGCGTGTTCGCTAAACTCGCGAGCCGCCCGAATGAAGGCAAAGATCCGCTCGGCCGGCGCGTTCAGTTCGAGGACGTATTCGCCGGTGAGACGATCGGTCACGCTGACGACGCCCGAAGCCTCCTGCTCCGCCACGTCGGACTGGAGGCGAAAACTCACGTCGATCTCGGAAGCCTCAAGGGGCGCGTCGGCGTCGCCAGTGAGCCGCTCGCGGAGGAGCGAGGCAGGTCCCTCGAAACCGATGATGAGCGTCGGACGACGGGGCTCATCGCCCGCCGCGACCCACCCGTCGTCCTCGACTTCGAGGGTGAAGTAGTCACGCCTCATTGAGCAATTTAAATTACGACATGGGACGGCTTCAACGTAACGGCCTCCCAAGTCGGTCCGGCAATCACACCGACGCACACTTGTCGGTCCGCGTCGCGGGATCGGATGTGCCGGATCCACCGTCACGAAACACGGTCAGACGGACCTACGACCGGATCGCCGAGCACTTCGCCTGTACGCGTTCGACCGGTTGGCCGGAGATCGCGACCTTTCTCGATGGCCGTCAGGCAAATCGCGCCTGCGATCTCGGCTGTGGCAACGGCCGGCACTTCACCGAACTCCGGGAAGTAAGCGACGTGGTGGTCGGCGTGGATTTCAGTCGCCGATTGCTCGAGATGGCTGTCGACCGTGCCAATGGCGGAATCCATCGTGTCCAGGGTGACGTGGTGACCCTCCCGTTCCTAGCGGGAACGTTCGACATCGGCCTCCTCGTGGCAACCCTCCATCACGTCCCGACGCGGGCCGCCCGAGTGCGCGCGCTCGACGAGTTCGCGCGGGTCCTCGACGGGGATGGCCTGATCAGCGTCTGGAGCGTGACCGCCGAGCGGTTCACGTTCGCGGAGAGTCGCGATCACGCGGTTCCGTGGACGCTCCCTAATGGCGAGGTCATCGATCGGTACTACCATCTCTTCGACGAGTCCGATTTCAGATCGGAAATCGCCGAAAGCGAGCTCGTGCTCGCGGAACTGCGTGAATCCTCCGAGAACTGGTACGCGAGGGTCCGCGCGTAGCTCAATCGTCGCCGAGGTTCCCGGCTACTCGATCTTGAATCGCGTCCATATCGACCTCGTGGACCGGATCGGTCCCGGCGAGATCGAGGGCATGCGCCGCCGCCGTCCCCATCGCGATACAGGGGCCCATCACGCGGATCGCCGAGAGGGCTTGCGTGTCCGCGTCGACGCACCTCCCGGCCGCCACGATATTGTCGGCCTCGGCGGGGATCATCATCGAAAGCGGGAGGTAATAGACATGGCCCCAGTCGAACTTCTCGAGGTGCCACGACTCCTCGGAATCGTGGAGTTCCACCCACCACGCGGCCCGACCGACGGCATCGTCGTGGCGTTCGCCCGCCCGCAAGTCCTCGACGGTCAGCTGGCGGCGACTCTTGATCCAGCGGGTCTGCCTGATGCCGACATCGCCATAAGAGCGCACCCGCGCGTCCGCGAAGATCCCCGGGAACTCGTCCTGGAGAAACTCGATGAAGGCATCCGCCTTTCGGCGACCCTCGAATACCATGTCCGCGTAGCTCGTGGGGTCAAGCGGCGTCTCGATGTGGTTGACGTTGGCCACCATAAACTCCGAATTGGTGTGATGGACCAGGATCACGTCCTCGCGGACCAGCCCGTACTCCTCTTTTACTTCGCTCTGGCGTTCTCGAATCGCGTCGATGTCGAGATCCTCCGCGGCCTCGGGATCGTAATTCTCGATCGTAAAGCTCAGCGTCCCGTAAACCGGCGCCTCCGGCTCCCTGACAGCGAGTCCGGCCTCGTAGGTGAGCACCGCATCGCCGGAGGCATCGACCCAGCCGTCGGCCTCAATGCGGACCGGCCCGAATCGGTTCACACAGTCGACGTGCTGGACCCGTCCAGCCTCGAACGCGACGTCCTCCAGCACCGACCCGAGCAGCGTGTCGATGTCCGCATCCTCGACTTGCTGTTCCATCCAGCGGCCCAAGCGGACTTCGTCGTACATGAAGATCTTCGTCTTGAAGTACCCGCCAGAACGGCCGATCATGGACCCTTCCCCGGTGAGGTCTTCGATCATCTCATCCGCGATGCCGTGGGTCAGTTGATCGGGATCCTCGCCGTGATCGTACAGTCCGATGATCGTGCCGACGATGGAGTTGACCGCCGATCCTCCGATCGCCGGTTGGGCATCGATCAACACCACGTCGCGGCCTTGCTCTGCCGCGGTGAGTGCAGCAGTGACCCCGGACATCCCGGCACCGAGGATGCCGATATCGGCCTCAAGGACCTGGCGTTCCGGCTCGTCCTCCCGCCGGGCGATGCGGGTGTCGATGTCCTTTGGCGGACCTTTCGGGGTCTCGATATCCTCGGTCGAGACGTCTTCGACGTCCATGACAGGGGACCGACGGGCGGGGAAAAGAAGGTTGGGTCCGCCCGTCCCTACAGATCCCGGGGTGCCAGTGCGTCGATCGTCCGATCGCGCATCTCCTCGGAGGCCGTCCGGGGTACGTACATGATCGGACTGTCGATAACGGATCGATCCAGAAGCCCTGCTAGCTGTTCTCTGACCTCCTCCGGCGTTCCGGCGATACCCAGCTCCTGGACGACCTCGTCGGTCACGGCCGACTCGGCGGCATCCGGACCGCCCTCCGCCCACGCCTCCCCGATGGCCTCGGCTGACTCCGGCATCCAGTCGGCCAACGCGTTCCGGTAGTTGTCGAGCGGACCGATGTACCCGGCGACGAACTCGCGGATCGCATTCTTTGCGGCTGCCGGATCGTCGCTCGCGGCGGCGAGAATTTGCGGGGTGACCTGAATCTCGTCGGGATCCCGACCGGCCGCCGCCGCGGTGTCCGCGATCGTCTCGAAGGCATCCTCCAGGGCCGAAACGGGGAGCAAGTAGGGCAACCACCCATCCGCAACGCGCCCGGTCGCACGCCGATTGGCCTCCCCGAGCGCGGCGTTGTGGACCGGCACCGGCGCGTCCAACCCATCGGCCCCTTCGACTTCAAAGATCTCTCCCTCGTAGGTGACCTCGCCGGACTCGCTCGTCAGGGCCTTGACGAGTTCGATCGCCTCGTGCGTCCGTCGCACCGGCCGCTCGTACTCAAGCCCGTGAATAGAGGCGACCGCCGGCGGATGGCTCGGACCGATCCCGAGCACCGCACGGCCATCGGAGAGTCGCTGCAGCGTCGCGCCCGCCATCGCGATCACGGCCGGCGTTCGCGAGTAGACATTGACGATGGCCGTACACAGGCGGATGTCCTCGGTCTGGGGAGCGACGCTCGCGAGCTCGACCGGGCTGTTCGGCCCCCAGGCCTCGCTCATCCAGATCGAGTCATAGCCCAGCTCCTCCGCGCGCATCCCCCAGTCCGCGGCGCTCATCCCATCGGGATCGTCATCGACCGTGGGGAGTTTGAGCCCCACTGTGGGTCCTGACATGGCTCGATCCTGGACGGAGCGATACGTAGTCCTGTCGGCCGTCGTCACGATTATGCCCCGTTCGACCGCTGGTCGGGATATGCCCCGATACTGGAGCGTCGACGACATGGTGCGCTATGGCGATACCGATCAGAAACAGGGCCGGCTCCAGGACATCACCCGCAACATGGACCGCATCCTGGAGTGGCAGCTCGACGGGGACGAGGACCACGCGCTGATCGTGACCGACACCGACGTGAGCACGCGGCTCTATCACACGCTGGCCGGGTTATTGGGTGCGCGTGGGGTCGAACCCACGATCACGGTCATCCCGTTGATGGACGCGCCGAACAATGAGCCCCCGCCCGAGGTCGCTGCGGCCGCGACGTCGACCGACGTGGTGATCAACATGTGTCGCTACTCGATCACCCATACGGAAGCGATCTCGCACGCCATCAACGATCTCGACAAGAAATACATCCTGCTCGCGGATCCGACCGAGGATTACTTCCAGCAGGGTGCGGTTACGGCCGATCCGGCGGCCGTGACGAGCTTCATGCACGCGGTCGCCGGGATCCTCGACGAGGCCGAGGAGGTCTCTGTCACCTCACCGCAGGGAACCGACGTGTCATTCAGCGTCGCGGGGCGCGAACCGGTGTACGGGGAGTTCCCCCTCGGTGAGACGCCATTGTGTCCCGTCGAGGAGAGCGTCAACGGAACGATCGTGCACGACAGCTTCATGATGGGCGTGGGCATTCTCGAGCAGCCAATCACCTGGGAGGTCGAAGACGGGCGGATCGTCGAGATTTCGGGCGGGCGGGAGGCGGCCGCTTTGCGCGAATACATCGAGGAGCGGGGGGACGAACATGCCTACTGGATCGGCGAGTTCTCGATCCAAACCCAGCCGGCCGCCCGCCCGAACGGCAACTACATCGAACACAAACAGGTCCGGGGCGGTGTTCACTTCGCGCTCGGCACGGGCGAGGATCTCGGTGGTAAGTATCAGAGTAGCCTCCACCTCGACGGCGTCCAGCTAACGCCGACCGTTGTCGTCGACGGTGAGACGATCGTCGAGGACGGCAGCTTCGTCGACGGTCGCGTGGAGGCCGCCGGCCGGGCCTGAGCCCCACCTTTATCGCACACACGTCTCTTGTGAGGCCACGCATGGAGTTCGGATACCACAACGCGTCGTTCGAGACCCACGATGAGGACGAGTGGCTCGACGCCACACTCACGCGGGCCAGTCGGCTCGATGAGGCCGGATTTTCCTGGTTTTCGTGTATGGACCACCTCTGGCAGATCAGCGTCAACGGCTATCACGACGATCCGTTCTTCGACTGTTATACGGTGCTCCCGGCGGTCGCGGCGGCGACCGACTCGATGGAGCTGTCGGCCCTGGTGACCTCGCCGCATTATCGTAATCCGGGTTATCTCGGTCGGATCCTCACCACGCTCGATCATCTTTCCGGCGGCCGAGCCGTGCTCGGAATCGGGGCCGGCTGGTTCGAAGACGAGTACCGGGCCTACGGGTACGATTTCCCGGATATCTCAACGCGGAACCGGCAGATGCGCGAGACGATCGAGTTGATCCGGGCGA
This sequence comes from uncultured Halobacteriales archaeon, assembly GCA_964432005.1. GTDB lineage: Archaea > Halobacteriota > Halobacteria > Halobacteriales > SKNY01 > SKNY01. The sequence continues at coordinate 9,199 of CAYSMB010000040.1, forward strand.
TGTGGACCGAATCCTCCCCGGTGACCTACGCCGGCGAGCACTACGCGATCGACGATCTCATTCTCGAACCAAAACCCGTTCAGGAACCGCATCCACCCGTTCTCGTCGGTGGAGGTGGCGAGCAGCTCACCCTCCGAGCCGTCGCGGAGTACGCCGATCGATGGAACGTTCCCGGCGTCGATCCGGAAACCTACGGGGACAAGCTCGAGGTCCTGGCCGATCATTGCGCGCGGGTAGACCGGCCGTTCGAGGAGATCGAGAAGACCGTACTGACCACTGCATTGACCCGGGAGACCGACGATGCTGCCCACGCGGCCTACGAGGAGAAAATGGCCCGGACGGAACTCGGACCCGCGTCCCGGGACACGTTCCGTGGCGCGATCGGCTCGCCCGACGAGGTCGAACGGATCGTCGGTGCGTTCGCGGACCGCGGGGTCGAACGAGTGATCATCAAGGCGATGGAAAACGATCCCGCGACGATCGACCGGTTCGTCGAGGAGATCCTCCCTGCCTTCTAGCCTGGCAAAGACGGTATGCGCGGGCCGGGATTTGAACCCGGGCCATCAGCTTGGAAGGCTGAGGTCCTAACCACTAGACCACCCACGCACACCTGTTGGTACCGTACGTTCTGTTAAATGGGTTTTCGTCTCACAGCTCGAGACGTTCAACGATCCTGCCCTCTGCGGAATCGACGTTGACCGCCACGATCCGGACAAGGTCCTCGAGGCCCGATCCCTCCAATTTCTGCTTGAGCAGCGTGTCGACCTGGTATACCCCCGCCGCATTGACCATCTCGATCTCAACCCGGACGGGCACATCGTCGCCATGGTAGAGCTGGACACTCTCGATCGACTGGCTCGAGACGGTGTTGATGCCCCGCCCGCCTTCCTCGTAGGGACGGCGCGATCGACCTCGCTCCATATCGAGCCCGTCAGCGATCCTCACGATGCCCGCCTCCCGCGTGAGGGGTCGCTCCTGGCTGTGATGGCAGACGATGGCGTGGAGGATCTCGCCCTTCATGCGGACCACGGCATCCGCGTCGTAGAACTCCGGCAGGAAGTCGCGCAAGATCGGGATCGCGAGCGGGATCGCCCAGTGGGCGTGGGCGTCGCGGTGGATCAGGTGGCCGATGTCGTGTAGCGTCGCCGCCAGCGCAACGATCACCGGCTCGTCGGCTTCCTCGAGGCCCTGATCGGCGGCGCCGTCGAAACTGACGTCGGCTCGTTTCAATAGATCATAGAGGACGAGGGCCCGGTCGAGGACGATATCGATGTGCTTGGAGCCGTGATCGTTGTACCCGAGTCGCGTGACGGGGTTGATGTTCTGGGCGGATAGCGAGGACTGGATCCACGGATCCGCCTCGATCGCGTCGAGGACGGCATGCAGCCGATCGTCGGGAAAGGCGTGATCCTCCTCGTGCTCGTAACCGCCGTACGGCACGGGCTGGTCACTCATCGGCGGCGTCCTTGAGCGCGCCGAGTTTGACCTCGAAGCCAGCGACGGGGGCTTCCAGATCGAACTCCGTGAGCACCGCCGGATCCACCTCGCCGATGACGCCCGCCGGCCCGTCCCCGAGATCGATCGCCGCCGTCCGTCCGCCAATGAAGGTCGGGTGCTCCGTCCGAGGGGTCTCGAGGGAACAGCCGAGTCGCCGACAGAGGGCGGCCAACTTCGATTTGGCGTCCTCATAGGAGGCGTCGTGCCCCGCGATCACGGCGCCGACGGTGCGACGCTCGTCGACCTTCGTTTCGATCGACCGATCCACCCCGGTCGCGAGTCCGATGTCGCACAGTCGCTGCGGGTAGGCGCGGTGGGTGTTGTTCTCGAGGACCAGAAAGATCGAGGGCAGCGCCCACGTCCGGACGATTTCGTACTCCTCGCTGTACGGTTCCAGGATCCGGGGCGGTTCGGCCCCGCCGACGCCCTCGGTGTCCGATTCGATGCCCATCCGATCGAAGTTTGCCTCCTCGCTGATGAGATAGAAGTTGAGCAGGTCTTCGAACCCAAGCCCGACGAGCAACCCGCGGACGGTCCGCTCGAACTCGGATCGCTCATGGCGGCCGCCGACGGTGCCGACGTCCGGATACCTGGGCTCGAGGTTCTCGAACCCGTATGCCCGCCCGAGGTCGTCGACGATGTCGACCGGATGGAGGACGTCGACCCGGTAGGGCGGAATGTCGACGGCGTACTCGAGGCCGTCGTCCGTCTCGATCGGTTCGCCGTCGAGACCCGCCCGTTCGATCAGATCGATGACTTCCTCGCCGGCCAGATCGATCCCCAGCGTTCGCTCGATCCGCTCGTGCGCGACGTGTTTCGTCTCGACGGCGAAATCCGGTCGTTCGAGCTGGTGATCGTCGTAGACGACGTCCAGTGCTTCGATCCGCCCGCCCCGGGCATCGAGGGCGTAACACACGATATTGAGCATCTTGTCGATCGTCCACTGCTCGGTTCCGGTCAGCTCGATGAACAGATCGCGGGTCTCCGGCGTGACCTCCGTCCGTCGACCGTTGATGATCGGGGGGAACGAGAATAGTCCGAGTTCGTCGTAGATCGCCGGGAGGCGTTCGTATCCGGCGACGACGTCGGCGTACTCGCGGCCGGTCGGGTGCTCCTCGAGGACGGCCGATGGCGTCATCTCGGAGTCACTTTCCAGCGGGACGAACCGCGCCTCGTCGCCGTCGATTCCACGATAGGTGATCTCCGCGTCACCGCCCTCCGGGGCGGTCCCGCCCTTCAGCATGGCCAGGTCGTGGATCCCGATGGCGGCCTTGACCCGGCGACGCCCCATCGTCTCGTGGAGTTTCTCCTGGAGCTGGATGAGCGATTCCAGTGATCCGGCGGTCAGGGACACGTCGCGCACGATGGCGCCGGTCACGTAGGGCCGTTCGTCCGGGACGGTCCCGTCAACGGCGATCGTCCAGTGGGAATGGGTCACCAGCGGTGTGTGGACCCCCCGTTCCTCGCCGTACTGGTACCGGAGCGACCGGGCCACGCCCTCGACGCTCAGCCGATCGAGCCGATCCGGGCCGAACTCGAGCTGGAGTTCGCCGTCATCCGTACGCCCTTCATACTCCAAGCCGAGGGCGAATAGATCCGAGAGCAGCGTCTCCTCGTCCCGATCGGGCACCCCGGCCAGCCGCCGGAGTTCGTCGGCCTCGACCTCCACGATCGGCATCAGTACGTCACCTCCTGAGTTCGCAGGAAATCGAGATCGACGAGGGTGCCGTGCACGTCGCGGATGTCCTCCGCGCCGGTGACCAACATCATGAGCCGCTCCAGTGCCAGTCCCCAGGCCATCACATCGTGCTCGACCCCGAGCGGTTCGAGCATCTCCGGCCGGAAGATGCCGCTGTTGCCGATCTCGATGAGTTCGCCCGTGCGCGGGTGGGTGCCGAATAGCTCGAAGCTCGGCTCGGTGTAGGGGTTGTAGTGGGGTTTGAACTGGAGATCCGTGATCCCGAAGTGCTCGTAGAATTCGGTAAACGTCCCTTTGAGATCGCGGACGCTCAATTCGTCGGCCATCACCCAGCCCTCGATCTGGAAGAACTCGAGGAGGTGGGTGGCATCCAGCGTGTCGTTTCGATAGACCTTTTCCACGCTGAAAAAGCGCTGGGGCGGTTCCAACTCCCCCTTGGCCTCCCCAGAGAGATACCGGGCCGAGAGTGACGTCGTATGGCCTCGCAGGGCGAGTTCCTCGGCGACCGAGACATCCCACGGCGCGTGATAGCCTTGCCCGTCAGTACCGACCCCGGAGCGGTGGGCCGCCTCGACCCGGTCGACGAGATCGTCGGGGAGCTCGTCGACGG
>CAYSMB010000041.1:0-12988 GCA_964432005.1 uncultured Halobacteriales archaeon
GAATAGTCGGTTCGAATCATTTTTTGTTCATCTGATTTACCCGCAAATCTCGTGCTCTAATCCCCGTCGGAGCATGGATTCTATAAAGCATAGAGTCCTCCCGTCCGAGTCTCCTGGGGCGTATGTCCGTTAATGGAACCGAGCGATGGCCAGCATCGATCAAGCCTCAAACTTTTCTGAGATCCCTCGAGTCGTAGTTAACTAGTAACATGGGAGATGAGGCCCTCGATACATCGACCGGCGTCGAAGAGTCAGAAGAGCTCGCCAGGGAAGCGCTGGAACCCGTTGCCACGTTCATGACCGGGCAGATCCTCTCGGCCGGCGTGAGACTGGGAATATTTGAAGTTCTGGCAGACGACGGTCGCCCAGCGAGCGCGGTAGCTGACGAACTGGATCTCCACCCCGGGTACGCGTATCGCCTGCTCCGGGCACTTGCCTCCCTGGGATTTCTGAACGAGGAGGCCGAGCAGAAATTTTCCCTGAGTCCCAAGGGTAAACTCTGTCAGGATGATCATCCCCGCTCTATCCGCGATGGCATCCGGACGTGACTGGGCCCCGAATTCATTTCCTCGTGGCTGCACTTGCCCGATATCGTTAGGGAGGGTGGGCCGAGCGGTTTCGTCCGCGAATTCGGCTGTAACAGTTTCGATTACGCCGAGGAGCATCCGGAGTTTGCAGCTGCCTTTAACGGCAGCCAGACGATTCAATCTCAAATCTCTACTCCGCAAGTGTTGGAAGCTCTCGACACGTATGATTTCACGCAGTTCTCACACGTCTGTGACGTAGGAGGTGGGCAGGGTCACACACTTTCTCACTTGCTTGAAGCCAACCCGCATCTGGAGGGAACCATCCTGGACCTCCCCAATGTCGTCGAGGACGAAGCTAGCCATTGGGCTCCAAAGCTGGGGGTCGAAGACCGGTGCAACTACATCGCAGGTGATATGTTTGAGTCGGTGCCCGCCGCGGATGCTTACGTACTCAAATTCATTCTCCACGACTGGCCCGACGAGGAGTGCGTGGACATCCTTTCAACCATCCACGAGGCGGCACCGCAGGACGGCCGCCTCTTCATCGTCGAGCGGCTCCTTCCCGGGCCCGACACGCCAGATCCCTCGAAACGTGCGGATATCGAGATGATGGTGATCAACGACAGTCGGGAACGCACGGAGGCAGAGTACCGGGCATTATTAGAACAGGCTGACTGGGAGCTCGTTCGCCCGTGGGAGCCCGAGGACGGGCCAGTGAGTGTCGTCGAAGCCCGAAAAGTGTGAAAATGACTTCCGGCAGGGTCCGGGCGTTGATCAGAGACTATTCGAAAATCACCGCGCGTCGTTAGGCTTCCAAAAGAAAGCCCACATGTCCATGTTGGCCAGTCTATCATATCCCTCCTCGCCTTTCTGAGGATGTTATCGTAGTCGTCACAGCGCATCGGGAACATGTTGCTCCGCAGAAACTCTCAAAGAACCGGGGGATGCCTCTCATGGAGAGGCTTGCAAATCTGGCCGTGAGGTCAGCCACTGTTTCCCGACTCGCCCACCCGAACCTCGTCCCCAACCGCCATCGTCGAGCCACGTTCGGGCAGGGGGACGCGGGCAATGAGCATCAACGTATACAGGTGATCGAAGGCGGCCTCGTCGGCCCACTCCGGAAAGGTCTCCCGGCGCTTCTCGACAAACCGCTCGCGGAACGCCGGCAAGGCCTCCCCGGTATCGGGATCCCGTTGGGGCACCACACACCGCCCACAGGGAGTCGCCCCCTCGAGACGCACGTCCCCGATCTCGAACCCCGTCGCGTCCGCACCGACGAAGCGATCCTCCCAGAAGGCCGGGACCCCGGCGATCTCCAGGTTCGCCCGCACCCGACGCCGCGCACTCTCGACGGTCATCTCGTCGAACCAGGAGGCGACCGCCTCGATCGTGGCGGTGCTGATCACCGACGGCCCCATGTCCGGCCGATCGACGAACCCCGCCGTGCGATTCCGCCGGAGTGTCAGATCCATCTCGAAGTAATCGCTGAACCACTTGGATGTCCGGTCGCGACCGCCCTCGAGGTCGAACGCCTCGCGTTCCCCGTCGGGCGATTCCACGGAGAGCATCCCGGTCTCGGTCGAGAAGTCGGTCGCGAGTTCGTGGACTCGCGGCGTCCGTTTGCTATTAAGGACGTCGCCAGCGTCATCGAAAAGCGCGAACTCCCGATCGTACGCGAGCGTCCCGCCCTCGCGGAGCCTGGCCCGCTCGAGGTCCACGCCGTCGAATCCCTTGACCGGGTACACCCTGATCCGTTCCAGACGCCCCATTAGGACCCGATTCCGTCCAAGGGGCAAAGAGCCTCCCGGCATCGCGTGGGTCCCTCGACGCCCGCATCCCGTAGCCCCAATTGACCGGACAGTTTATCGACTGCATTTGCGTCGCCACGGGCACCACGCGGGGTTACAGGATATTTTATCCGTCCTACGCCGCGATCGTTACCATGAAAAAGGAGATTCTCAACCCCGAGGCTGGCGAATGGGCACGACACGAAACGGCCTTTTCGGCAGGCGTGAGCTGTGATTTTGGCGACTACAGGCGCGTCTTCATCAGCGGGACCACCTCCGACGCCGACGGCCTCGAACAGCAAACTAGGGAAATCCTCGAGGAGATCCAGTCTCGCTTGGAGAACGCCGGCGGCTCGATGGACGACGTGGTCCGCGTTCGGGTCTACGTCAAAGATTCCGAGATGTCCGAAGAGGATCTCGAAACGATCCACGGCGTCCGGCTGGAATTCTTCGATTCGGACCGCTATCCCGCCAGCACGTTGATCGGCGTCAGCGAGTTCGTCCAGCCGGAGTATCTGATCGAGATCGACGCCGAGGCGGTAATTCCGGCATAATACCTGGCCGGTCAGTGCTCGCGGAAACTCGCCGGGACGATATTTCCGACAGCCGACGCCCGCATCACGCCGATGAAACCAGCTCGGCGAGTTCGCGTTTCGAGAGCGGATCGACTTCCTCGAGCTTCCCGTCGTCCGTATAAAACAGGGCGACCGTCACGGACTTCTCCGGGAAACTGTCCCTGAGGACGTGGTAGTAGACGCTGAGCTGTTTCCGGTATTCCGCTTCCGCGTGGCGCCCCCGGTCGGTCTTGAGATCGTAGCCCCAGACCTCGTCCCCGGTTTCCTGGACGAGATCGACGATGCCGGAGATCGTGGCGCGCTCGCCATCGACGTCCAGGGGCAGATAGGCGTCCGTCTCGACGGACAACGTGCCCTCCAAACGATCGACGAACGCCATGACGTGCTCTTCGTCGGTATTTGACGGAACCACCGCCTCGCCGCCCACATAGGCCTCGGCGAAGTCGTGGACCGCGACCCCGAACGCGGTGCCCTTCCCCTCGGGGGTCTCGGCGAAGACGTCATCCCGCATGAGATCGTGGGGGTTCCAGCCGGCTGGGCCCTCGGGGAGCGGCACCGCGAGTTCGAGCCGTGTCTGCACCGTCTGGCCGGTATCTACCGCCTCGATGTCCGGCTCTAACGCTTCCACCGGGACGGGGAGTTCCTCTAAAAACGTGTTCGGTTCCTCCTCCGCCGTAAACACGAGGTGGTGTTCGGCCCGGGTCATCGCCACATACAGCAGTCGCCGCTCCTCGTCGTAGTCGTTCGGCAGACACGTGCGGAGAACGTCGGCGCGCCAGTTGTCGTAGACGTGGGGGTACCCGTGGGCCTCGGCGAAGATGTCCCGTTGTCGGAGGCCGATCGGCTCGTCGAACGAGAGCACCGACCCCCCACCACCGGTCGACGGGAACTTGTGCCGATTCATGTTCGCGAGCACGACGATCGGATACTCGAGCCCCTTGGCCGCATGGATGGTTTGGACCGTCACTGCGTTCGTGCCGGCCGGGGCACTCACCTCCCGGGTGGCACCCTCCTCGATGCCGCGCTCGACGAAGCGGATCAGGTCGCCCCGCGTCATCGTCGTCGCGTCGTGGGCCTCCTGCAGCGTGTCGATGACCACGTCGGCGTACGTGTCCGTATAACCATAGCGCTCCAGCACCTGCTCGGCGACGCCGCCGATGCTATCGAGGGCCCCGAGCTCGGCCCTGAAGAGCTCCATTTCCTCGGGGTAGCTATCGTCCTCGAGGTACCGGGCGATCTCGTCGAGCGTGTACCCGGCCCGTTCGAGTACCGTCGCCCAGCCCCGCTCGTCGCCGCTCTCGAGGATCCGGAGCCACGCCAGCACGAGCTTGGCCTGGTCGGTGCGGAATAGCTCGATGCCGCCCTCGTAGGCCAGAGGAAGGTCGTGTGCTTCTGCGGTGTGAAGCAATTCGCGGCCGAAATCCTGGGTGCGGGTCAGGACGGCGATGTCGCCGTAGGTCGGCGGCCGTAACTCGTCATCGTCCTCGATCGCGTACGCCTCGTTGCCGACGATCGTTTGCAGCTTCGTCAGCAGCATCTCGGGCTCGTCCTCGTGGCGGACGGCCTCGATGCGGGTGGTTTCGATATCCTTGTTCGAGCGCAGCGAGACGACGTCGTCGCCGACGGGCTCCGGGGTATCGCTTCCGGTCGCGGGGGCTTCCAGACCATGCTCGGAAAAATCGAGGAGTGCCTGTGTCGATCGGTAGTTCACCCCGAGCTCGATGTGCTCGACCGACGCGTACTCGAAGGGTACCCGGTCGGCGTCGTCGTTCAAGTCGGCGGCGAACCGTTCGAGACGCGCCTCGAAGTTTTTGATGTTCTCCACAGCGGCATATTGAAAGCCATAGACACTCTGTTTCCAGTCGCCGACGGCACAGAAGTTCTCCGAGCCACACGAAAGCAGCGCGAGCTTGAACTGGACCTCGGAGGTATCCTGGAACTCGTCGACCATCACGTACTCGAACGAGAGCTTCTCGCGGAGGGCGTGATCCTCGCAGAGCAGGACGTACGCGAATCCCTGGAGCATCCCGTAGTTGACGTAATTTCGCGCCAGCGCGTACGCGATGTAGCCAAGGTATACGTCGTGGACGAAGTTCTTCAGGGCTTCGCGATCCTCACGGAAGACCCGCGTGGCCCATTCGTCCGGGATCGCCTTCCCGTCGCCACGGATCTCGTATTCGTCGGGGGCGTCCGGCAGGTAGCAATCCTCGCGCCCGAACCCGTTCAGCGACGACCGGAGTTCGGACTGCTTGTTGCCATCGTTCCGGAGACGGTTTGCCCGTTCCCATACCTCCCGGAACGCCTCGGGGTCACCGTCGAGCTGTCGTTCGCCTTCGCGATACCAGCCATCGGCGGTCGGAAAGATCCCCTTGGCCCCCAGCTCCTTGATCAGGCCGAGCAGGGAATCCGGGCGGTCGACGACGCGGTAGAACTCCTCGTACTCGGGCCGGTCGTCGCGGAACCGATCGAAGAACCGCCGGAACTCTGCGCCCTCGACGAGCTCGTCCTCGAGCACTTGGGTGTCCTGGGTGATCCGGTCGTCGATGCCGAGATAGGTCGGCGCATCGAAGCCGTGCTCGACGAGGATGTCGTGACAGCGGCTGTGGAACGTCTGAATCGGGGCATCCTGCAGTGCCCGCATCCCGTATCCCGAGCGCGCGACGGCACGTTCTTTCATCTCTCTCGCGGCATTCCGGGTGAACGTCACCAACAGCACGTCCTCGGGATCGACGCCCGACTGATCGACGATCCCGGCATAGCGGCGCGTGAGCGCGAAGGTCTTGCCCGTGCCCGGACCGGCATCGACGAGGTAGCTCCCCTCGGTCCTCTCGATGAGCTCGCGCTGGGCGCAGTTCGGTTCAGGCATCGCCCTCGAAGAGCATGTCGCGGTGATCGACGCGGCGCCAGTTCGGCTCGCCGCCGAGGCCCGCGACCGGAAAGCGGGTCTCGCCGGCGCGGTAGCGATTCAGGTCCGCCAGGCGATCGTGGACGAACGCCTCGAATGCGTCGAGATCGTCGGCGAAGAAGTGCTCGTCGCGGATGTCCGCAAGGGTCGAGAGTGCTTGGGCGCATCCGTTTTCCACGTACTTGTACTCGCCCACGCAGCCACGGAGCTCGCGGTGCAGCGCTTCGCCGAGTGGGGAGTCCATGACCGCTGCCTTCGTGGCGCCTTCCGGGAAGGGGTGTTCGGCAAGGATCCCGGAAAACGTCTCGTGGGCGACCTGGTCGAGCGTCTTGCGGCAATCGTTCGATCCCTCCTCGCACAGCTCCTCAAAGACCGTCTCCCGGACGATGTGCTCCTCGAAGGGGATCGGATGATACGTGATCGTCGTCAGGCAATCGTCCAGGTCGGCCTCGCCAGCCACGACGTCATCGAGCGTCTCGAAGAAGTGAAAGAAGGTGAACTCGAGGGACTCGTCGGCGACCTGTGATCGATGGAACGTCAGATAGAGCAAGGCCTGGTACTCCGGCGTGTCGTGCGGTGGATCGAGCGCCGCCTTCGCGACTACCTGGCTCGCGGAGTCCTTCGATCCGCTCTTGTAATCGAGAAAGCGCGTCCGGGAATGGACGAGGTCGACCTTCCCCTTCAGGCTGAGGTCCCGGTCCTCGAACCACCACTCGGTATGGGGCGCCGTCACGTCGAGCCCGAGGCGGTCGGCGACCTGGTTGTTCCACCGATCAGTGTTCGGGGTCAGGAACGCCGCGCCGACGGGTTCGTTCTCGTCCAGAAATTCCACGATGGTCTCGAGGCCGATTCGGTAGCGGGTTCGGTCGATCGCCCGATCCTCCCGTCGGGTAAAGGGCCGGGTCGTCTCGAACATCAACTCGACGACATCCTCGATCTCGGGCTCGCCGACCTTCCCGGGATGGTTCGCGTACACTTCGGCGAAGTCGTGGAACAGATCGCCCACCGCCAGATGGTCCTTGTCCGGGCCCTCGACGAGCCGGCTGAACAGGTGATCCCGCGGACAGTTCGCCAGGCGGTTGAGACTCGACTGGCTGATCGTGTCGACCGTGACCGGTTCCACGTCGGTCGGCTTGCGGTCGAACCCCTGCGGGCTGTGTCGATACGACCGAGCGTGCTGGACCGATTCCGCGTCCGAGAATCGTTCGAATTCCTCGTCGAGCAACTCCTGGAAGTACAGACAGGGCGTGACGGCCCGACCCCCGCGCTCGTCGAGCACGAGGTAGTATTGCTCGACGCCGTTCTGGAGAAGCCGCTGGAACTGGTTGATGTGTCGCGTGAACTCCCGGTCCTGGTCGACCCAGGGGCGTCCGGGCGTGGAGGTCGTCCACCCCTCGTTCATGCCGAGAAAGAAGACGGCGGGTCGATCGACGGTCGCTGCCGTCGTCGCGTCCGCGAGCAGGACGCCCTCGTTCTCGCGGTCGACGGGGACCTCGTACGTTTGGAGGTAGAACTCGAGCCGGTTGACCGCATCCTCGGTGACGGGCCCCTCCAGGAGGCCGAGCCGGCCGAGTTCCCCCCGAAACGCGCCCACGTCTGCCGAGGCAGCCTCCTCGTACGCCTCGGCCGCTCCGCCGAAGGTATACGTTTCGACGTTCCCGAAAAACTCGACGAGCCAGTCGACCTCCGGTCGCTCGAGGCGGTGGAGGCGCTTTTCGTCGTGGGCCGTACCCACTTCGGCGCCGAGCTGGTCGAGGATCGGTCGGACATCGGCGACCCGGATATCGCTTCCCGAGTGGGCGGCACGGAGGAGCCGAACGAACCCCCGATGGTCCGGGATGTCAGCAAATCCGGGCCCACCGAAGAAGGGGATCCCCGCGGCCTCGAGGGCGGCCTCCACGAGCGAGGAGAACTCCCCGCCCCGATCGAGGACGATCCCGACCCGGTCGGCGTTCTCCGCCGAGACGGTATCGAGAATCGTGTCGACGATTGCGGCTGGCGAATCGAACACGCGAAACGGGGGAAGATCGAACGGCTCGGAGGCGAACGGATCGACGATGTCGTAAGAGTCCGGAAGGATCGACCGCTCCAGGGCGGTGAACTCCTCGACGCCGACGACCGCGACGTCTCGGTCCGGGGCAATCTCGTATGTATCCAGTCGACGGGACGTTGTATCGAGTGTCTCCATCACCGCGAGGACGTCGCGATGCGCGGACGTGTCGAAGTCGGGGAAATCGAGTATCGCATCGGCCGCGCCCCGGTGCTCCCAGCATTGGAGAATATTCCCGATGGCATACGCGGCATCCTTCCACTGGAGATCCGTTTCGTCGATCACTTCCAAGAACGCGGTGCGATCCTCCGCGGTCTCTCGACGGCCCGCTGCGAGCCGCCGAGGGGTTATTGCGAACGGTCCGATGTGGGCCATTTCGAGGCGACGATTCAACGCGCTGGCGAGCGGGGGATCCGGCACGAGGACGAGGTCGTACCCAGCGACGTCCGCGTACAGATCGTCGACCGATTTCGCACGGGGGATAGCCACGCGCCCACGGAATGCTCGAGGTGATAAAAAGGTAATCAGGACACGATCGGGAGAGCGGGTTCCCGTCCGTTGGGCAGTCTCCGCCCCGTTTCGTTGTGACATCGCAGTTCTGCGTTGTCAAAATCCGACGAGGACGTCGATGCGTGAGCCAGGCGCGGCTTCACTTCCACCTCGCCATAGCCTAGCCGTTTTTCTCACCCCGACCGATTGGGCAGACTGCCATGAACACGGTCGAGCGCGAATGGGTCGTCCACGATCCACCGAGCGAGGTCGTCGAACGGCTCGCCGACGCGCTCGACCTCGATCCCATCGTCGCGAGGGTCCTCGCCAATCGGGATTTCACGCGGCCGGACACGGCGAAGCAAGGGCTCGAACCGGGGGCCGAGCAGTTCCATCCGCCCGACCGGTTGCCGGCGATATCGGCGGTTTCCGAGCGGTTGCTCGGCGCGATCGAAGGGAACGAGGATGTCCTCGTCTACGCCGATCGTGACATCGACGGCGTCGTGGGCGCGGTGGCGCTCGTCAGAGCATTCGAACTCCTCGATCGCCAGCCGGACACGTTCGTCCCGGGCAAGTGGGACGGATACGGACTGGACGGCGACGAGCTCGCCCGGTTCGCCGGAGAGGGATACGATATCGTCGTGACCGTCGACTGCGGGTCCAAGGCGACCGGCGCCGTGCAAACCGGCCTCGACCACGGGCTCGATATCGTCGTCACCGACCATCACGACGCCGAAGCCACGCTTCCGGCCGAGGTCCCCTGCGTCAATCCGCGGTTGCCCGAGAGCGACTACCCGAACGACGACCTCGCCGGCGGTGCCCTCGCGTACAAGCTCGGACGCTACCTCGTTCAGGGGGCCGAGCCAGCCAAAACCGAAGCCTACGATCGGGACGGTCTGGTCCTTGCTGCGCTCGCCACGCTCGGCGATTACATGTCGTTGACGACGGAGAATCGCGCCATCGTCCGCGAAGGGTACGAACGACTGGGGGACACCACGCTTGCCGGCGTCCGGGCCGTCGTCGAGCACTGCGGCGTGGATACACTGCGCGATCTTGGGTGGTCGGTCGTCCCGCTGATGAAGGCCGCTCAAGGGGAGGAGACCGGCGCCCTGCTGTTCGAGGCGGTTCGCGGCGGGCGGGACACCGCGGACGTGATCGAGCGCCTGGAAGCCCTCCGCGAGGAGCGACGGCGAGAGCGCGAGGCGTGGGAGACCCACCTCCTCGATCGGATCGACGAGGAGACCGTCTCGGATGACCTGAACGTGCTGTTCGTGGATACCGATCGATACGTCGGCGGGGTTGCGGTCTCGCGGGTCGCCGAGCGCTTCGGTCGACCGGTCGTCGTCCTTCGGGAAAAGGACGGCCAGTACATCGCGAACGCCCGGTGCGAGGCCGACATCGATTTCCTCGAACTCTATGCAGCCTGCGAGGACCACCTGGACGAGTACTGGGGCCATCCGGGCGCAGCTGGCTTTCGGGCCGATCCCGACGCGATCGACACGGTCCGCACGCGACTCCGATCGACCCTCCGGGAACGCTACGATCCGGGCGATCTGCGGCCGACCGTCGACATCGATGCGCGGGTCGCCCCCGCCGCGATCGATGCTGACCTCGTCGAGACGTTCGACCAGCTGGCCCCATTCGGGAACGGGAACGAACGGCCGACGTTCCTGCTCGAGGGCGTAGAACTAGAAAGCGTGCGACTCTTCGGATCGGACAGGGAGCACGTCGAGCTCCTCCCCGCGAACAACGTCGAGCTTTCGTTGCGGACCTGGAACGGCGGGGAAGCCGCCCAAGGTCTCACGGCGCCGCTTACCGCCGACGTCGTCGGAGAACTCGGGTGGGACGACTACCGGGAGCGGCCGGCACTCGACGTGCTGGATTATCGAGGGCAGGGATAATCAGAAAGATCCATCGAGATATGCTGTAGAGAACGTGATGGACCGGCAACGTACCGTTGTCCGGGTGTCGGCGAAGGGATCCCGATCACTTCCGGCGTGGCGCCCCCAAATGGTTTTAGGTCGATACGAAATTGGTCAGCCCAACCGGGTGACCGCGCCATCACGAACATCCTCCATACGGCCGACGTCCATCTCGATCCCGACGCTCCCGAACGACAGGAAGGGCTCGAGGCGATCCTGGCGGTCGCCGACGACGAAGCCGTCGACGCGGTGACGATCGGCGGGGACCTGTTCGACTCGGAAGTGGCCGCGGAGGAGCTCCGCGATTCCCTGCGGGAACTGTTCTCGGACCGGTCGTATCCGATCATCACCATCCCCGGGAATCACGACGCCGACGCCTTCCGGGGTAACCTCGTGTTCGGCGAGAACTTCGAGCCCGCGACTGGGGAACCGTTCCAGCACGTTTCGATCGACGACGGGGCCATGCGGCTCACCTGTCTCCCGTACGTCCGCCAGGCGACTGAGGAGCTGCTGATCGCGTTGGCCGACCGGAAACCGTTCGACGGTCCGGAGGCCCTGCTGGTGCACTGCAGCCTGGAGGTGCCAGTGAGCGGTGGCGTCGGCGACGAGAGCGAAAAGCGATACTTCCCGATCTCGAAGGAAGAACTGGCCGAACTCGACTACGAGTACTATTTCGCCGGCCACTATCACACGAATCACCGGACGGAGCTATCGAACGGCGGCACCTTCGTGTATCCGGGAACGCCGACGTCGGTGACCCGATCCGAGACCCGGCGCCGGACGGTCGCCCTGATCGACACCGCCGACGGCCGGGCCGTGCGCCTCCAGCCACTGGGTACCTTCCACTACGACGAACTCCGGTGGCGCGTCACCCCGGGAGAGGAGGACGCGGTCATCAAGACCATCGAGGATCGGGCGGGCACCTGGCGGGACCGGAACGTCGAGGCGCGGATCGTCCTGGACGGCTACACGGAGCTGGACGAGCAAGCGTTCGACGAGGCCGTCGCGGAGGCCGCCGGCGAGATACCCATCGAGAACCGGACCCGAACGGTCGAACACATCCTCGCGCATCCGCTCTTCGAGGAGTTCGAGGCGGCCCTCGAGGGGCGCGAGGAACCAGTCGCCACCGAGGAGCGCGACGACTACGATCCCGAGACGTTCAAAGCCGACGTCTGGGAGCAGACCCTCGAGGTCTTCGCCCGGCTGTCGGCGGAGGGGGTGCTCTGATGCGGGTCACGGACCTACGGATCGGCCGCTATGGGCCCATCCGGAGCTTCTCGCACGAGTTCAACGACGACATCGAGGTATTCTTCGGACCGAACGAATCGGGAAAGACCCTGCTCGTCGAGAGCATGTTGAAACTTCTCTCCCCGGATGTCGATGACGTCTTCCCCGGGATTTCACGGGTTGAGGAACGTCCTAGCGGGCACCTCTTCGTGGAAACAGATGGAAACGAACACCAGCTCGGGGATGGCCACCATCTCGAGGACGTCTCGGAGGTGACCCCCGCCCAGCTCCGCAACATCTTCATCGTGCGCGACAGCGACCTCGACTTGCGCCAGGAGCACACGTTCTACGATTCGGTGACCCAGCGGATCGGCGACCTCCACACGAACGAGATCCAGGCGATCCAGGAGGAACTCGTGGAAACGGGTCGGCTCACCTCGCTGGATGGCCGGGGGCTGTCATCGGCCGGATATCGGGATCATGCGGAAGACGTTCGGGACGACGCGACGGATCTCGTCGAGGCCATCGAGGCCTACATCGAGGAGGCCGAATCCGCCGACATCGCGGGGGCGGAACGCGAATACCTCGCCGTCAAACGGGACCGCCAGCGATGCGAGGCGGCACTGGCGACCCAGCAGGATGCCGCCGCCCTGGATCGGCACGAAACGCTGTCCGAACGCCTCGAGGAGTATCGGGATGCGGTCGAGTCGGTCGACGACCGGTTTACCCGGGAGGAACTCGACGACCTCCGGGAAGCCGAACAGGAGGCGGCCGCGGCCGAAGAGGAGATCGAGCGACTGACCGGGCGCCACGAGGGGCTGCGTTCGGAGATCCGAGAGGACGAGAACGAGCTGCATTCGCTCGAGGCCGAGCTCGAACCGGTCGCCGATCGGGCCGACGAGATCGACCGGGTCGAACAACGCCTCGAGCGTTTTCGCGAGGCCCGCGCCGATGCGATCGGGGCCGCTCGGAGCATGTCGATCGCGAAATATGCCGCGATCGCCGGCATCGTCCTGGGCGGGATCGGGGCGATCGCGGGGAGCACGGTGGCGGGGGTGATCCTCTCGATGATCGGACTGGGGTCGCTGGCCTGGTATGCCTACCAACATCACTCGGTGCGGACGGCCGAACGGCACCGGGAGACGCTCCTCCAGACCGCCCGGGACGCGGGCCTCGAGGTTGATGAGGTCGATTCGATCGCCCCGTCCATCGAGGACTTCCGGGATCGCCTCGCCGAACTGGAGAGCCAATGTGAGGAATTAGAGCAGCAGATTTCCGTCAACGAGGAACTCCTCGAGGAGGTCGAAACCCAACGCGAGGAGCAGCAGACGAGGCGAGCGACGGGTCGCGAAACGATCCGGGAGATCCTGGCGGCGGGGGTCGACAGTATCGAGGCATACGCCGAGGCGGTCGAGGACCGGGCCGAGCTGGACAGGCAACGCCGCAGCACCGAGCAAAGCCTCGTTGACACGCTCGGGGAACCCGACGCGGAGGCGCCCGAGGAGA
>CAYSMB010000042.1:0-12759 GCA_964432005.1 uncultured Halobacteriales archaeon
GCTGTGGCTGCGGTTGGCGTATCCATACCGGAAACGTCCGCTGACGGCCGCGGTTGCGATCCTCCCCCTCACTGTGGTCGGGACCGTGGTCGGGACGGTGACGGTGCTCGCTGCGACCTCGCTGTTTCTGGACAAAGGACTGGTCGCGGCGGCCCCTGGTGTTCTCGCCGATCATCTCCTGCTTGCCGTCTTCGTTGGACCGCCGATCGCGGTGGTGGGGGTCCGTCGGGACGAGATCCCGGTGACGGGGATGACGATCCATCCGACCCAGTGGATGAGGACCGTCGCCCTGGTTGGGGCCGTCGCCGCGGCGTGGCTCTTCGGGGCCGTTTCGATCGACATCCTTCGGACGCATGCCCGTGCCAGCCCACAGATGGAGGAGGTGTTCGCCCGACGAATGCCGCCCCTGGTCGATGCCGCCGTCGTTTACGCGGGCGGGCAACACGGGTGGACGCTCCAGCTCCTCCTCGGAACGATCGACATCGGACTCATCCTGCTGACCATCGTGACGACCCGGCGGCGACCTGTTGGCCGTTTCCTCCCGACACGATTAGCCCGATTCTAACCAACACTTCGGAAAACCGAACGGACGCATGGAACTCACGCGCCGGGATGCCATCATGGCGATCGGGGGCATGGGCGCCGCGAGCGCGTACATCGGGATGACCGTGCGGGGGGATGTCGCGGATCTCGAGGAGGCGGAAATCGTAGCACTCCTCGTGGCAGCCGCGGAGGTGTTGTATCCGTCCCAGGTCGAGGTGACGGACGCGTTCGTGCAGACATACGTGCGGGGCCGTCGGGCGAACCGACCGGATCACCTGGCCGGCCAGGCGGAGTCGCTCAAGGAGCTGAATACCCATGCCCACCACATCGGGGGCCGCTCGTTCCCGGCCCTGTCCGAACGCCGACGGGAGTCCGTCTTCCGCCGGCTTGGAGTACACCGCGCGCCGCCAGTTCAGGGGGGAACCGTCCAGGAGCGGATGCGATACTACGTCGTCAACGATCTCCTGTACGTCCTCTATTCCACGCCGACCGGTGGCCGGCTGCTCGGGTGTAAGAACCCACCCGGACACCCGGGCGGGCTGACGGCGTACCGACGGAGGCCCGGGGGATGACCCATACCGATATATGCGTGATCGGTGCAGGCCTCGCCGGGAGCATCGTCGCAGCCGCCCTCGCCGCTCGCGGGCACGACGTCATCGTCCTGGAGGCCGGACCCCGATTCGATCAGGACGACCGACTCGAGCGGATGGAACGGTCCCTCCGTCCGTCGTTTTCCCGAACCGATGTCTGGGATATGGGCGGCAAACGGGACGCGTACGGGATCGGTGGCGAGATCGATTACGCCCTCAATCAACATCGCGTCAAGGGCGTCGGCGGATCGACGCTTCACTGGCAGGCGACGGCGTCGCGCCTCCATCCCGAGGATTTCGAGATGCACTCTCGCCACGGGGTCGGGACGGATTGGCCGATCTCGTACGATGCGCTGGGGCCGTTTTACCTGGCGACCGAACGGGAACTCGGCGTGGCGGGCGCGGATCGAGCATACGGACCGCCCCGGCAAGCCCGCCGGCCTCTCCCGGCCCATCCGCCGAGCTATGTGGATAAGCTCCTCGCGGACGCGTTCGAAGCCGCAGGGGCTCCGCTGGACCCGGCCCCCAGCGCCATCAATTCGGAACCGTACGCCGGTCGCCCCGAATGTGCCGGGTACGGGACCTGTCGCCCGGTGTGTCCGACCGGCGCCAAGTACACCGCCGAGGTACACGCGGACCGGGCGGTCGAGCAGGGTGCCCGACTCGTCACCGAAGCGCCGGTGCAACGGCTCCACCACGACGACGCCGGGACCCGGATTGTCGCGGCCACGTACCGGCACGAGCACCGGACCAAACGGATCGAAGCCGACCGTTTCGTGCTCGCCGCGGGCGGGGTGGAAACCCCCCGGCTGTTGTTGCTGTCGGGATCGGATCAGTTCCCCGACGGGCTCGCGAATACGAGCGGGCTCGTTGGCCAGTACTTCTCGGATCATCCAACGGTGGACCTGCTCGGCCGCCTCGACGAACCCACCGGCATGGACCGAATCGGCTTCGAGACGAGCATGTCCGAGGCCTTCTACGAGCACGACCGGGGCCCCATGGGATCGATGATCTTCCAGGTGGCCAACGTCTCCGGATACGGCCCGGCCGAGACCGGCGTCCAGTCGGGAACTTACCTCCACCGGCTGGTTACCGGCGATCCGTTGGCCCCGATCCGCGGGGATCGCATGGGTGACGCCCTGCTCGAAGAGGTGCGGTCCGCTTACGCCGGCCGGGTCCGCATCAGAGCAGTGGTCGAATCGTTGCCAAAGGCGGACAACCGCATCACGCTCGATCGGTCGACGACCGACGACCACGGGAATCCCGTCCCCGAGATTTCCTATACCGTCGCCGACGGCACGGCCGCGGGATTGGAGCGGGCCCGATCGGTGCTCTATGACGTCTTCGAGGAAGCAGGCGTCTACGATGTCGAACCCGTTGGCACCCCGTTGGATCCGATCTTCCGCAGCCACCAGATGGGGACGACCCGCATGGGCATCGATCCGGAAACGAGCGTGGTGACACCTCACCTCCGAACCCACGACCTCGAGAACCTCTATATCGCCGGAAGCAGTGTGTTTCCGACGTTCGGCGCCGCGCCGCCGACGCTGACCAGCGCCGCGCTCTCGTTGCGCCTTGCAAACCATCTCGACCGGATCATGACCGGCGGGACCCTCCCCGACCGAACCGTTATCCGTTGACCGACCGACGGTATGGAGCATGCACCTGGGGGATTGGATCGAGGATATGGATCACCGAGACTGGCGGAGCGACGCCGACGGGACCGTCAGGTACGCCCTGATCGGGCTCGGTTGGTGGGCGACGGACGTCGCCCTCCCCGCCCTGAAGTCTGCCGAGCTATGCGAGCCGAGGGTGCTCGTGAGCAGCACCGAAGACAAGGCTACGGATATCGCCGGCGAGAGGGGCGTCGCGCACGGCCTCTCCTACGACGACTTTCACGACGGCAAAGCCGCCGACGCATACGACGCGGTATACATCGCGACCCCGAACGCGTATCATGCCGAGTACGCGGAGACTGCCGCGGCCAACGAGGCCGCCGTGATTTGCGAGAAACCGATCGAGGCCACCGCGGAACGGGCCGCGGAGATGGTGGCGGCGTGTGCCGACGTTCCGTTCATGGCCGCCTACCGCATGCAGACCGATCCGGTCGTTCGGCGAGCCAAGGAGCTCCTGGCCTCGGGGATCGTCGGGGACCTGCGGTACGTGACCGGCACCAACGAGCAGCCGCTGTTGGAGGTGATCCCGGATCCCGACCAGTGGCGTCTGGACCCGGACCTGACCGGATACGGAACCTCCGTGATGGATCTGGGCATTTACGTGCTGAACACCGCCCGCTTTCTGCTCGAGCGAGATCCGGTCGAAGCCTACGCCCACATGGGCAGCGAGGACGAGCCCTTCGCGGGGGTTCCCGACCAGTGGGCCACGTTCTCCCTGCTCCTCGAGGGAGAGGTACCGCTTCTCGGCGCGACGAGCCAGGATGCCCAAAGCGGCTCGAGCCTCGCCGTCATCGGCGACGAAGGCCGGATCGAACTATCGCCGGCCTATTCCGGCGACGTCGCACTTACCGTGACGCGAGGCGAGAGGACAATCGAGATCGCCCACGACACGATCGACGCCGAGCGGGAAATGCGGGAGGAGTTCGACTACTTCGCCGATCGCATCATGAGCGGGGAACCGGTCTATCCCGACGGCGACCACGCCATGGTCGATATGCGAACGATCGCCGCCATTCACGAGGCCGCGGCCACCGGCCAGCCGGTCGAGATTTAGAGTTCCTGCTCGACCTTGGCCTCGGCGCCCGGTTCGAGCCCGACGGCCCGGCCACGGGTATCGGATGCGTAGATCGCGTCGATGACCTGCTGGACGGTGAGCGCCTCCTCGACGGTGGCCTTTTCCGGCGGCGTATTCGTCGCGACCGCCTCGAGGAAATACTCCATTTCCTCGACGTATGGCAGGGTCTCCTCGCCGGGGGTGAGCGTCGTGTCGACGTAATGGTCGTGTTCCCCGGAACCGGCCCCGAAGAGCGAGAGCGTTTCTCCCCCGATCGCACAGTGTGCGCCGCCGTCGGTTCCCTGGATGCGCACCGCCCGGGATTCCTCGCGATCGCTTGCCCAGGCGACCCGCAGGTTGATCGTGATGTCCTCCTCGCAGCGGATGAACGCCGTCGCCCAGTCCTCGACGGTCACCCCCGCCCCCCGCATCGTGGCATGACCGGCCCAACCCTCGGGATCGGCGTAATCATCCCGATCGGCGTGGAGCCGGTGGGTCACGGCGCTGACCTCGATCGGGTCCGGAAATTCCGCGCAGGCCAGCGCAAAATCGATGGCGTGTACCCCGATGTCGATGATCGCCCCACCGCCCGAAAGCGACTCGTCGGTAAACCAGGATTCGGGATGGGGGACGCCCCGACGGCGGATGAAGTCGACGTCGATGTGCTTGATATCGCCGATCGATTCCCGATAGTCCTCAAGCAGCTCCATCGCGGGAGCAAAGCGGTTGTGCAACCCCACCATCGCGACGGCATCGCTGGCCTCGGCGGCCTCGACGACGCGTTCGGCCTCCTGGAGGTCGATCGCGAGCGGTTTCTCGGTCAACGTCGCGATCCCGCGATCCAGGGCGGCGATCGTCGCGCCCGCGTGGAACCCGTTCGGCGTGGCAATAATGGCAGCGTCCGGACGGGTCGCGTCGTAGAGTTCCTCGAACGACGCGAACGTCGGCACGTCGTGGCTCTCGCCGAACCGGCCACGGTGGGCCTCTGACACGTCAGCCCCGCCGACGATCTCGTGACCGAGTTGGGTCGCGTGCTCGGCGTGATTTTGACCCATGCGTCCGAGGCCGACCACGGCGACGCGTACCGACTGGGTGGGATCGTTCATTGGGAGACGGGAACGGAAGGTAGCCTATATCCTTTGTGTTCCATTCATCCTAATCTGGACAAGAATCACCATAAGGCGTGGGTTTCAATATACGAAACAGGAAGATATACCTTACATCTTAGGGAGCGCCAACCCGAAACGGAACGGGGGCGTTTTACGTCCTCGGTTCCCTCCTCGGACGATGAGTTACCTCGGAATCGATTCGGACGAGCCGCCACCACCCGTCGCGTCCGACGGGGTCTGGCTTCGCTGCATCGCGTGCGGTGCCGATGTCGCGCCGTTCGCGGACATCGTCTACCGGTGCCCGGAGTGCGATGGCCTCCTCGAGGCTCGCTACGGGGCGTTGCCCGATCTTACCGGCCTCACCGGCACCGGCGTCTGGCGATACGCCGACTTCCTCCCCGTCGAGGGCGGCGTCTCGATCGACGAGGGCGATACGCCGCTGTATGACGTCCCCGGGCTCCGGGCGTCGGTGGACGTCACCTCCCTCGCGATCAAACACGAGGGAATGAATCCGACGGGCAGCTTCAAGGATCGGGGGATGACCGTCGGCGTGCAGGTCGCCCGCCGATTGGGTGTCGAGCGGCTCGGCTGCGCCTCGACCGGGAACACGAGCGCGTCGCTGGCGGCCTACGGCGCCCGCGCCAGCATGGACGTCATCGTCCTTCTCCCC
Source organism: uncultured Halobacteriales archaeon (assembly GCA_964432005.1). Lineage (GTDB taxonomy): Archaea > Halobacteriota > Halobacteria > Halobacteriales > SKNY01 > SKNY01. The sequence goes on from CAYSMB010000042.1 coordinate 5,643, forward strand.
TCGGGGAAGGTCGCCGCCGGCAAACTCGCGCAGGCGGGGATTCACGGGGCGCGCATCCTCGAGCTCGACGGCAACTTCGACGCCTGCCTGGATATCGTCTCGGCGCTGGCCGATCGGGGGGAGTTGTATTTGCTCAACTCGCTCAACCCATTCCGACTCGAAGGCCAGAAGACCATCGGGCTGGAGATCATCGAGGCCCACATCGACCGTCACGGGACGCCGCCGGATCGGATCGTGCTGCCCGTCGGAAACGCCGGCAACACGAGCGCGCTGTACAAGGCCTTCCGCGAACTGGTCGCTGCGGGCGTCCTCGACCGTTCGGAGGTACCCCGGCTGACGGGCGTGCAGGCGTCGGGGGCGGCCCCCCTCGTCGAAGCGATCGAAGCGGGCAACGATCGGATCAGCCGGTGGGAGGACGTCGAGACGAAGGCGACAGCGATCCGGATCGGCAATCCAGTCAACGCCCCGAAGGCGATCCCGGGTATCCGGGAGACGGACGGCACGGCCGTGGCCGTCAGCGACGAACAAATCACGGACGCCCAGCGCGCCCTGGCCCAAGCCGGCATCGGCGTCGAGCCCGCCAGCGCGGCCTCGCTCGCCGGTCTCCGAACGCTCCGGCGCGAGGGGGTCGTTTCCCCGGACGAACGGGTCGTGTGCCTGACGACCGGGCACGTCCTGAAGGATCCAACCGCCGCGGCCGACGCGGGAAGCGATCCCGAACCCGTGGATGCGACCCTCGAGGCCGTCGAGGCCAAGCTCAGGTCAACGTGATGTATTTCGCCTGGATGACCCGTTCGTCGTCCTCGAGAGTCCGGATGACGTCGTCGGGGACGCGCTCGTCGAGGTTGTAAACCGTCAACGCCTCGCCGCCGATCGAGACCCGGGAGTTGAACATCCCCGCGATGTTGATCTCGCGGTCCCCGAGGACCGTTCCGATAAATCCGATCACGCCGGGTCGATCCGCGTTCCGGACCACGAGCATGTGTCCGTGTGGGATGGCGTCCACGCGGTACCCATCGATCCGGACGATCCGTGGGTCCTCGTCCGCGAACAACGTCCCGTCGACCGTCAGTGATCGGTCACCGTCGCCGACGGTCACCCGAACCAGGTCGGTGAAGTCCTCGGCGGAATGGCTCTTGCTCTCGGTCACCTCGACGCCCCGCTCGTCGGCCAGCTGCGGGGCGTTCACCGTGTTGACCGACCACTCGAGGGGTTCGAACACCCCCGTCAACGCGCTCGCCGTGACGAGTTCGACGTCCTGATCGGCGATGTCGCCGTGATACGAGACCTCGACCCACTCGATGCGCTCGCCGAGGAGCTGTGCGCCGATCTTGCCGGCGACGTGGGCGATGTCGATGTACGGTCGGAGTTGCGGAAACACGCGTTCGTCGACCGAGGGGGCGTTGATGGCGTTGACGACGGGTTCGCTCCGGAACGCCGCCGAGACCTGTTCGGCGATGCTCGTCGCGACGTTCTCCTGGGCCGCCTCCGTGCTCGCCCCGAGATGGGGGGTGACGACGATCTCGTCGACGTCGAGCAGCCGGCTATCCGGCGGGAGGGGTTCGGTGGCGAAGACGTCGAGGGCGGCACCGCGGAGCTCGCCCTCCACGATCGCTTCGACGAGCGCGTCCTCGTCGACGACCCCTCCTCGCGCGCAGTTGATGAGATAGCCGGCGCCCAGCATCTCGAACTCCGCCGGCCCGATCATGTCCTCCGTCTCGGGGGTCAGTGGGGTATGGATACTCGCGAAGTCAGCCCGTTCCAGACAGGTCTCGAGATCGGTGAGATCAGCGCCGACCTGCTCCGCCCGTTCCCGGGAGATGTACGGATCATAGACGACGAGGTCCATCCCGAGATCCCCGAGCCGCCGGGCGACCTCCTGGCCGACGCGGCCGAAGCCAACGATCCCGAGGACTTTGCCATTGATCTCGGTGCCCACGAAGTCCCCTTTTGCCCATTCACCCTGTTTGAGCCGATCGTGGGCCTGCGGAATCGATCGCGCCGCCGCGAAGGTCATCGCGACCGTGTGCTCGGCGGCCGCCCGGACGTTTCCTTCGGGGGCGTTCGCGACGACGACCCCCGCCTCCGTGGCGGCGTCGATGTCGATGTTGTCGACGCCGATCCCGGCGCGACCGATGATCACGAGATCGGTGGCCCGTGCGATGACCTCCGCGGTGACTTCGGTTCCCGACCGGACGACGAGGGCGTGCACGTCCTCGACTTCCTCGAGGAGTTCGGACTCGGTGAGATCGAACGCCGTCCGGACCTCGTGGCCGGCCTCACGCATCTGGGCGAGGCCGGCCTCGTTGATCGGATCGGTCACCAGGACCTTCATTGGTGATGGCGAACCGCCGGTCGGTGGTTAAGGGTTGCGACCTCGCCGTCGACCGATCTACGCCCGTCTGGCGATCATCGTGTAGACGGTGCCCAGCATGAACGTCTCGAGTCGGATGGTGTCCTCGAACGCATCGTCCAATGCCACTTCCACATCCCCCGACGGATTCCAGTTCGCATACCACCGGAGGAATCGCCGAAGAAGCGGGTTGCACACCCGGCGCAGCCCGTTGGGGAACGGTCGGATATCGAGGACGCCGAGCGCAGCCCCCGGTGCCATCACGCCGTGGACATTCCTGACTGCTGCATCGACGTCTGGCATGACGCTCAGCGAGAGGGTGGCGATCGCCGCATCGTAGGGTCCGCCGAGGTCGCTCGTCGTCGCATCCGCTCGGTGGATCGACACGTTCTCCCAGCCGCCTGCCTCGACCCGTTGTCGGGCCCGATCGATCATTTCGGGACTGAAATCGATCGCATGCACCTCGCCGGTCGGTCCAACCCGCTCGCGGATCCCGGCCAGGTTCACCCCCGGGCCACAGCCGATGTCCAATACGCGATCGCCGTCGGCCACGTCGAGTGCTTCGAGCAGCGATTCCCGCATCGGGGCGAAGTCGCGTTCGCTGAGGGTGTACCAATCACTCCACCGGTCCCACACGATGCGACTACGCTCGAGGTGATCGGCGTACTCGGCCTCGGCACCCTCGCGGCGGTCGATCCCGGCCATTGGATCCTCGCTAGGTTCTTTGATTGCTTTCGGTAAGAACACCGGGCATCCTCCATTCGGTTCCACTCGGTTGTATTCGTAGGTTATAATATGCGGTATGCGCTCACAAAGCCCATGGAATTCAGCGACCGCCTCCTCGAGGCTGGGGATGATTTGTGGGAGGCCCAGTACCGGCACCCGTTCGTGGTCGAACTCGCGGAGGGCCGGCTTGAGGAGGATGCCTTTCGCCACTGGATCCGACAGGACTACCGGTACCTCCTCGATTACGCCCGCGTCTTCGCGATCGCCGGGACGAAGGCGCCCGACGAAGCCACGATGAGGTACCTGTTCGGCTCGGCCCATCGCATCCTGGAGTCCGAAATGGAGCTGCACCGCTTGTTGGCGGACGATTTCGGAATCCAGCGGGGCCAGCTCAACGACGTCCGGAAGGCCCCGACCTGCGTGGCGTACACGAACTTCCTCGTACGGACCGCGTACGCGGGTTCGTTCGCCGAGATCGCCGCGGCGATCTTTCCGTGTGGGCAGGGGTATCTGGACGTCGCCAGACACATGGCCGAACGGGCCGATGGCACGCACCGGTACACTCCCTTCATCGAAAAGTTCACGAGCGATCAGTTTGCCGGCGCTGTCGGGCGCATGCGCGAACTCGTCGACCGGTGTGGCGAGGACTATCCCGGCCAGCGGACGGCGATGCGCGAGGCGTTCCTGACGGCCGCACGGCTCGAGCACGCGTTCTGGGAGATGGCCTACACGGAGCAGGGATGGGGCGTATGACCGCCCGGTTGGGTGGTGGTCGTTGATGGTCGGCGCGGATGTGACGCTCGGCCTGACGATCGCGACGCTGGCCGGGTTCACGATCCTCGGCGTCTGGTATGCCCACGGGCGGATCGAGACGGTCGAGGATCTGATTACCGCCCGGAACACCACCGGCGAGGGACTGACAGCCGCCACGATCATCGCGACGGGGATGGGGGCCTGGATGCTGTTTACGCCCGCGGAGGCCGGCGCGACCTTCGGCGGCATCGCCGCGCTGTTCGGGTATACCGTGGGGGCGGTGCTGGGATCGATCGTCTACATCCCGATCGCCGCGCGGATCCGACGCGCGATCCCGGCCGGGCACACGTTGACCGAGTTCGTCTACGTCCGGTTCGGAGCAGCGATGTACGTCTACGTCCTCGCGATCACGTTCGGCTATCTCTTTCTCGTGCTCTCCTCGGGGATGACCGGCATCACCGCCGTGTTGTCGATCGTCGGCGGCGTGCCCGAATGGCAGACGGCGCTGTTGATTGGGACCTTCGTGCTGGCGTATACTGCCTACGGCGGCCTCGTCGCGAGCATCTTCACCGACGCCATCCAGACGCTGCTCATCCTTCCGCTCCTCGCCGTGAGCTTCGTCACCACCATGGTGGCGCTCGGCGGTGCCGGCGAGGTCTACGGGCAAGTTGCGGCGGTGCAACCACAGCTGTTGGATCCGTTCTTTCTCCCCGGCCTCGAGTTCGGATTGTACAGCTCGATGGGGATCGTCGCGGTCACGATCTTCCACCAGGGGTACTGGCAGCGGGTTTACGCCGCTGCCGACGAGCGGGTGGTCAAACGCAGCTTCGGGCTCGCCGCGATCGCATCGGTGCCCATGGTGGTGTTGCCAGGCGTGTTCGGACTCGCGGCAGTCGGGCTGGGCCTCGTCGAAACGTCCGCGGACGGCAGCGTCGCGCTCTTTCTCGTCCTCGAGGCCGCTCTGCCGGACTGGGTCACGCTGGGGGTCATCCTGCTGGCGGTTTTGCTGATCATGAGCACGGCGGACACGCTTTTCAACGCAATCGCAAGCATCGTGGTCGCCGACCTGCCCCTGCTGCTCGACGGCTTGGGCGAGGAGCACCTGACCGCCCTCGGCCGGACCGTGACCGTCCTCGCCGGGCTTGGCGCCATCGTGGTGGGACTCCAGGGCTATAGCGTCCTGGAGCTGCTGTTGCTGGCGAACCTCCTCGCGACCGCGACGGTGCTGCCCTTCCTCGCCGGGCTGTATTCCGGTCGGACCACCGGCCGCCACGCGCTGGCCGCCAGCCTCGTCGGGCTGATCGGCGGTATCCTGCTCTTTCCGATCACCAACGAGATCCTTCTGGAACGCCTGGGCGACATCGCCGTCCTGCCGGAGACGTCGTTCCTCTTTGCTTACCTGACCGCGGCGGTCCTCTCCGGCGGCTGTACCCTCGCGATGGGCCTTCTCGCGCCGGGCGCCTTCGACCTGAACCGGCTGAAAACCGAGATCCGAACGCTCGATGAGGGTGGTGAGCGGGCATGATTCCCGAACCCGTCTTCGTCGGGCTGGTCTGGCTGGTCGCCCTGTCCGTGCTCGTCATCTTCGGGTACTTGTTCTGGGCGATGCTTCGGGATCGGGGCTGACCCGGCCGGAACGATTTCGAAACGGATGCATTGAAGGCCTTCAGCAGTCCACGATGACCGATGACCCTCGTCGTATTCGACTTCGATGGGACGCTCTCGGATGACGAGATGATGGTCCTCCTGGGCGAACAAATGGAGGTGGCCGAGGAGATGGCTCGGATCACCGAGCAGGCGATGAACGGGGAAATCGGGTATCCCGAAAGCCTCCGGACCCGTGTCGCGATGCTCGAGGGCCTCGACGGCGAGGCGGTCGCCGAAGCGTTCTCGGCGGTCTCGTTGCGCCCGGGGATGGCGGGGTTGTTGAACGACCTGCGCCCGACGGAGGTCACCACCGCGATCCTCACGGCGGGGTTCACCCGCGCGGTCAGACACGTCCTCGACCAGGAGGAGACCGAGGTGGATGTCCTGATCGCGAACACCCTCGAGGTCGAGGACCGCAAGCTCACCGGCGAGGTGTCCGGCCCGCTGGTCGAGGGGACAAAGGACATCGCGCTCCGCGCGCTGGCGGAAGACCGGGACATCTCCCTGGCGGACGTCATCGCGGTCGGCGACGGCGCAAACGACCTCCCCATGCTCCAGGCGGCGGGGGTCGCCATCGGGTACGATCCCAAACCCGTCGTCCGGGACGCGTGCGACCATACCGTCTCGTCGGTCGAAGAGCTCCGGGCACGGCTCAACGAACACGGCGCCCTCTAGCTTTCCGAGATCGGTCCCGGCCGAATCGGATCGCTTTCCTCGCGTTCGAAATCCTCACCGGTATCGGTCACGGCCCGACCGGAGACCCCCTCGTCGATAAACCCGGCCACCGGTGGCCCGACCTTCTCGGGTTCGACCAGGAACGCATCGTGGCCGTGATCGGATTCGATCACGTGGTGGACGACCGGGACGTCGGCCTCCTCGAAGGCCGCGGTCAGTTGCTTTGACTGCTCGACGGTGAAATGCCAGTCGCCGGTGAAGCTCACGACCAGAGCCTCGCCCTCGAAGGCGGCCAGGGCGTCGGCGTCGGAGTCATATCCCGCCGAGAGGTCGTAGTTGTCCATGGCGCGGATCATGTAGAGATAGCTGTTGGCGTCGAATCGATCCACGAATTTCTCGGCCTGGTAGTCCAGATAGGATTCGACCTCCCGGTAGGGGAAGAAGTCGGCCGCGGGATCGGCGGGGTACGTGTCCGGATGCGCCTCGCGGCCGGCCGATCGACGTCCGAACTTCGCGGCCATCGAGGCCTTCGAGAGGTACATGATGTGGCCGATCTGGCGGGCCAGCCCGAGGCCGTGATCAGGAGTTGGACGATCCTCGCCGTAGTAGTCCCCGCCGTTCCAGTTCGGATCCATGGTGATCGCCCGTCGCGCGATCGCGTCGAGGGCGAGACTCTGCGCATCGAGCCTGGGGGCGGCCGCGACGGGAACCACCCGCCGCACGTCGTCCGGATATCGCGAGGCCCACTCGAGCACGTTCATGCCGCCGACGCTCCCTCCAATGACGGCATGGACCCGACCCACGCCGAGTTCGTCCAGGAGGAGCCGCTGGGCGCGCGTCCAGTCCCCGACGGTCACCGGCGGGAAGTCCGTCCCGTAGGGTTCGCCGGTCTCGGGGTTCTCCGAGGACGGGCCCGTCGAGCCGTAGCAGGAGCCGGGGACGTTCACGCAGACGACGTAGTAC
>CAYSMB010000043.1:0-11944 GCA_964432005.1 uncultured Halobacteriales archaeon
TGCTGTGGGTGCCCTACGAGCGGCTCCACGAGCACCCCGAGTGGTACCGCCAGCTTCGCCTCTGTCCCTGGTTCGAGATCGCGATGCGTCGGGATTTCGAAGGGTAGGACTCAACCGGTCTCTTCTTCGCGGAGTTCCGCGAGTTCCTCCTCGACTTCTTCGGACCCGCCCGATTCCCCGCCGCCGATTTCACCCTTAAGCGTCTCAAGCTCGGCCTCGACCTCGCTGTCGGTGCGTCCGGCTTCGAGCTCGCGGTCGATGGCGTCCTTGTCGCTGAGGGCATCCTCGAAGGCCCCCGAGTCTTGGAGTTCGTCCATCGCTGCGGCGCGGGCCTCCATCTCCTCGGTTTGCTCCTCGGCTCGTTCGATCGATCGGGACACGTCCTCCATCTCCTGGCCGGCCCCGGTAAGCGCCTCCGAAACCATCGTGCTCGCCTCGGCGGCCTCGTACTGGGCCTTCATGGTCTCCTTTTTCGTCCGGAACTCCTCGATGCGCGTCTGGAGATCGTTTTTCTTCTCTACGAGGTCGTCCTGTTGTTGTTCGAGGTTCGCGATCTGGGTTTCGAGTTGATCGATCTGGGACATCTTGGCCTTCTTCTTTTCGAGGGCCTGCCGGGCGAGATCGTCCCGATCCTGTCGGACGGCCTCACGGGCCTGTTCGTTGTGTTTTTCGACGTTCTCCTCGAGCCGTCGTTTCTGCATTTCCAGGCGCTTTTTCTGCGTGGTCAGATCCGCGATCCCCTGCTTGACCGACTGGAGCTGATCGCGCATTTGCTCGTAGGAATAATCGAGGGTTTCCCTGGGATCCTCGGCGCGGTTTAACAGGGAGTTGAACTTCGAGCGGATGACGTACGAAGCGCGTGAGAGGAGGCCCATGATGGGGGATTTCGGCAGGACAGCCTTAAAACCTCGTCGGGCCCCCGTCCGAAATGATTTTGAGGGGCACTTTCCCAATGTCCATATGCCGACCGACTCCTCGAGCACTTACGATCCGTCCCTGGGGAACAAATTCATTTTCGTGACGGGCGGGGTGATGTCCGGTCTCGGGAAGGGGATTACGGCCGCGAGCACCGGCCGGTTGCTCAAGAATGCGGGGCTTGACGTGACCGCGGTCAAGATTGACCCCTATCTCAACGTCGACGCGGGGACGATGAACCCGTATCAGCACGGAGAGGTCTACGTTCTCAAGGACGGCGGGGAAGTCGACCTGGATCTGGGCAATTACGAGCGGTTTCTCGACATCGACATGACCTCCGATCACAACGTGACCACCGGGAAGGTCTATCGGCAGGTCATCGAGAAGGAACGGGCGGGCGACTATCTCGGATCGACCGTCCAGATCATCCCGCACATTACCGACGAGATCAAACGAAGGATCCGGGAGGCAGCCGGTGGCCACGACGTATGTCTCGTCGAGGTCGGCGGGACCGTCGGGGACATCGAGGGGATGCCCTATTTCGAGGCGCTCCGTCAGTTCGCACACGAACAGGGGCGGGATGACATCCTCTTCATGCACGTCACGCTCGTCCCGTATTCGAAGAACGGCGAACAGAAGACCAAACCGACCCAACATAGCGTCAAGGAGCTCCGCAGTATCGGTCTCCAGCCGGACATCGTGATCGGCCGCTCGGAGGACCGCCTCGAACCCCAGACCAAGCAGAAAATCGCGTTGTTCTGTGACGTGCCGGAGGAGGCGGTCTTTTCGAATCCGGACGTCGAAAGTATCTATCACGTGCCGCTGATGGTCGAGCGAGAGGGGCTCGATCGGTACGTGCTCGACGAGCTCGGCCTCACCGGGGAACTTGACCGTCCGGCCCATGCCGAGTGGCGCGATCTCGTGACCCAGGAGACCCATGAGACCGTCGACGTGGCCCTGGTGGGCAAGTACGCGCTCGAGGACGCCTACATCTCGATCCACGAAGCCCTAACCCACGCCGGTCTGGAACGGGGAATCGACGTGAACGTCCGCTGGGTCGATGCCGACGAAATGGCCGAGGATCACGTCGATCGTCTTCACTCCGCTTCTGGGATCGTCGTCCCCGGCGGGTTCGGAAGCCGGGGGAGCCAGGGCAAAATCAAGTCCATCACCTACGCCCGTGAGCACGATATTCCGCTGCTGGGGCTCTGTCTGGGCTTCCAGCTCTCGGTCGTCGAGTTCGCCCGGAATGTGGTCGGCCTCGATGGCGCACACTCCACGGAGATCGACGAGGGGACGCCCCATCCCGTGATCGATCTCCTCCCCGAACAGGAGGACCTGGACGAGCTCGGGGGCACGATGCGCCTGGGGGCTCACGAGACGTCGATCGATCCCGGGACGCTGGCGGCCGAGATCTACGAAGGCGAGCATTGCGTGGAACGGCACCGCCACCGGTACGAGGTTAATCCGGAGTACATCGAACGGTTCGAAGATGCCGGACTCGTCTTCTCGGGACAGTCCCACCGTCGAATGGAGATCCTCGAACTCCCGGGGCACCCGTTCTTCCTGGGCACGCAGTTTCACCCCGAGTTCAAGTCGCGCCCGGGACGGGCGAGTCCACCCTTCGTCGGTTTCCTCGATGCCGTGCTTCAGACCAACGAGATCGGGACCGAGGTCGAGGTGTAATGGTCGACCCGGACACCTTCATCCCGGAGGCCGTCGACGAAATCGCGACGGAGATCGGCGACGGCAGGGCCGTGATCGCGCTTTCCGGCGGGGTAGATTCGTCAGTCTCAGCGACCCTCGCGTACCGGGCCATTGGGGAACGGCTCACCCCCGTGTATGTCGACACCGGACTAATGCGAAAGAACGAGACGGAGACGATCCGGGAGATCTTCGCGTTCATGGACAGCCTTCGCGTGGTGGACGCGACCGATCGCTTCCTCGATGCGCTTAGCGGCGTGACCGATCCGGAGGAAAAGCGGGCCGTGATCGGCGAGTCGTTCATCCGCGAGTTCGAACGCGAGGCCGAGGCGGCCGACGCGGAGTACCTCGTCCAGGGGACGATCTATCCCGACCGGATCGAATCGGAAGGCGGGATCAAGTCCCATCACAACGTCGGCGGTCTCCCCGAGGTCGTCGATTTCGAAGGGATCGTCGAGCCCGTCCGGGACCTCTACAAGGACGAGGTCCGCGAGGTGGCCCGGGCGCTCGAACTCGATGATGCCATCGCAGACCGCATGCCGTTTCCGGGGCCGGGGCTGGCCGTCCGCGTTCTCAGCGAGGTGACGCCCGAGAAACTGGAGGTCGCCCGGGAGGCAAGCGCCGTTGTCGAGGATGAACTCGAGGAATACGATCCCTGGCAGGCGCTCGCGGCCGTCGTCGGGAAGGCCACTGGTGTCAAGGGCGACAATCGCGTTCACGGATGGATCGTCGCCGTCCGATCCGTCGAGAGCCGGGACGGGATGACCGCCCGGGCCCAGGAGCTCGACTGGGAAACCCTCCAGCGCATCCAGAGCCGTATCACCGGGGAAAACCCGGAGGTGGCCCGGGTCGTCTACGACGTCACGCACAAACCCCCGGCCACGATCGAGTACGAGTGATGGGCATGAGAAGAATACGGCCCACGGAGGCGAGAACGTGACCGAAGTCGTCGTCGCCGGCGCGGACGAATCGGATTTCGGGAGTGTTCTCGAACGGCCTGGGGCGACGGTCCGTCGAGTCTCCGGGCCGTTGACGACGTCCGCGCTTCGAGAGGCCGGTATCGAGAGCGCAGACGTGTTTGTCTTGACCGATGTGGATGAGGCGACGGGGATCCCGATCGCACGGGAGCTCACTGATTCGATCCGAATCGTCGTCGTCGATACCGCCAGCGTGCCGGAGTTCGCTGCCCACCAGGCAGACCTACTGCTCGCGCCGGGTGAGCTAGATGCGGAGCTGGTGGTTGAGGCCTTGCTCGACGACGAGGTTTGATCAGGAAACCGTCGGCGTCGGTTCTTGCACCATTTCGTAACCCGCCGCGCCGAGGCGTTCTTCGAGCATTGGGGCCTCTCCGGCGGCCAGTGGAGCCCGCGGACGGACGATGCCCGCCTCTTGGTCGACGAGTTCGAGTTCGAAGCTCCGCACGAGTACCTCCCCCTGCTGGTCCTCGCCGACGACCTCCACGAGAAGCCCGTCGCCGAACCGATGGAGATTGACGGTGGTAATATCGTGCATACACCCCACTTATACGACGCATGTGTTAGCTGATCACCCTATACATATAGACAGACGGGTGTCTGACGCCCGTCCGACGATGGGGCCAAAAATCGGGTGTAGCCCCCTGTAGTCGCGCCCGCCGTCGTGTCCCTTGACTGGTTACCCTCAGATTATAGGGCGGCATTCATTCGTTCCACGGGGCGCTCGGAAAGTCGACCACGCGTTCCCGCCGATCGATTTCGTCGATGGCCTCGACGGTTTCGGCGTCCAGGGTGACCGTCGTCGCCTCGAAATTTTCACGGATGTGCGCGTCGGTCGTCGATTTCGGAATCGGGACGACGGCTTCCTTTGACCTCAACCAGGCCAGCGCGAGCTGCGGTGGGGTGAGCTCCTGATCGTCCGCGATTGCCCGCAGGGTCGGGTCGTCGGTGACGGCCCCACGCGCGATGGGCGAATAAGCCACGAGCTGGTGGTCCTGCTCGACAGCGATGCGTCGGAGTTCGTCCTGTGGGAGGAAGGGATGACACTCGACTTGGTGGGCGAAGACAGGTGCATCGAGACGCTCGATCGCCTCGTGTAGCAGCTCGGCGGTAAAATTCGAGAGACCGACCTGCCGAATCACCCCGCGCTCGTGGAGTTCGTCGAGTGCCCGAAGCGTGTCCGCTGGATCGTACGTACGCGTCGGCCAATGGATATACAGCAAGTCGATGACGTCCAGCCCGAGCCGGTCCCGGCCGACCTCGGCCCGATCGATCACGTCCTGGTAGGCGAGATGATCCGGACTCAGCTTCGTTGCGATCAGGAGCTCGTCCCGATCGACCGCAGCGTTTCGGATCCCTTCACCGACCTCGATCTGATTGCCGTACATCTCGGCCGTATCGACGTGGCGGTACCCGAGGTCGAGGGCCGTCTCGACCGCTTGGCGGCAGGCATCCCCCTCCGCGCGGTACGTGCCGAAGCCGATCTCCGGGAGCTCCATCCGTGTCATCCGATGGGCCTCGTTCCGGACGGATCGTTAGAAAGGCTCCGATGACGACGTATGGGAGAACGTGCAAGGCTCGCCGCGGTTAGCGCGCGCCCCGGATGACGTGGCCGTATTTCAGCAGTCCCACAAAGATCGTCCCACCGACGGCGTTCCCGACAGTCGCGAGCGTGAGAAAGATCAGATAATCGAGGAGGGTGATCGAGCTCGTCGTGAACAGCCCGAACAGGACTTCGACGTTCCCGGCGATCGCGTGTGGGAGGTGCAAAATCCCGATCGTTGCGGCGACGATCCAAATGATCAGGAGTCGACTCATCGTCTCCTGGGCCGCGGTGACGAGCCAAGCGAGCAGCCCCATCAGCCAGCCGGCGAACACGCCGGCGATAAACAGCCAGTGTAAGTCGTGGGTCAGTAATTTCAGCGCGATCGCCTCGAATGCGGCCGGTTCCACGACGCCGAGTCCGGGCATCAATGCGACCGCCAGGACCGTGAACATCGCGCCACCCGCCACGTTCCCGAGAAACACCAGCACCCAGAGCCGCCCCAGTTCCCGGACGGTTGCCTGGCGATCGAGAACGGGCAACACGGCAAGGGTCGTGTGTTCCGTAAACAACTCTGAGCGTCCGAGAATGACGAACATGAAGCCGATCGAGTAGGCGCTCGCCATGGCGATCTCGGTGAGCAAATCCCCGAACCCGCCCATCGAGAGCGTGAGCACGACGCCCATCAAAAGGGGACCGAACCCGATGTCCATTCCCGCCGAGACCGAGGAAAGCAACAACCCGGTGCGCTCGCGATTGATCTCGTGGAGCCCGCTCTCGATTAACGAATCGAGGACTTCCCGGGTCGGCATCTGCTCCATCACCGTTATTTTCTCGATCTCGGGATCACTCACGTCGATTCCTCCTCCGGAAGGGTTCCGGTTGCTCGGGTATGGATGTTCTCCTCGTCGTGGGTACTGAACCGGCTCGAGCCGTGTCTCGAATCTCGCGGTAATTGACGTTTGGGGCCAGCCGCTGTCTCCGGCCTAGGTGGATTGCTGCCGACCACCGCCGGTATTTCGCAACCGGACGTAACCAGAGCTTTCACAGGCAGTTGGCGGCGATGCCCCGCCGTGGAGGTCGATGCAACTCCGCTGGACGTCACGGTACGGGGCCCCGGCGAGCCCGAGGTGATCGTCGTCGGCGGGATTCACGGCGATGAAACGGGTGGCGTCCACGCGGTGCGCAGGCTTCGTGACGCCGACCTCTCCTGGCGGCGGGGCGTGGCATTCGTCCTCGCGAATCCCTCCGCCATCGAGGCCGGTGCACGTTACGTGACCTCCGATCTGAATCGGGCGTTCCCGGGCGATCCCGACGGCGATTACGAGCACCGTCTCGCGGCGCACCTGTGTGAATTCGTCCGGGGCCGACCGACCCTCTCGCTGCATGGGACGCGCTCCAAACCGACGCCCTTCGCCCTGATACGATCTAACGAACCGCGGGAACTCGACCTCGCCGAAGGGCTACCCGTCGACCGCGTCGTCGATTACATCGACGTCGGATACGGAACCCTCGCCGAGTGTGGAGTGACCGTGGAGGTCGAGGTCGGTGCGCTGGGCACTGACCGGGCATCGACCGCCGCGGAGCGACAGGCCCGCGCGTTCCTCCAACACGTCGGGGCGATCCCCGGCGAACCGGCCCGTCGGCATCCGTCGCTATATCGAATGGTCGAACCGATCCCCAAGCCCCGGGGAGAGCGCCACGAGGTACTCGTCCGGAACTTCGAGCGGGTCCCGGCGGAGACGGCCTTCGCCCGCGTCGACGGTGAACCCATCATCGCGGAGGAATCCTTCTATCCCATCCTCTTATCCGCCGAGGGCTACGTGGACCTGTTCGGGTTCAAGGGCGAGTTCGTGGCCGACTCGCTATCGGCCGTCCGGTCGTAATCATCCGGGACCGACGGCGTACCGATCGGCCTCCAGCCAGGCACTGAAGTCGTTGTCGAAAAGCGTCGCAGTCTGGCGCTCGAGATACTCGCGCTGCATCGCATGCACCGCTTCCGTCAACGGTGCACCTTCGCTGACGTGGCGCTGCACCCGTTCGCACTTCCAACCGGCGGGCGTCGTGCCGTATCGAACCCGGCGGCGGAGCGGGCCGAGGTAGCGGCCGATCTGTTCCTCGGTGAGTCCCGACATCCGCAACCCCTCGGCAGCCTGATCGAGGAGGTCCCGGTACATCGTCTCGCGGTCGGTGGTCTCGTCCCCGTCGGCGGTAATCCATGCCAACTCCGCGTCGAAACCCGATCGCGCGGCGGCGTAGAAGTTCGACTCGGCTTGGGACCAGGGCAGCGAACGGACGGGATGGTCGTTGGCGGGAAGCGCCTCCATGAGTCCCGCGAACGCCGCCAAGAAGGCGATCGACCCCCGAATCGTGGGCTGGGCGGAGAGCGGGCGAAACTCCAGCCGGGCGTTTGCCGCCGATCGCGTCGCCCCGTCGAAGACCGGACGGACCCACCGCCAGTGGGTGCCATGTTTCATCCGGAAGGCCGCGAATCGATCGTCGAACCGACCGGTTTCCTCGGGTTCGAGGGGAACGAGGATGTCGTCGGTCGCGATTCGTTCGATCGCCTCCTCGACGGTCTCGAAATCCCGGGGAAAGGCCACGAGCCCTCCCTCGCCGTCTTCGGGGTTGAGCACGGATTCGAAGATCGGGATCCGCTGTTCGACCCACGTGTCCTCGATGATCTCACCAGGCGGCGCGTCGTCGTAGAGATCCGGTGGGAGAAATGGGCTATTGGCTCCGAGCGCGACGAGCGGCCCGGCGACACGCAACGCGTACCGAAATCGGGTTGGGAGCGCTTGGGCGGTGGGCACTTGGTAGTGGGGCTGAACCGAGGTAATGAGGCTCTCGGGCATCACCGTGGAGGCTTCCAAGGTCGCGTGCGGGAGATCGATTCGCATCGCGGGTTGGCTCGCCGAGGTCGCGTTCGCCATCGCGTGATAGCGTGGCGAAGCGGACATGTTTTCGGCGAGCTGCAGGGCGTCGACCTCTGCCACGTCGGTCAGATAGCTGTAGGCGGTTTCGCCCGCCGGGGGGATCGTCCAGATCCCGTCGCTCACGAGACCGAGCCCCTCGGATTCGACACACGCTATGGCTGCACGGAGTTGGGCCGCGACGGCGGCCTCCTGGGCGGCCAGCCCGTCCGCGTTCAACGGCAGCGGACTGGTCGAGAGCTCCGCGTTGTGGAGGCCGAGTTCCTTCTCGAAGCCAATGTATTCGAGTAGTCGGCGGGGCACTCGAGCGAGATGCCAGGTGGGGTCTTCGCCGGTGGCGTCGACGGCGTAGAACTCGTATTCGAGACCGGTGATCGCCTGCGGGTTATCGAAGGTCCCGTCACGGATCTCTTCGATCAACCGATCGGCATCCTCCTGCACTCGCTCGCGAAACGCCTCCGGCGAAACCGCGAGCGCCGACTCGACCTCCGCGGCGAGGTTGCTCGGATCCATCCGCGCGCTCGTCCGGGCCGCATGTCCAAAGGTTGCCCGATCACAGCCTCGGTTCGTCCAAGTTGACGTAGACCGTCTTCGTGCGCTGGTAGTGCGCGAGGGCCTCGAGGCCGAG
The DNA here is from genome assembly GCA_964432005.1 of uncultured Halobacteriales archaeon. Classification (GTDB taxonomy): domain Archaea; phylum Halobacteriota; class Halobacteria; order Halobacteriales; family SKNY01; genus SKNY01. The sequence continues at coordinate 8,698 of CAYSMB010000043.1, forward strand.
GTCCTTGCCGAAGCCCGACGCCTTGAACCCTCCATAGGGGGCTTCCGGCCGAATCGGGCCGTACTCGTTGACGTAGACGAGACCGGCCTCGAGGTCGGCCGCGGTGCGGTGGACGCGCGCGGTACGTTCTGTCCCGATGCCGGCCGCAAGGCCGTACGGCGTATCGTTCGCGAGCTCGATGGCCTCGTCGTACGTATCGAAGGTCATGATCGACTGGACCGGCCCGAAGATTTCCTCGCGGGCGATCGTCATGTCGTTGGCCACGTCGGTAAACACGGTCGGCTCGACGAACCACCCATCGGCCAGCGCGGAGTCGTCGGGTCGACGACCGCCACAGCGGAGCGTCGCTTCCCGCCGCCCGGTCTCGAAATAACCGGTGACCTTCTCGAACTGCGCTTGGGACGTCAGCGGACCCATCGTTGTCTCCTCCAGTAAGGGATCCCCGAGGACGTACGATTCCGCACGGTCGATGAACCGTTCGACGAACGCCTCCGCGATCGATTCGTGGACGAGCGTTCGCGAGAACGCGTCACAGATCTCGCCGGTGCTGTAGAAGATGCCGTCGGCCACCGCCTCGACCACTTTCTCGAGATCCGCATCCGGGAAGACGATGAACGGGGATTTCCCGCCGAGTTCGAGGGTGACCGGCGCGACGCGGTCGGCGGCGGCTCGCATCACCCCGCGGCCGACCTCCGTGCTCCCCGTAAAGGATACCTTCCGGACGTCATCGTGCGCCGTTAACGCGCGGCCGACGGTCCCACCACTCCCGGGTACCACGTTGAGAACGCCATCCGGAACGATTTCCTCCGAGAGCTGTGCCGCGCGAATCGTCGAGAGCGGCGTGTCGCTGGCTGGCTTGAGGACGCAGGCGTTCCCCGCGACGAGCGCGGGACCGAGTTTCCAGGCGGCCGCCCAGAGTGGGTAGTTCCACGGGACGATGCCACCGACGACGCCGAACGGTTCGTGACGAGTGTACACGTGGACATCCTCATCCACCGGAATCTCGCTGCCGCGTCGGCCCCGCACCACCCCTGCGAAGTACGCGAGTGTATCGATGGCCCCATCGATCTCACCACGCGCCTGTTCGATCGGCTTCCCACAGTCCAGACACTCGAGGAGCACGAGTTCGTCGCGATGCGCGCGAAGCTCGTCGATCCACTCGAACAGGCGGTTTGCTCGGTCGGCGGTCGCGGTCTCGGACCAGTCGGCCTCGAAGGCATCCGAAGCCGCCGCGACCGCCGTATCGACCGTCTCTTCGGTCCCCATCCCGACATCGACGATCGGCTCGTCGATGACGGGATCCATCACCGGTGCATGCGAGGCCGTATCGTGGGTACGGCCGTCGATCCACGGGGCAAACGTGCGGCCCGAGGTGGCCGCCTCGTGGCGTTGCCGGTGGCGCTCACGGATCTCGTTGCGGGAGGACATGGACCGTCCATGATCGGTCCGACCGAAAACGCTTGTGCCGATGGCTTCAAGGAGCCGTCCCTCCCGTTCGCCAACGTATGCGCCTGCGTTTCGAACGGGGTCGATCGCGATGAGCCTTGGGGGGTACACGCTGTCGTTTCCGATCTGGGTCGAGTTCGGCAATGGGGCACGCGAGCGAGCCGGTCCGATCGTGGCCGGGCAGGGCTGGGATCGAGCACTCATCGTCACGGATCCCGGCATCGTCGAGGCGGGCTTGGTCGCTGACGTCGAGACCTCGCTCGAGGAATCCGGGATCGACGTCGGCGTCCACGCGGATGTCGAGCCCAATCCGACGGTGGGGATGGTCGAAGCTGCGACGGAGACGCTTCGGACGGGCGAGTACGACGTCCTCGTCGCCGTCGGCGGGGGAAGCGTGATCGACACGGCCAAGTCCGCGGCATTGCTGGCGACCAACGACGGGCCGCTCCCCGACTACGAGGTCACCGAGCCGGCCGACGTCACGGCCGGATGGATCGAGGAGCCGACCCATCCGCTGGTGACGATCCCGACCACAGCGGGAACGGGCAGCGAGGTCGATTTCTGGGCGGTGATCACGGACGAAGACCGGGCCTTCAAGATGGCGATCGGTCAGCCGCCGTTGCGCCCGGGTGGCCCGTACCTCGGTGCGGACGTCTCTCTCGTGGACCCGGAACTGACTGAATCGCTACCGCCGCGCCAGACTGCGGCGACGGGCTTTGATGCGTTCTCGCATGCCCTTGAGAACCACGTTGCGGCCGGCGCCCCGGAGCTCGTCAAGCCCTACACCACGCACGTGATGGGGCTCGTGCCGGAGTACCTCCCGAGCGCCTATCAGAACGGGGACAAGGAGGCTCGCGAGCAGATGCTCTTTGGATCTCACATGGCCGGGTTCTGCGAGAACTACGCGGGTTTCGGGGCGATCCACTCGCTCGCCGAGGTCACCGGAGGGATGTACCCGGAGATCCCCCACGGCGAAGCAATCGCGGCGTTCACTCCGGCGGTCATGCGCTATAACCTGGAGGCCGTCCCCGAACGATACGCGGAGGTCGCCGCCGCCATGGGTCGGGACGTCGACGGAATGACTGACCACGAGGCCGCACTTGAGGCCGTCGCCGCCGTCGAGGACCTCAAAGCCGCCGTCGATCTCCCCGACGGGCTCGACGAACTCGGCGTCGACGAGGCCGATCTTCCGAAGATCGCCGACAGCGCCATGGACACCATTGAGATTCACGACAACCCGCGGCCCGCGACGGCCGAGGATCTCTTGGACATCGCCCGAGCGGCATACTGACCCGGACGGCCATACGTTTATTGGGCGGGGTATCCACGGACGAGAAAACCCATGGGTTTGTGGTCGCGCTTACAGGACTGGCTCAGCTTGGAGAACCGGGACTTGGAAGGGGGGATGGAGAAACCGGAGGGCGTGACGCGGGTGTTTTTCGCCAGCGACGTGCACGGCTCGACGGTATGCTGGCGAAAGTTTCTCAATGCCGAGGAGTTCTACAGCGCCGACGTCCTCGTGCTCGGGGGCGATACCACGGGGAAGGCGGTGATGCCGATCGTCGACGAGGACGATCGCTATCGTTACACCGAGGACGGGACGACGCGATACTTGGACGACGACGAGGAGTTAGAACGGCAGATGGACGTGTTCGCGAATCGGGGCTATTACGCCCACCTCATGGGAGAATCGGAGTACGACTCGCTCCGGGAGGACTCCGATTCGGAGGAGCGGGAACACGAGATCTTCCTCGAGGAGATGAAACGCCGAATTCGGGAGTGGGCGGCGATGGCCGAGGAG
>CAYSMB010000044.1:0-11927 GCA_964432005.1 uncultured Halobacteriales archaeon
GGTCTCACCATCGATCGTCAACGTCCCTTCCAACTCGAGTCGGGTGTGATCCGGGGCCTCCTGGGGGAATCGGGATGCGGGAAGTCGACGTTCGCCGAGGCCATCGTTCGGATCTTGCCGGACAACGCATCGATGCCCGAGGGTCGCATCGTCTTCGACGGCGACGACGTGGCGGATCTCTCGGAGGCCGAGATTCGCAAATTGCGGTGGGAGGAAATCGCGTTCATTCCACAAAACGCGATGGCGTGTCTCGATCCCGTGAAAACGGTACAGCGACAGATGGTCGACCTGATCCGGAACCATCGCGACGTGAGCAAGGACGAGTGCATGGCGATGGCCGAGGAGGTCTTCGACACCGTCGGGATCGACGCCTCCCGACTCGAGGACTATCCACACCAGCTCAGCGGCGGGATGAAACAGCGCGTGATCCTCGCGATGTCCCTTCTGTTGGAACCGAAGCTGATCATCGCCGACGAACCGACCACTGGCGTCGACGTCATCACGCGCGATCGGATCCTCAACGACATCGAGCGCTACCGGGACGAGTTCGACATCTCGGTCATCATGATTTCGCATGACATCGCCGACATGATCGAGACCTGCGACGAACTCTCGGTCATGTATGGGGGAAAGATCGTCGAGTCGGGGAGCACCGAGGCGATCTTTGAGCAGCCCCGCCACCCGTACACGATCGGCCTGAAACACTCGCTGCCGAGCCTGCAGACCGACCCGAACGATCTGATCGAGATGTCCATGGACCCGCCGGACATGAGAGACCCGCCCGACCAGTGTCGCTTCGCCGATCGCTGTCCGTACGCCGAACCCGCCTGCTATGACGCTCATCCGCTGATGGAACGCTTCGACGGCGTGGAGGTGGCGTGTTATCGAGCCGACGAGGCCGAACTTCTGCGTCGACAGGCCACCGAACAATCGTGGGACAGCTCAACGCGAGGCCATGTCTAGCGCCGAAGCATACGCGACCAATGAGGAAGTGGCGTCCGATCAACCGACGCTTGAGACGCGAAATCTGCGGAAGTACTTCGATGCGAACGAATCCTCGATCCGGAGTTTGCTCCCGTGGGTTGAGGACCGAGGCCATCCCATTCAGGCGGTCGACGGCGTGTCCATCTCGATCGACCCGGGCGAGGTGTACGGTCTAGTCGGTGAATCCGGATCGGGGAAGTCGACGCTGGGCGAAACCTTGTTGCGGCTCCAGGAGCCGACCGCCGGGGAGATCTACTACCGCGGCGAGCGGGTCAACGACTTCTCGAAGGGGGAGCTGCGGAACTTTCGCAAACACGCTCAGCTCATCTTTCAGGATCCCTACGAATGTCTCAACCCGCGCCACTCCGTGTTCCAGACGGTCGTCGATCCGCTAAAGAATTTCTACGATTACAGCCGGGCCGAACTCGAGGAACGGGCACTGGAAATGTTACACGATGTCGGCCTTCGCCCGCCCGAGGAGTTTCTCCACGCTCAGCCCGACCAACTCAGCGGCGGCGAGCGCCAGCGGGTCAACATCGCTCGAGCCCTGATTCTCGAACCCGATCTGATCGTGGCCGACGAACCGGTGTCGATGCTCGATCTGTCCACCCAGTCGGCCCTGTTGAAGCTCCTCAATCGACTGCAGGAAAAACTGGGCTTCGCGATGCTGTTCATCTCGCATAACCTGGCGATCGTCCAGATCGTCTCCGACCGTATCGGCGTCATGTACAAGGGGCGGATCGTCGAGGAGGGCGAGGCCATGGAGGTCTTCCAGAATCCCCTGCATCCCTACGCGCGACTTCTCGTCGATAGCGTCCCCGATCCCTCGGCCGATCGAAAGCGGCTCGCCCTGGAAAGCGCCGGGGAGGAGTTCGATCCCGCCGCCGTGGATGGCTGTCGGTTCCATCCGATCTGTCCGGACCGGTTCGAACCGTGTACGGAGAACCCACCGGCCCTCGCGGCCGTCGACGGTCGGGATGTCGCCTGTTTCCTCCATCACGACGAGGTGATGCAATGACGGGGAGTTGTCGCCCAGGGCGGGCCGAGACCGCGGAGGTGATCGCATGAAGGGATACATCATCAAGCGAGTGGCCCGGTACGTGGGAACCCTCTGGGCGGTATTGACGGTTGCCTTCCTGCTGTTCCGCCTGGTCCCCGGGGATCCGACGGTGACGATGCTCAACGGGGACTTCGATCCGGCGACCCTCGAACGCATCCGGGCGAGCTTCGGCCTGGATCGGCCCATCCACGAACAGTACGTCCTCTACATCGTGAACTTCGTCCAGGGCGACTTCGGGACCTCGTTTACCCACAGCGAGCCCGTCGGCGGCATCATCTGGGATCGGCTCCTGAACTCGCTGGTGCTCGTGGTCCCGTCGCTATTGTTGATTACGCTCGGGGCCTTCGTCATCGGGTCGTACGCCGGCTGGCGTCGCGGGGAGGAACGGGAGACCTTCCTGTCGTTCAGTATCGTCACGTTGCGGGCGGTCCCGCACTTCGTTTTGGGAATGATGCTCTTGATGATCTTTGCCGCGCGCCTGCGATGGCTCCCCAGCGGCGGCATGGGGCCGATCCAGCGCGAGGATACGGGCTTTGTCGCCACCGTCACTGACCCCGGCTTTTTCAAGTACCTGCTGTTGCCGCTGGTGACGCTCACGCTGCACTATCTCTCCGAACCGTTCCTGTTGATGCGCGGCATGATCATGGGCGACAAGGAGGCCGAGTACGTCCGGTTTCATCGCCTCAAGGGCTTCGACGAGGACGACGTCCAGGCCTTTGCGGCGCGGAACAACTTGCTGCCGCTGGTCACTTACCTCCCGATCATGATCGTCGCCATGACGGGCGGGCTCATCCTCATCGAGGTGGTCTTCAGCTGGCCGGGGATCGGGCGCGAACTCGTCAGCTCGGTCAGCCGCCGGGACTATCCCGTCGCCCAGGGGGCGTTCTTCCTGATCGCCTGGGGCGTCGTGACCGGCAACCTGCTGGCGGATCTCGCGTACTCGTACCTGGATCCGCGGATCAGCCTCGGAGGTGAGCCCAGTGGCTAGCCGAACCGTCGGGCGGCAGGCCTGGCGGCGGAGTCGCGCCGTCTACAAGGAATTGCGCAACGCCCTGGACCCGGTCTTGTCGAGCCGGCTCGGACGGATCTCGGGGACCATCCTGTTGCTATACGTCGCGATCGCGGTCCTGGCGCCGTACCTCCCGCTCCGGGAGCCGTTCGTGACCCAACGGACGGCCGATGGCGGCGTGGCCCGCAGCACGGCCCCGAGCTTGGAGTTTCCCTTCGGAACCACGTCGCTGGGCCACGACGTCCTCTCCCAGGCCGTGATCTCGTTTCGCACCTCCGTCCTCGTCGGCCTTGCCGCCGGCGCGACGGTGGTCTTCGTCGGGGTCAATATCGGCCTGATCGCGGGGTACTACGGGGGCTGGGCCGACACGATCCCGATGACGCTGGCGGACCTGCTCTACGGGCTGCCGCTGTATCCGTTCGCCATCGTCGTCGCCGCGATGGTCGGCCAGGGGACGTGGGTGATCGTGCTGGTCATCGTGATCCTGCTCTGGACGACCATCGCACGCGTGACTGGCTCGTAGACGATGTCGCTGTAGTATCGGGTGTTCGTGAAGGCCGCCCGGGCGGGCGGATCGAACGACGCCAAGATCATGTACTTCCAGATCCTCCCGAATCTCCTGCCGCTCGTCGCGGTGTACTTCGTCTTCGGGGCGACTTGGGCGATTCTGCTTGAGGCCGGTCTGAGCTTCTTGGCGCTCGGGGATCCGAACGTCATCAGCTGGGGGCAGATGCTCCGGGACGCGTACAATCAGGCGGCCTATACCTCGGCGTGGTGGTGGGTCGTGGTGCCGGGTGCGCTCCTGTGGTTTCTCATCATGAACCTCTTCATCATCGCCCGGCTCATCGAGGACGACGAGCGGACCAACATCCGCTCCCAGCAGTAACGGTCGATTCAGTCGTGGCCGGCGACGGCGACCGGTTCGTACGGTTCCTCGAGATACTCGAGATCGCTGTGCGAGAGATCAATCTCGACCGCTTCGACGGCATCCTCGAGGTGCTCGATGCTCGTCGTGCCGACGATGGGTGCGTCGACGTGGTCCTGATGCAGTAGCCACGCGAGGGAGATCTGGGCCATCGTCACGCCGTATTCGTCGGCGAGTTCCTCGACCCGCGCGTTGATCTCAACGCCACCGTTGACCCGGTAGGTGGATCGAATGTCCGCGAACATGCCCTCGCCCTCCTGCTCGCCCCGCGTCGTCCGATCGGCGGCCTCGTCCGGCCGGGCGAGGTATCCCCTCGCCAGCGGGCTCCAGGGGATGACCCCGACGCCTTCGCGCTCGCAGAACGGCAACATTTCGCGTTCCTCCTCGCGATAGACCAGGTTGTAGTGATTCTGCATCGTGACGAACCGTTCGAGGCCGCGACGGTCGCTGGTGTGTAGGGCCTTGGCGAACTGGTGGGTCCACTGCGAGGACGTCCCGATGTATCGGACCTGGTTGCGCCGGACGGCGTCGTCGAGGGCACCGAGCGTTTCGGCGATCGGGGTCGCATAATCCCAGCGGTGGGTCTGATAGAGATCGATCGTTTCCATGTCGAGTCGTTCGAGACTCCCCCGGAGGTCCTGCTCGATGGCCTTCCGCGAGAGTCCCCCGCCACCTTCGGGGCTATACGCTTCGGGTGACCACGCGGGGTGTGTCTTCGTGGCGACGACGAGTTCGTCGCGGTCATGCTCGCCGAGGACATTGCCGACGACCCGTTCGGACTCGCCCATCGAATACGCGTTCGCGGTATCGAAGAACGTGACGCCGAGTTCGAGGGCCCGCTCGATGATCGGACGGGCATCCTCCTCGTCGAGCACCCACTCCCGCCAGTCGCTCGACCCGAAGCTCATACAGCCCAGGCAGATCCGGCTGACCGTCAGTCCGGTATCGCCGAGCGTGGTGTACTCCATGGCGTCTGACTCGCCGGTTGGCACTAAAGCGTGGAGGATCCACCGCGGATCATAATTCGGCGAGCCGGGACGCCGCAAGCACGATCACCACGCCACCGGCGGCCAGCACGCCAAGTCCGGGCAGGAAACTTCCGGTGATATCCCGGAGCGATCCGATGATGAAGGGCCCGAGAAAGCCGCCGATTTCGCCGACCGCGAAGATAAACGCCACCGCCGTACCCGTCAATCGGGTTCCCAGCCCCTCGAGCGCTGGCGGAATCGCCCGGAGCAACGGGGAGATCCCGCCGATGCCGATGCCGGCCACGAGCACCGCCGCCAGGACGGGCCAGCCGACATCGGTCGCGATCAGGAGCCCGACGCCGGCGGTCACGACGCCGCCACAGGCGATCAACGCCCCACGCCGCGCCCGGAATCGATCGGCGACCACCGGGATCGATAGGGTCCCGGTCGCCAAGGCCACGACGAGGAGGCTCGTCACCCGGCCCGCCCGATCGGCGCTGACGCCTCGACTCTCGAGCAGGGTAGGGAGCCAGCCTTGGAGGCCGTGGGCGAGCAGGAGGTACATCGTTCCGATCACGACGATCAACTGCAGTTCACGATGAGTTAATACGGCCCGCAGGTCGTCCAGCATCGCGCCGGCGGCGGTCGGATCATCGTTGCCGACCGCATCGTCGACGCCCAGCACGAGGACGAGGCCGAGCCAACAGAGGCCGTAGGCGCTCGCCACGAGTCCGCTCCAGAAGAACACTCCCCGCCAGCCGCCAAGCCAGGGGCCAAGGAGCGGCCGACCGACGGCGAAGACCGACGCCGTCCCGGCCGACGCGCCAAGCAGGTACAGCGACGAAGGCGCCCCGGTCCGGTCGGGTGCAAACCGAATCGCGACCAGTTTGGGCAGCCCAAATGTAATCGTCGTCGCCCCGACGCCGATCAGGACGGTACACGCGAACAGCGATGGAAAGGAGGCCACCGCGCTCCGTCCGAGTTGTCCGGTTCCATACGCGAGCACCCCCACGCCGATCGTGCGGCCGGGTCCGAAGCGGTCGACCGCGAGCCCGGTCACCAGCGCGAGCGGGATGTAGGTCAGCGGCACGGTGCCGACCAGGATCCCCGCCTGGGTCCCGGTGAGTCCGACCTCTGCGGTAAGCGGGGTGAGAAACGCCGCGAGCGAGAACCAGATGAACGTGAGACACGTATACGAGACCGTCCCGACGGCGACGAGGCCCCAATCCCGCGACCGGGTCATCCTGCAGGACCCACGCGCGCCCGGGGTGTTACCGTTATCGTTCCGGCGATGGGCACAGCAACTATGTCTCGGGGCTCGCAGCCTCCTGTCATGGACGTTTACTTCTTTCACCTGATGCCCTACCAGGACTCGCGCGACCCCGTCGCCGTGCCCCTCACTGCCGATCGCTTCGACCCCGATGTCGGATCATCCCTCTATGAGACGTACGTCTCCCAGCTCGTCTACGCCGAGGAACTCGGCTACGACGGGGTTGCCTTTAACGAACATCACTACCGGGCCTTCGGCCTGATTCCCGCCCCGAACCTCTTGGCAACGGATATCGCCGGGCAAACCTCGACCGTCGACATCGCCCTCTACGGGAACATCCTTCCCCTCCGGGACAATCCGGTTCGGCTCGCCGAGGAGCTGGCGATGGCGGACAACCTGGCCGACGGCCGGCTCGTGAGCGGCTTCGTGCGTGGCCTCCCGAACGAGTACGAGGCGTACGGCATCGACCGGGCGGAGTCACGGGGGCGGTTCGAAGAGGCCTGGGAGCTCATCGTCCGGGCCTGGACCGAACCCGACCCCTTCGATTTCTCGGGAGAATTCTACGAATACGAGGACGTCTTCATCTGGCCGCGACCGCTCCAGGATCCCCACCCGCCGCTCCGACTCCCCGGGAGCAGCGAGGCCTCGATCCGGATGGCCGTCGAAGAATCGGTGCCCACGGCCAGGGTATTCTGTTCGACGACATCGATGGTCGACACCTTCGAGCTGTATCGATCGATCGCCGCGGAACACGACTGGTCGCCAAGCGTCGACAAGTTCGAGGCGGCCCGCCTGGTGTATGTCGCCGAATCGATGGAGCGGGCCCGGGAGGAGGCCGAGGAACACGTGGAGTTTTTCTACCGGAACCTGTTGACCTCGGCGTTCCGGACCGCCGCGGTCCAGCGCGTCGGCGACGAGGCATACGAGGAACGGCACGCCGACCAGTATCGAGCGGTCATGGAGGACATGGTGCCCGACTACGGCGAGCAATGGCTCCGGGCGGATTTCGATGAACTCCAGGAGAGCGGGGAGATTATCGTCGGCGATCCGAGCTACGTCACCGCGGAGATCGAGCGCCAGTACGAAGCCACCGACGGATTCGGCACGCTGATCGCACTCCTTCAGTTCGGCACCCTTCCGGACGAGCTGACGCGAAAAAACATGGAGCTGTTCGCCGACGGGGTCCTTCCGGACCTCGAGGCGATCTAGCGGCCCGGCAGGGCGGAGCCGGGGTTGAGGATGCCGTTTGGATCGAATACGTCCTTGATCGCCTGCATGAGCTCGACTTGTCGGTCGCCGTGTTCGACTGCGAGGTACTGACGTTTCCGCGCCCCGATGCCGTGTTCGGCCGTCGCCGTCCCGCCGATCGCGATGGCTTTCTCGACGATCTGTTCGGCTGCCTCCCGCCCGCGTCGCAGGTGTTCCTCGTCCTCCCGATCGACGAGGATCGTGTAGTGGACGTTCCCATCGCCGGCGTGACCGAAACACGGGATCAACAGATCGTGCGTGGCAGCAATCTCATGCGCGAAGTCGATCATTTCGGGATACGCGCTGATCGGGACGGCCACATCCCCGACCGTCAGCATTTCCAGGTTCGATTGGTACGCGGGCAACGCGTGCCCGATCTCGCGGCGGGACTCCCACAGCGCGTCGAACTCGCTTCGATCGTCAGCCACCTCGAAGGTCTCCATCCCGTGGGCGTCGAACACGGATCGGCAGAATTCCACCTCCGCCTCGATCCCGTTGTTGGCGTGAATCTCGAAGAAGACCATGGGCGCCTCCGGGACGCCCGCGTCGCGGTAGGCGTTGGCGATCCGGATGCTGAGCGGATCCATCAGTTCGACGGTGGCCAGGTCCACGCCCGCCCCGATCGCATCCGCCACGGCATCGGCCGCGGCGGCGGTCGATGGAAACTCCGCGCGACCGCCCCAGATCTCGGCCGGTCGGCCAGCCAACGCGAGCGTCGCCTGCGTGACGACGCCGAGGGTCCCTTCGCTCCCGACGACGAGCTCCTTTAGGTTATACCCGCTCGAAGTCTTGCGGGCTCGACTTCCGGGCCTAATCACCGACCCGTCGGCCAGGACGATCTCGAGCTCACGGAGCCACTCGCGGACCTCCCCGTATTTGACCGTCTGCATGCCGCTGGCGTCGGTGGCGATCATCCCACCGATCGTCGAGATGTCCCCCGAGGAGGGCAGTGGTGGAAAGAACAGGCCGGCCTCGGCGGCAGCCTCGTTGACCGCGCTCCCGATGACGCCGGCCTGGACGTCGATCTGGAGGTCCTCCGGTCGGAGGTCTACGATTTCGTCCATCGCCGTCATGTCGAGTGTGACGCCGCCATGATGGGCGACGGCATGTCCTTCGGTACTCGTCCCGGCGGCATACGGCGTGACAGGGACGCCGCGCTCGTTGGCGGCCGCCAGGACGGCCGCGACGTCATCCGTCGAGCGGGCCGTCACGACCACATCCGGGGGTTGCCCGGCGTGTTCGGGGGTGCCGTAATCGGTCGCATACTGCTCGCGTCCGGCCGCCGTGCGATCGATCTGGTCGGGATCGAGAGCAAGATCGTCGAGGAACGGGGCCGCCTGGCTCATGGCAAACGGTCCCGACGAGCAGCCGATAAAGCTGTCGTGCGTCCTCAGCGGTCGATGTACACCGTGCCATCATCGACGACCACGTCGTAGACCGGCACGCGGATCGACGAGTCGCCGATGTGTTCGCCGGTTTCAAGGCGGAACGGCCAGCCATGCCACGGGCACGCGACGATGGGCGTGTCGTCGTAAGTCTGCTCGACGCGCTTGCCGGGTGCCTGGAACTCGCCGACGAGCTCGTCATGGATGGCTCCGGTGCATACTGGTCCCCCGTCGTGAGGGCACTCGTTCCGGAGCGCGTAGTATTCGCCATCGACGTTGAGGACGCCCACCTCTACGCCATCGACGTCTACCAGCCGGTGCCCGCCCTCCTCGAACTCCGCGGCCGGGGCGACGGGGATCCGGCTCTCCCCGCTCATAGGTCAAACACCTCGGCCGCGTTGTCACCGAGGATCTGTGCACGCTCTTCGTTGGATAGGAACGGGAGTTCCGTAATGATCCGCGGCGAGTCGTAATCCCAGTGCGGGTAATCGGAGGCGTAGACGAGTTGATCCGTCCCGATCGTGCGCATGCAGTTCTCGAGGAATTCCGGTGCCGCGGACACTTCGAGTGGCTGCGTGCCGAAGTAATAATCCGTGATGTACTCGCTCGGTCGCTTGTCCAATAGCGGGGCTTCCTCGGGACGTTTCAGGTACTCCTCGTCGAGGCGCGCCATCAGGCCCGGCACGTAGGCCACGCCCGATTCCATGAACACGATATCGAGATCGGGGAACTTCACGGGGACGCCTTGGCAGGTGACGCTGACCTGCTGGGCCATGTTTGCCTGGAGAAATCCGAGCGTGTGCGTTTCGACCATCTCCTGATATCCGGCACTGAGGTATTCGTCCAAGCCCGACCCGCCCGTGTGATAGACGACGGGGAGATCCATCGCCTCCATGCGCTCGTAGATGGGGTCGTACTTGCGGTTGCCCAGGGGCGGCACGGCGCCCGCGGTGATGAAACAACCGCCGACGAAGGCCTCCTCGTCCTCGATACGGTCAAGAACGTCGAGCGCGTGATCGATGTCGTAGTACGGGATCGGCGCGAGGGCGTGGAGGCCGTCGTCCGGATCCACGACATCCTCGGCGAGCACGTGTTCGATGTAGCCTTTCGCGAATGCTGCCTCCCGCTCGTCGTCCGCAGAGATCCCGCCGGAGGCCAGCACGAGATGCGAGATGAGGATCGTGGTATCGATCCCGAGCTCGGCCCTGGCCTCGCGGATCTGTTCGGGTTCTTCGGTCTCGAACGGATACGAGGAGTGTTCGCGCTGGATCTTCCCGTAGGCGAAGCGATCGCCGGTCGAGGAGGGAAAAAACGACGCGAGCGCCTGATTGACTCCCGAATCCTCCCACCCGGATCGTTTGAACTTCGTCCGCCACGGCTCCGGCATGTAGTCGGCAATTTCGGCAAAGGAATCCATCTGGTGATAATCGCAGTCGATCACCCGGTATTCGGCGGGATCAAACACCGGCGCTTGCGATTGTGTCGCCATGCCACGGGCATTCACGCCCGAGAGTATCAACGTTCGCTCCCGGGAACCCCTCGAACCCGCGATTACCGACTGCGCATCATGTCTTCGATCGTCTCGACGACGTTGATCGGTCCCCGCTGGACGAGCGACTCGACCTTGTTGGACATCCGGGTCTGGTTGAAGTAACTCGCGAACGCGAGGATGGTCGGCGGCCACAGTCCGACGAAGAGCCCGCGATGGATGTCCCCCCGGACGAAGAAGAAATACCAGGACAGCGCCACCGAGAGGCCGGCCGCGGCCACGGCGGGATCAGCGGCGGTATCGCCCGCGACCTCGCTTGCCTGTTCCTCACGACGTTGTCCGATCGAGGTGCCTTCGAGCATCCTGGCTGCATCTGGAGTGATGTGACTCTTGGTTATGGTCACTAATATCCGTCCGAGCGGCCGTTACGCGGGCCGTATTGATCATCCATCTCCCGGCGCGTCCGGGAGATTCGTCTCCGGGAGGTCGACGGTAGCCGGTCCATAGCGTACCCGCCCGTCGATGTCGAACCTGGACCCGTGACACGGGCAGTCCCAGGTCCGTTCGGCGTCGTTCCACTCGACGACGCAGTACATATGCGGACAGACAGCCGAACGGGCGTGTAACTCCCCCGTCTCGTCGCGGTGGACCGCCACCGGACGACCCCGGTGTCGGAACACGGTTCCCTCCCCGACGGCCGGAAGGACCCCCTCGGTCGTTGCGTCATCCAGAAGCGCGTCGACTCGATTGGTGACCCAACGACCGGCGACATCCACGTTTTCGCTGACCAGCGACGGGAGGTCCCGTCCGGACACCCGGAACGGGTCGAAGACCGCCTCCCATGGGCTTTCACCATCGCTGATCTGTTCGGCGATGATTCGGCCGGCGGCGACGCCGCCGGTCATCCCCCATTTCGCGAATCCCGTGGCGACGTACGTATTCCGCGAGAGCCGGCCCAGGGAGCCGATAAACGGTACCCCATCGACCGGCACGTAATCGTGTGCGGACCAGCGATATTCGATCGAATCGATCGGGAAGTGTCGTCGGGCGAACCGCTCGCACCGCCGGTACCGTTCCGAGGTCGGTACCCGTTCGTCCCCTGGTTTGTGGCTCTGGCCGCCGGCGATCAGGTATCGTTCACCATCGCGTTCGTACCCACGAAATGTCGCCGGCGGATCGTCGGTACTGAGGAACATCCCGTGGGGAATGTCGCTGTCCACTCTGGCCGCGAGCAGGTAGGCGCGCGAGGCATGCATGCGGGCGAAAAACCCTGCACGGTCGGAAAACGGGAACAGGGTCGCCATCACCACGCGATCAGCACGGACGGTCCCCTGACTCGTCGCGATTCGACATGGGTCGCCGGGCGAGAGGCCTCTCGCACGGGTCGCTTCGAAGATCCCGCCGCCGCCCGCCGCGATCGCCTCCGCGAGCCCGCGGAGATAAGCCCGGGGATGGAACTGGGCCTGATCGTCAAAGCGCACCGCGCCGGCCGCTTGTACGGGTGCCGGGACGTCCTCGACGAACGTCGCCGGCAGGCCGAGATGCCGGGCGGCCCGGACCTCACGGCGTAACGCTGGAACGCCGTCATC
>CAYSMB010000045.1:0-11907 GCA_964432005.1 uncultured Halobacteriales archaeon
GTGTTATAGAGGTCCCCCAGCCGCATGAGGTCGTGGAGATGCTTGTTGAGCTTCTGCTGTCGTTCGGCGAGCTGGCCCCGCCCCACGTATTCGGCTCGGAAATGGGCGGTCAGCGAGTCGACGGCGATCATGCGCACGGGGAAATCCGACTCCTCGTGTTCGGCCGCGAGATCCTGGGCCTTCTCGGCCAGCAGGATCTGGTGGTTGCTGTTGAACCCCTTCGCGACGTGGATCTTCTCGAGGACGTCCGAGACGAGCGCCTCCATGGCGTCCTCGTCATCCGGGCCGCCGTCGATGCCGCGGTCCTCGAGCGTGGCCTCGAGCGCTTCCTCAGGCAGGCCACGAACCATGTCCTCGATCCGTTCCGGTCGGAACGTGTCCTCCGAATCGATGAAGATGGCGCTACCGTGGAGACCGCCGACCTCCTTTGGGAGCTGGACGTTGACGGCGAGCTGGTGGGTCACTTGTGACTTGCCCGACCCGAACTCCCCGTAGACCTCCGTGATCGACTGCGTCTCGACCCCGCCCCCGAGCAGGTCGTCGACGTCCTCGACCTGCCAGCTGAGCTTGCCGATCTGTTCGCGGCGCTCGAGGACGTCCGTGCCGGTTTCGAAGTCGCCGATGTCGGCCTCCTCGCGGGCCGCCTGGACGATGTCGGCGGCGGTACTTTCGCCGATATCCGCGGAGGCGGAGAGTTCTGCGGGACCCGCAACGGCGAGTGACTGGAACGAATCGAAGCCGCTCTCGCTGAGCTTTTCGGCGGTCGCTGGTCCGACGCCCGGTAGCGACTCGAGATCCGCGTTCGTGGCCATACCCTTCCTTGTCCGGATTTCCTTATAAACACTCGTTTACAGGTAGGTGAAAGTGGTTATTCCCACGGGTGGGTGCCCGAGCGGGACGGCCAGAGGGGGTACCAATACTCGGTGTCCTCCTCGATCGTCAACTCGCCATCGAGCACGCTCTGGAGCTTGAACTCGACGCTCGACTCCCGCTCGCGATTCGCCCGCGGCGCGAACGGATAGTACGATCCTCGGCGGAACGAATAGATCCAATAGACGGGATCGCCCGCCTTTTCGAAGCCAAATACCGCGGCGAGCAGCCGGGAACCGAAGCCGTTCTCGACGAACGTGTCCGCGGCGAAGTGGACGCTCGTCACGAGATCCTCGGGATCGTCGTCCTCCAGGACCACCCACTGGTATCCGTGCTCGTCGGTCCTGACGTCCGCAACGGTGCCGGTTTCGTCCTCCCCGGCGGCCAGGATATCGCGGACGTCCTCGACTGTTTCCTCGAAGTCGGTGCTATCGAACGAGGAAAAACACAGGGCCGCCTCGTCGACGTGGTCGTATCCGAGATCCGCCTCCATCGTGAGATAGGCCGTGCTCATCCCGAAGAGATCGTCCGGGTCGGCGTCACGCGCGGCGGTGGTCTCGGCTGTGGTACCGAGGACACTCCGCAGGCGATCGAGCAGGCCCATTGGGGGCACCTTCGCCGCTGGGTGGATTAAACGGTCGGATCGGTCAGGCCGTCTCGCTCTGACGTTCCAGTTCCTGGAGCCGTTCGATGCGCGCTTCCGTCGGGGGATGGGTGCGCGCCAGCCGCCCGATCAGGCCGGACTTGATCGGGATGATGAAGAACGCGTTCATCTCGGCCTGGTCGCGGAGGTCCTCCTTGGGGACCTTGTCCATGCGTCCGCTGATCTTCATCAGCGCGGAGGCGAGGGCGGATGGATTGCCGGTGATCGCGGCGGCCCCGCGATCAGCGCTGTACTCGCGGTATCGCGAGAGCGCCCGCATCAGGAAGAAGCTGACGACCCAGACGACCAGCGAGACCACGATCGCTACCCAGACCGGCGCCGCGTTGCGATTGTTGCCCCCGAACAGCCAGCCCCACCGGACGATGATGAACGCGACCGACGCGAGGAACGACGCGATCGTCATCACCATCACGTCCCGGTTTTTGATGTGCGCGAGTTCGTGCGCGAGCACGCCCTCAAGCTCGTCGGCGTCCAACGTGCGGAGGAGACCGGTCGTCACGGCAACCGTCGCGTTCTTTTGGTTCCGGCCGGTCGCAAATGCGTTCGGAACGTCGCTTTCCGCGACCGCGACGTCGGGTTTGGGGAGATCGGCCTGCCGGGAGAGGCGGGTGACCATGTCGTGCAATTCCGGATACTCCGATTCATCGGCCTGTTTTGCCCCCATGCTCCGCAGGGCAAGCTTGTCACTCGCCCAATACTGCACGAAGGAAAACAGTCCCACCATCACGAGGATCGGGAAAATCCCCGCGTCGAAGAGCGTGACGAGCGCCCCGATAAAGACGATATAGAGGCCGAAGAGCAGAAACATAGTCAGGGCCATCCGGGATCGCAAGCCCCAGTCTGCTTTCCATTGCATACGTAAGGGAAAGTCGGAAGCACAGAAAGCGTTCACGGTCTCGAGCGTGTTGTTTAACCGCGCCAACCGGGTACCTAGGCGCCGATGAGTGGGTCCGGGCAGTTCTGTCCGCGCTGTGGAAGCCCCATCGAGGGAAGGGGATTTTCGCCCCCCGACCGCCGTGGGGCCGCGGAGGCCCGGCTCTGTTCGGAATGTTACGCTGATGCGATCGAACTCCTCTCCGTCCCCGATCAGGTGGAAGTGACGATATGTACGCAATGTGGCGCGATCAAGGAGGACGGCGAGTGGCGTGAGGCTGATGAGCGGGATTATACGGACGTCGCAATCGACGCGCTCGCGGATCGGATCGGGATTCACCGGGATGCCAGCGACGTGAGCTGGACGGTCGATCCCCATCAGCGGGGGCCCAATGAGCTCGACTTGCAGGTGACCGTCACGGCAATCGTGGGCGATCGGCCGATCGTCGAGGAGGCGTCGGTCTCGGCGCATATCGCCCGGGAGACGTGTTCGCGATGCGGTCGGATGGCGGGGGATTACTTTGCCGGGACGGTTCAGATCCGGGCCGCCGATCGGCCGCCGACCGGTGAGGAAACCGATCGAGCCGTCGCGATCGCCCACCAGATTGCCGAAGCGGGAGATGACCGAGCGGCGTTCGTCAGTGAAGTCATCGAACAGCCCGACGGAACGGATATTCGGGTTTCCAAGAACAATCTCGCCCGACGGATCGCCCGTCGGATTCGCGCCGAACTCGGTGGAACGGTCGAGAGCTCGGAAACCCTGGTTACCGAGGATGCTGAGGGCGAAGGGGTCTACCGGGTCGCCTTCGCCGTCCGCCTCCCGAAATTCCGCCCCGGTGACGTGATCGAGCTCGACGACGGTCGACCGATCCTGGTGTTGGGTGACGTCCGGGGGCGGGGACTCGCCGGGGGCGAGGATGTGACGATCGAGGAGGCGGACGTCGAACGGGCCAAGCACATCGGTTCGATCGGAGACGTGACCGAGACGACGCTCGTGACCGTCGAGGACGATCGGGCGATCCAGGTGTTAGACCCCGAGACCGCCGCGTCGGTCACCATTCCCCGGCCGGCGGACCTTTCGGTTGATCAGGACACCGTACCGGTCCTGAAGACGTCGCTTGGATTGCACGCAATACCGAAAGCGATCGTCCAGGAGCTCCAGGCATGAGCGGTCCGCCACTCATCGCGATCGTCGGCAAGAACTCGGCCGATGGCGCCATTCACTCGCTGAAAGCCGAGGGCGTTTACGATCGTGACCGCCGTATCCGGAGCTTCGACGCGGACACCCTCGCAATCCCCATCGAGTGTTCACCGAGCGAGACGGACGTACGAGACGTACAGGAAGACGAATCGCCCGATTACCGCATTCGCGACCTCGACGATCGGTTGCGGGCCCGGGGATTTTCCGCCGAGGAACGCAAGCGGGCGCCGAGGTCCTGGGCGGTCCTGGGGACAGTCGTCCGAGCGCGATTCGAGAACTGTCCCCGGGAAGCGGAGGTCGGGGAGGCGCTGCTTGATCTCCACCGTGACGCCGACACCGTGCTCGGACACGAAGGCATCGCCGGCGAACATCGGGAACCCGACGTCCGCGTGATCGCCGGGGCTGGGGATACCGAAACCATCCATCACGAACACGGCACTGCGTACGCGATGGATCTCGCCCAGGTCATGTTCTCCCCGGGCAACAAGGCCGAGCGAGTCCGCATGGGCGAACGCGTCGGATCGGACGAGCGGGTATTTGATATGTTCGCCGGACTGGGCTACTTCACGCTCCCGATGGCGCGGGCGGGCGCCAACGTGGTCGCGGTCGAACGGAATCCGACGGCGTTTCGATTTCTTCTCGAGAACGCCGAACTCAACGCCGTGAGCGACCGTGTGGACGCGTATCGGGCAGACTGTCGGGATGTCTCCGTCAACGCGGATCGTATCGTGATGGGGTACTTCGACGCTCGCGAGTACCTCGAGGCCGCCGTCCGGGCGCTTCGCCCAGGGGGGCGCATCCATCTCCACGATATCGGGCCGAATGCGGCGCCGTTCGACCGGGCGATCGACGCCCTGGAGGCCACCGGTGAAACCTTCGAGATCGTCGGACGACGCGTCGTCAAAACCCATAGCCCGGGGATGGACCACGTCGTCGTCGATGCGCACCATCGGAACGGTTAACGGGCCGGACGCTCGTCCGTCGATATGGATCGCCAGCAGCTGATCGCCCTGTTCCTCGTCGGGCTGATGGCGTTCTCGATGCTCGCCTACGCCGCACTATCGGGGCCCTGGTGATCGACGCGGCCCGAAAATTACTCGACGGCGTCGACGTCAGCCGCCGACGGGTGATCCGGGAGCTGCTCGATGCAGTCAAAACAGAGGAAGTGCTCGGTCCCGTCCTCGAACTCCAGGGTCATGCCGCCGGTGGGTTCGGGTTCGAACGACCAGATCGCGGCGATGCCCCCGCCGATCTTCACGGCATCCCCGCAGCGATCACACCTTCGACGGCCCATGGAGGGACCACGCAAGGCTACTCCTTAAAGGATCGAAGTTGCTACCCGGTCATTCAACGGTGCGACGCGCTCGCGGACGAGGTTCGGAAAACAGCCGTTAGGACTGCAGTTCCTTGAACTGATCGAGGAGCGCCTCGGCCGACTCCCCTTCGTTGTACTCGATTTCGCCGCGATATTCCGGCCGCGCCCCGTCGAAATCGGCATCGACGGTGTTGCTTTTCATCTCGCGGCGTTCGTGCTCGTCTTCGTCATAGGCACCCATTGACATGGTGACCAATGACACGTATGGCGGACACAACTATAATTGTGACGGTTGTTCACACCCGACAGCCGCATGGCGGAACGGTCAAACGGCCACAGGCCCCAGCGACGACATGGCACAACCCCTCCGCTTTCGTGTATCCACGGAGCGGTGGACACGGAATCGCGTACGCAGCGACCTTCTTAGCTCCCTTGACGAGAATATGGGTGCCGAGATGTCGACGCCGTGGTACGCGCTCGACGACGACTACGAAGCCGTGCGTTTCGACATGGAGAACGGGGATACGGCGCTGTTCGCCTGGGACGATCATTCGGGATACTGGCTCGGCAACACCGAAACCCCGCGGGTGCTTTGGCGGACGGAGAAATACGGGTTCGAGGAGGTCCCCGATCCCGTCGCCCGGTGGGGCGAGCGGGAAATGCTCGCCGAACTGTGTGAGGCCGAACCGTGGATCGAGCCGTACGAAAACCTGGCGCGATTCTTTCTGCCGGTACTCTGTTCGAAGGACGGCCGGGAGACCTCGAGGCGCTTCTTCCGCGATCACGCCGCTGGGTTCCCGGATACGACATTCGAGAACGCGCTGTCGTTCTACGACCAGTTCCTCGCCACGGGAGCGTTGGACCCGTACCGACACGAAATGGCAGGGAAGCTCGGCACGAGCACGCAGCTCGATCCTACCCGCATGGCGGCGGCCATGAGCGAGTTCACCGTCGCCAAACTACTCACCGACAGCGGGTACGACATCGAGCCGGAAATCGAAGTCACGACCGGGCACTCGATCGACTTCAAGGCCCGAACGAAGGGGACGGGCCATCTCGTCGAGGTGACCCGGCCCGGTCGGCCCACGGATCGTCGTGCCGACACCGCCGTCGCGGCGATCAAGGATACGGTCGATACGAAACTCGGCGGTCAGCTGGAGGCCCACGGCGGCGGGGTGACGTTGCTCGTCGACTGTTCGTCGTTCACCGATGCCGAATGGCAACGAGTACGGGATGCGGCCGCCGACGTCGGCCATCGGCCGGCGATCGTCTTCCGGGCCCGGCCCGATGGATCGATCGAGGGGTACACCCGGGGGAACGCCCCGATCTCCATCGCGGGCATATGAACCGGGATGTCGTCGCCGACCTCCACGTCCACACGACGGCTTCCGACGGCTCGCTCGACCTCGAGCAAGCGATCGATCTCGCCGCCGATCGGGGCCTCGAGGCGATCGCCATCACGGACCACGACCGCGCCCATCCGGACCTGCATGCGCCGGTCACCCAGCGCAGGGGCGTCACCGTCGTTCGCGGGATGGAACTCAAGGTCGCCTGCGAGGACGGCTGGCGTGTGGACCTCCTCGCCTTCGGATTACGTGAATCAGAACCGATCAAGAATTTCGTCGACCGCCTCCAGCAGGATCGCATGCACCGTGCGGCCCGGATCCGTGACTGCCTGGAGGACGAGCTCGGCCTCACCCTCGCGTTCGATATCGAACCTGGAATCGGTCGGCCCCACATTGCGCGGGCGGTCGCCGAACATCCCGACGCGTCGTTGTCCGTGCAGGACGTGTTCGACAGATACATCGGCGACGGTGGACCGTGCTTCGTCGCCCGCGACGTGCCGAGCCTCACGGATGGGCGGGCAATCCTCGAGGAGGCGGCGTCGGTAACGGCGCTGGCCCATCCGCTCCGGTACGACGACATCGAACGCGCGCTCGACATCGCCCAAAGACTCGGGGCCATCGAACGGCGATACCCGTACGACAAGTGCGTCGACGAAACGATGCTCGATCGCTTCGTCCGGCGTCACGATCTCGTCGTGACGGGAGGGAGCGACGCACACGACATGTCCGTTGGCGATACCGGGCTAGGCGAAGTCGAGTACCGGCAGTTCATCGAGATACTCGAGAGCGGGGCGTAGGGTTCAATCGGTTGCAGCAGGGAAGTGAGGATATGCGCTGTCATTACTGCGATGCGGAGGCGGCCTATGCCGCCGACTCGGACGGGGTGCGCGTCGGGCTCTGCGAGGAGCACCTCAGAGAATTCGTCGCGACCTGTGCCGACGCGAATCTCGTCGAGGCACACGAACGGCTACGCGTCTAGGCCGTCCGCGTGCCGTCGACGTCGATGGCGTCGACGGGACAGACGTCGACACAGAGCATACAATCGATACACTGGGCCTCCTTGGCGGGATCGGCCTTGATCTCGCTTTCGGGGTGGCCGGGCGTGTCGATCCATTCGAAGACGTCGACGGGACAGTCCTCGAGACAGGCGCCGTCGGCGATGCAGATGTCGAAATCCACCGCGACGTGCGTGCCGTGGATCCCGAGTTCCTCGGGCTCGTTGACGGGTCCCCAAACGTCGTGCCCGTTGCACTCGTCGACGACCTCCCGATTCTCGTGGAACTGGGGATCGATCGGCATACGTGAGACCTGATCGCTGCCACACTTAACTCTTGCATCGTGCGATTCGCGTCGACTCAATCGGCCGCCGGTTGCCCGGCCTTGGCCGTCGCGACGATGTCGACGAAGTTAGCGAATAACTGCTTTGCCTGACAGGCTTCCGCGTAGCGTTCGTCCGTGATGTCGTCCAGAATGGCCGCTTTGCGATCCGGGTCGATGTCTTTGCCTCGGGTGACCTCCTGGGCGGTCCGCTGGTCGTATTCGGGGTGGAACTGGACCCCGTAGACGTTCTCGGATCTGAAGCCATGGATCCCGCACTCGTTTTCCGCAAACCGGGTGGCCCCCGGGGGGAGTTCGGTGACCCGGTCGGAATGGGAGGTAAAGACGAGAAATTCCCGGTCAATCCCATCGAGGAGCCGTGATTCGCCGTCGTGCCGCACGGTTTGATAGCCCAGTTCGTATTCTCCCATCGTCTCCACCGTTCCGCCGAGGACGTCCGCCAGGAGTTGATGGCCGTAACAGATCCCCAGGCAGGGCATATCGCGTTCGATGGCCCTCGCGATCCACTCACGGACCGGCGGAAGCCACTCCTCGTCCCAGTAGACGGACGAGCGCGAGCCGGTGACGACACAACCATCGAAATCGAGTGTCTCCGGCAACTGTCCCGCACGGACGTCAAAATCGACGAGTTCGCCGTCGAGTTCCCGCCGGAAATTGCGGGGCGTGTTGTCGTCTTCGGACGCATTCAGCAGCGCCAATCGCACGATCCCCATACCCTGTCGGGCGCCAGGCGCCGGGGCCACAAGTGGATTGCGAATCGGCCGGTTACCCGATCGTCGCCCGCGAGAAGCGATAATAGCCCACGGCCAGGGGGACGACGATCCAGCCGATGACGACGAGCCCGGCGACCCAGGTCTCGACGTAAAAGGGAATTTCCCCGGCGATCCGACCGGCTGTCGTCATCTCGAGTTCGCCCGGGCTGACGAACCCGACGATGTCGGCGACGATCGCGTTGAGGGCCTGGCTCGGGCTTAGCCGTTCGACGAAGACGAACCACGGTGGGAGCGCATTGAATTCCGGGAGCTGACGCTCCAGGGCGAAGTAGATCGCGAAGGGGATGTTCGGCCAGACCATGTCGAAAATCACGTACACGCCGACGACGGCCCCCACGGCCTTCGCTCTGGAAGCGACGCTAGCCGAGACGCCGATGGCGATCGCGACGTACACAAGGCCCATGAGGAGCGAGAACACGAACATCCCGACCATGTCCTGGACGGAGAATCCCTCGTACAATGCGAGGATGACGATCGCGCCGGCGACGAACCCGAGCGTCGTCGGGACCGCCACCACCGCCGTCCGACCGATCGTCTTGCCGAGGATGACGTCCAGCCGGGAGTTCGGGAGGCCGAGGAGGAACCGAATGGTCCCGGATTCCCGTTCGCCGACGATCGCCTGATAGCCCACGATGAGCCCGATGATCGGGATCAGGAACGACACCGGAGAGAACAGAAAGCCCAGGGCCGCATCGTATGTCGGCGTCTCGTCGGCCAACAACAGCGGGATTACGGACAGGCCGCCGACGAGCAGGACGAGCAGGGCGGTCAACCCCGCGAGCAACAGCGATCGGATCGCATCCTCGAAGTCCTTGCGCGCGATGTCCGCCCAGCTCATGGCGCCGGGACCCCCTGTTCGCCCTGGGTGAAGGCCGCGAAGAGATCCTCGAGTGAGGGATCCTCGGAGGTAATGTCCTCCACGGTCGCCCCGGCCTCCTCAAGCACGCGGACCACGTCGGCCTTCTGAGAATCCGCGTTCAGTGATGCGACGATGTCGTGTCCGTCGACGCGAACCCCTGTCACGTTCTCCAGGGACTCAAGTGCCTCCAACGCACCGTCCGGGATCGCGTCGACCGTGACCACCAGTTGGGCGTCCGCGTCGAAACTGTCCTTGAGCGCATCGATGCTATCCTCGGCGACGAGTCGGCCGTCGCGCATGATCCCGACGAGGTCACAGACCGCCTCGACCTGCTCCATGATATGACTCGAGAAGAAGACGGTCGCTCCCCGTTCGACCTCCGTTCGGACGATTTCTCGCATTTCGCGGGCGCCGTTGGGATCGAGGCCGGTCGACGGCTCGTCGAGAATGAGCACTTCGGGTTCTCCGACCAGGGCCATGCCGAGGGCCAGCCGCTGCTTCATCCCGGTCGAGAAGCCTCCGGCACGACGATCCGCCGCCTCGACCAGGCCGACCCGCTCGAGGATGGCGTCGGGATCGTCGGCCGCATCCTTCGTGGCGATCGCGAAGCGGAGGTGTTTCCGGGCGGTGAGGCGATCGTAGACGCCGAAATCCTCTGGCAGGACGCCGGTGCGTTGACGGATCGCGATCGAATCCTCCACGATATCGCGACCGAGTACCCGTCCGGTCCCGCTCGTCGGCCGCGTAAACCCGAGGAGGACGTTGATCGTCGTCGACTTGCCCGCCCCGTTCGGTCCGAGAAATCCATAGACCGCTCCCTCGGGAACCTCCAAGTCAAGGTTTTCGACGGCGCGGACGTCGCCGAATCGGCGGCTCAGTCCCTCCGTCTCGATCGCTGGCATGGCCACGCCATGTGCGTGTGCCGACAAAAATAGTTCCGAATGCCCTCTCAGGCGTCGAGCACGCGCTCAAGGATCTCCGGGGCTGCGGCCAGCGCATCGTCGAGGGCCTCCGCATCGGGGCCGCCGCCCTCCGCGAAGTCCGGCGGGCCGCCCCCGCCCCCACCGACGCGCTCGGCGAGCGTCGCGACGACATCGCCGGCGTGGACGGGCACGTCATCCGGAACCGCCACGACGAACTGCGCCCCGTCAACGGCACTCCCGAGGACGGCGATCCGCCCCTCCGCCACGATGGCGTTTGCCAGCGCGCGAAGCTCGTCGGGGTCCCCGTCGACGCGGCGGACGATGGCCTCGGTGTCGTGTAGTTCCACCGTTTCACCTTCATCAGCCACGGCGGCCCGGGCGCTCGCGACTTCCTCCTGGAGCCGTTCGATCTCCTTGCCGCGGTCCTTCCACTCCTCGAAGAACCGTTCCGCCGTCGTCGGGACCGCGGCGGGCGTCACATCGAGGATCTCGGCGGCCTCGAGCAGGTGATCTTCGGTCTCCTGGATGGCCTCGACGGCTGCGGCGCCGGCCGCGAACGTCAGCCGCTCGATCCCGTCCTGAATGCGTTCGCTTGCGGTAATCTTGATGAGCCCGATCTCCCCGGTGCGACGCAAGTGGGTCCCCCCGCAGGCCTGCACGTCCTCGTCGATCGAAATAATACGGACGTACTCCCCTGGCGGGATTCCGCCCTGATAGAGATCGAAGCCGTGTTCGGTCTCCGCATCGTTGCGATGGGGCCAGTCGGCCTCGACGGTGACGTTATCCCGAACGAGCTGGTTGGCTGTCCGCTCGATCGCCTTGACCGCTTCGCGATCGATTCGTTCGAAGTGTGTCACGTCGAGTCGGGCGCGATCGGTCCCTTTCTGGGCGCCCGCCTGTCGCACATGATCGCCGAGAACCTGCCGGGCTGCATGTCCGATGATATGCGTGGCGGTGTGATGGGCCATCAGCCGACGGCGTCGGGTCGCGTCGATCTGCCCCCGGACGAACTCGCCCTTCCCCGGA
This sequence comes from uncultured Halobacteriales archaeon, assembly GCA_964432005.1. Taxonomy (GTDB): domain Archaea; phylum Halobacteriota; class Halobacteria; order Halobacteriales; family SKNY01; genus SKNY01. The sequence goes on from CAYSMB010000045.1 coordinate 11,189, forward strand.
TCGTCGTCGCTCAGGTGGAAGACCACGCCTTCACGCTCCTGGACGTCCTCGACGTCAACGCTCCGGTCCTCGGTTTCGAGCGTGCCCCGGTCGGCGGGCTGACCCCCGCCCTCGGGGTAAAACATCGTCTGGTCGAGCACGACATCGTAGCCCTCGTCGCGCTCGAAGACGTCGAGCACGACGGCCTCGAACGACGTCGCCTCCTGATCCTCGTAGTAGAGCCGCTCGGTTTCGGGAAGATCAGCGACGCGATCGGTCCCGCGGATCACGTCATCCTGTTGCTCGGCGGACTCGTGGCGCTCGGCGACACGCGCGTAGAAGTCGGAGGGGATCTCCACCTCGGCACCCACCTCGCCGGCGATCTCGGCGACCATGTCGGGGTGAATGCCGTGGCTGTCATACAGTTCGATGAGATCTTCGGTCGGAATTGGTTCGTCGCGTTCGGCGTATTCCTCGGCAGTCGCACGGACCCGGCGGCCCCCGCGTTCGAGCGTCTCACGGTACTTCTCGACCTCCGTGCGGACCATATCGCGGATCGTATCGCGGTTGTCGTATCCGAGGCGCTCGGCCTGCATGTCGACGAGCTCGTCGAGCGGCGCGTCGACGCTGACGGTATCGCACAGGCGTTTGGTCCGCCGGAGGACCATCCGGGCGAGATAGCCCGTGCCCACGTTCGATGGCACGATTTCGTCGCCGAGCATGTACGCCAGGGTGCGTCA
>CAYSMB010000046.1:0-11857 GCA_964432005.1 uncultured Halobacteriales archaeon
TTCGGCGCCACCCAGTCGTGCCAGAGCTTCTCGTAGGTCGCCATGGATTCGGCGGAGGTGTCGGGCTCGTCGGGCATCAGGGCCGCATCGGCCGTGATCGCCGCGGCCCGGCCGGATTTCATGCACTTGTGGATCCCCTCGCCCCACAGGGGATCGATCGTCGGAACCGTGTCCCCGATCGCCATGAAGTTCTCCCGGCTCATCCGCTCGGGCGCCTGGATGTGTGCGGAGCCGCGGTGGGTCTGTTTGTCCGTAATGCGCGTCGCGTCCCCGAGGCGGGGATCGGTTTCGAGCCACCGCTCGAGGTAATCATCGATCGTCATGCTCGCGTCCACGTTCTGTCGGTATGCGTCGTTCTGGATGTAACAAAGCCCGACCTTGGCCGTGTCCGCGCCCGTATGGAAGAGCCAGGCGTACCCGCCCGGCGCGAGGTCGTGATCGAGGCGCAACATCATCGCGTCGGTCACGTCCCCGAATTCGGGGTGGTCGGTTTCGACGCCCTCGAACTCGAATTCGATGCCGATGGCCTGGTTCTCCCGCTCCAGATCGCTGACGTCTAGCGCGCGGGCCAGCGGGGCGCTTGGTCCCGTCGCGTCGATCACGATGTCCGCGTAAACCTCCTCGTCCCCGTTGTAGCGCACGCCCACGATGGACCCGTCCTCCATGATCGGCTTCGAGACGCGGGCGTCGAACCGGTACTCGGCGCCCCGGTCGCGTCCGTCAGTGACGAGCCACTGCTTGAACGTCCCGAAGTCGAGTACCGCTCCCGCCTGCTCCTGGGTGAAGTGGTCGTTCGGCGACTCCAGGACGACCGCGTCCGTGAAGTGCTGGACGACGTGATCGGGGACGTTGAACGAGGCCATCATCGAGGGGAACGTCCCCGCGGTCGATTTGTTCGACTGGCGCGGAAAGTCCGTCTCTGGTTCGGTTTCGAGGACGAGGACGTCGTGGCCTCGAGCGGCGACGTCCCGGGCACACTGACCGCCCGCAGGTCCGGCTCCGGCGATCACGACGTCGTACCGCTCCGGCATGTCAGGGGACTTTTTGGAAGACGGTTATGAGTGTTGCTAAGGGCGCTATCGACGCCCGCCGGTCGTATCGTACTTGTAGGTGGCCTCGTCGGGGTCGATCCCCAGCTCCTCGGCGACCGCCTCGGCCTCGGTTTCCGGCTCGTCGGGTTCGCGCTCTCGCTTGCCGGCCTGTTTGAACCGTTCGCGTAGCCGCGGGGCCATCCGGAATTCGCCGGTGGGCAGTTCCATGGGAACGACGGGGTCGTCGTGGCTCTCGCGCTTTGCCTCGAGGCGGGACTGGAGGGTCGGCGGGAGGGCGTCCTCGTCGATGGCATCGAAGCCGAACTGGCCGAGGTAATCGGGTTCGGGCGCGAGCGCGTAGACGGTATCGAACCCCTCGTCGCCGGCATACTCCTGGAGGCGCTCGACGACGTGGGCCCCGACGCCTTGATTGCGCCAGCCGTCCAGGACCCCGATGCTGGTGAGCTCGCAGATCTCATCGTCGTCCACACGGTGGATTCGGATCCGGCCGAAGCCGGTCTTCTCGCCGGATTCCTCGTCGATCGCGATAACGTAATCGCGGGACCGGAACGCGCGCTCGTCGAGGCCCATGGCCTCGATGTGATCGAGCAACCAGACCTCCTCGCGGTTTTTCGCGTCCCGGACGTACATGAGTGAGACTAGGATGAGGCCCCGATAAAACCTTTCGCGCGACCGAAAACCCTAATCGCCGGGCAGGAAAACCACGGGACATGGCGGACGAGGACGAGGCGGAGGCACCGTCCGTGGAGCTCGGCGAGGGGGCCGACGTCGACGGGGCGCCCATCGGACGGGTGGCCTCCCGGTTGAGCTGGCCGCGCTCGCTGAGCGACGTCCTCGAACAGGAAGGCGAGACGACGATCCGCACGAGCGAGGGCCCCCGGGCGCTCGCGGACATCGTCGAGGAGGTCGAGACGCCGTACTTCGGGACCCGCCAGGAGTTCGTTGCTGCGGTCCGTGATGTCATCGGCTACGGCCCCGTCCCCACGAGCGATTGACCGGGCCGCCATGCTCGATCGCCTGGGGTGGGTCCAACGGTCCTTGCTCGTCGGGGCGCTCTTGCTCGTTGGATGGACGCTCTGGCCGGGCGGCGGCATGCGTTGGCGCGTCCTCCGGGACGTGCTGATCTACCTCGTGGGCCCGCTGGCGCTGGGGATCACCCACGGCCGGCACATCGGGTGGCGGATCGACCGTGGTGCCATCCGGAACGCCGTCGTCCTCGCGGCGTTCGTCCTGCCGTTTTACGTCGTGGGATCGACGCTGCCGACCATCCGGGCGTACTATCCAATGTGGGGCGTGACGCCAACGCTGGGTTCGTTCGTCCCGCACGCGATCACCCTCCTGGTGCTGGCCCTGGCCGCCGAGACGTATTATCGCGGCCTCCTCTGTGTCGGCGTCCGGGAGATCGGGTTCAAGTGCGTCTTCATCAGTCCCATCGTGTATGCGCTCGTGCACGTGGGGAAACCGCCGATCGAGGTCGCGCTGTCGGGCCCGACCGACGTCCTGTTCGGCGCTGTCGACTATCATGCCGACTCCATCCTGCCGTCGACGGTCGCTCACGGCGGCGGCCTGATACTACTGGATTGGCTCGTGCTCCACGAACCGGTGATATCTCCGGAGCTGGTCGTTCGCGCGCTCTCATGGCTTCCGATTCCGGTGTGAGCCAGGCTTTTCTCCCGGGCCGGCCCCAACGCAGGTATGGAGATACCCATCGACCCCGACCGCATCGGCCCCGAGGATATCGGCGAACACGTCGTGCGCCTCGAGATGGAACACGCCGAGGCAATCGAGCACGTCCGGACGATCTGCGAGGAAGAAGGCTTCGGCGTCCCCGTCGAGTTCTCGCCCTCGGAGCTGCTGGCCCAGAAGGTCGGCTCCGATCGGTCGCCGTACTACGTGCTGGGGGCGTGCAACCCCGCGATGGCCGACCGCGCGCTCGACGAGACGGCGGATATCGGCGCGCTCTTTCCCTGTAACATGATCGTCCGGCAGGTCGAGCCGGGCGTCCAGGAGGTCTATCACGTCTCGATCATGCGCATCGCCCGGCTGGTCGACCTGGCGCCCGATTCGGAGGAATGGGCGGCCATCGTCGCCGAAACGGGGGCCATGGTCGCGGCGACGTTCGATCGGCTGGAAGCGTCGTCCTAGTCGTCTTCGGTCTCTTCCTCGGCCGGAGGCTGTGTCGTCTCGTGGAGGTGCAGGAGCTGGAGGCCGGTGGCGGTCCGATTGGTCTCGCGCACCCACACGCTGCACGTCCGGCACTCTTCCCGGTCTGCAGTCGTGATGATCTTCTCGAAGCTGATCTGGTAGAGGTCATACATCGAGCGCTGTTCGGAGATCTCCTCGACCTCGATGCGGGGTCGATCGAGGGTGTCCCGTTCGGCCGCGAGCGCCTCAAGGTACCCCGACGCGTCGTGGATTTCCCCGTCGGACGTCACCGCGGTGAAATCACGCGCCATGGCCCCCTCGAGGGGATCGAGATCGTTCCGGACACCGGCGAACCAGTCGCCGATCATGAGATGGAGTCGCCTGACCTCGCGGATCGGATCGACGTCCTCTGACGAGCCGGTGGACATGGCAACATGTTCCGGCGTCCGGGACAAGTCGATTTCGTTCACTCCTCGACGAGGATCCGCAACGCCGGCGCCCTCCAGGAGCCGCCGTCGGGGCCGGTCACATCGAAGGCGACCTCCGTCTCCCCGCCGTCGAGTCCCTCGACCACGATTTGGTCGCCATCGACCGATAGCGCGACGATCGTCTCGTCGAACGCCTGCGGGGCCAGATCGTATCCGTCTTCGAGCGGGAGCGGATCGGCCTCGGCGTCGTCCAGCCGGATCGCGAACTCGCGTGTTTCGCCAACCTCGACAGTCAGGGGCTGGAAGTGCCACTCGCCGTTCCCTTCACCGTGATAATGGATTTCCACGACGCGATCCCCGGATTCCGGGTCTTCGAATACGACCGGGTAGTTGTGCCGGAGTTCGGTGTCGCCGACCATCGGGCCGGTGTAATCGGGTCCGCTATCGTCGTCGTCGCTCGTCTCCCGGCCGCCGTCGCCGAGACAACCTGGCACGCCCATGAGACAGGCGGTCGCGAGGACCGTCCGGCGCCGGACCATGATCCCTTAGCGCATGGCCGGGATGGCCTCGGGATGGGCCACCCGCTGGCGGTTCAGCGCCCCCAGGTTGTCCACCGCGCGATCGACGACGTCCGCCATCGGTTCGCGGACCGGACTGTCCTCCATATTGACCACGGGGCTGCTGTCGTCCTCCGCGCTGAAGTCCGGATGGGTCGGGATCGTTCCGAGGTGGGCGACCTCGAAGTCCTCGCAGATCTCGCTCGCTCCCGGACCAGCATAGAGGTCGTGCTCGTCGCCACAGGAGGGACATTTGAAGCTGCCCATGTTCTCGGCGATACCGATGATCGGGGTATCGTGCTTGCGGAACAGCTGCAGCCCCTTGCGGGCATCGTCGAGCGACATCCGCTGGGGAGTCGTCACGATGACCGTACCGGCGACCGGCAGCGTTTGCAGCAGATCGAGCGAGGCATCCCCGGTCCCCGGCGGAAGGTCGACGACGAGGTAATCGAGCTGCCCCCAGTTGACGTTCTCGAGGAAGTGATTCATCACCTTGTTCGCGATCGGTCCGCGCATGATCGCGGGGTCGTCCGGGTCCGCGAGCATGAACGCCATGCTCATGACCTTCACCCCCTCGGCCTCGGGCGGGACCAGCTGGTCGGTCTGGGGATCCACGCCCGGTTCCTCCTCGACGCCGAGGGCGTGGGGCACGTTCGGGCCGTGGATATCGGCATCGAGCATGCCAACACGGGCCCCTTTCTCCGCGAGTCCGGCGGCCAGGTTCGCCGCCACGGTCGTCTTGCCGACCCCGCCTTTCCCGGACGCGACGGCGACCACGTTGCGGACCTCCGGGAGCACGGACTCGTCGAAGCCATGGCGCTCCCCGGCCGTCGCCGCGAGCTTCGGTTCGTAGCCGGCCGCTTCGACGGCCTCGCGGATCCGCCGACCGAGCTCGACCTCGCTCGGCGCGAATGGGGTGTTGAACACGACGTCGACGCGGGCTTCGCCGTCGACAATCTCGACGTTATCGATGAGGTCCATCGTGACGATATCTTCCCCGTTCATCGGGTCCTCGATCTCCCGCAGGTACTCGAGGAGGTCACCGGCGTCACTCACCGCTCGTCACTCCCGTAGGGCTCCATTGGGCGAAAACAGGACCGCGATTGGTTTGTAGTCGTCGGATCAGCCGGGATAGAGGAGGCCACCCTCGAAGAACAGCACGTGGATGATGACGGTCACGATGTAGAAGGGTACCCACAGCGCGAAGATGAGGCCGATGAAGTAGCCGACGCCCATCGTGGCACGCTTGGCGTCCCCTGGATCGCCGAGGTACCAGGCCGTGATGGCCGTGTACACGGGAAACAGGACGATCCCGAAGATCAGCCATGCGCCGACCGGGAGTCCCTCCCAGTAGTTAAGCGGCGAGATCGCGCCGTCGAGCCCGATCATGCGCTCACCTCCTCGTCGTGGTCATCCTGGACGGCGTGTAACTCGACCACCGGGAAGAGTTTCGAGACCACGAGGAAGAACACGACGACCAGGGACACCGTCCCGAGCAAGCCCGCCAGTTCGATGAGGCTCGGGGTGTACTCGCCGGGAACGGCAGCATAGAGCTCGAATCCCGCGTGCTGGATCCCACCGGTCACGAAGAGGGCTTTTTCGGTGAGCGTCGCCGCCAACACGACGAAGCTCGCGACGACGGCCCGAAGGGGCGTCCAGAGCCGCGGTCGGACGGAACTCGAGAGGATGAACGCGAGTGCCAACACCGCCGCCACGATGGCGAGGATGTAGACCGGGTTCGCGAGCTCTTCCTGGGTGAAATGGAGCAGGGACACCGGTGCCGCGAACAGGCCCGTGAGCCGCTGTTGGAGCTGGAGCCAGAGGAACAACAGGACGAAAAGCCCGAGCCATTTGGTGAGTCCCCGCATCATGGCGTCCGTGAGCAGGTGATGCCAATCGTATCGGGCACGGAACGCGTACGAGAGGATGATCACGCCCGCGATCGCTGACGAGAGGGCGATCGAGAGGAAGGACGGCCCCTGGATGCCGCCAAACCAGCTCGGCATCGACGGCATGAGAGCGAAGAGCCACGGAATGACCCCGCCGTGGAGCAGGAGGGGAGCAAGCACGATGATCGCCCCGGCGAGCCACCAGACCATCCGCTCGACGATCTCGTCTTCGCTTTCGTCGTATCCCAGCGTGATCACCCGGTATAACGGTTCGAACATGTCGGGCAGGTCGTCCCGGAGTCGGCTCACGTCATAGCGGAGGGTCAACGCGAGGTACGTGGCAGTCAATACGAAGTAAAGCGTGATGACGGTCACGTCCCAGATGAGCGGCGAGGAAAACACCGTCGCCGGATACGCGAGGATGACGCTCCAGACCAGTCGATCGGGTCGCCCGGTGTGGACGAGGATCATCGAGCCGGCCATCGACAGTGCCGCGATCGTCAACAGCTCGGCCAGGCGGGCGACCGGCTGGTAGCGGTCCATGCCGAAGAGTCGGACCGCCGCGGAGAGGATGATCCCCCCGTGGGCGATCCCGACCCACCAGATGAACATCCCGATGTACAGCCCCCACGTGGACCCTCCGCCGGATCCCCAGTCGGACAGCCCGGTCACCGCCAGGCCGTTCATCAATTGCCAACTATACGCGAGGACCCAAAGTCCCGCACCGCCCAGCGCGATCGCGAGGGCGATGAAGTACCACTTCGAGGTGTTCTGGATCGGCCGCAGGATGTCATCGACGTCGGGTTCCTGGGTCGACATCTACCACGGCACCCCCACGGTGGATTCGTCGGTGGCGTCCTTGCGGCGGTCCATCACGGGCACGCCGTCCTCGGTCTCGTCGACCGGCGGTTGCCCGTAGTCGATCGGCCCTTCGATCTGCTCGGCGTGGGCTCCCGGCTCGTTGCCGAGATAGAGGATGTTCGGCTGGGTACCGATGTCCTCGAGCAGTCGGAAGGCCGAAAGTTGCTGTTCCGAATGGGGTGCCGGCGGCGTCTCCCAGTCCTCTTCCGGATCTTCGACGTTTTCGATCTTTTCCTCGGTCGAGGGTTCGATCTCCTTGGCGAGTTCCAGATAGCGGTTCGGTCGGCTGTTGGGGTCGTTGAAGTCTCCGAAGTGGATCGCGCTCATGCCCGCCTCGTCGCAGGCGTCCATGCACGCGACCGTTCCGACCTGATCCTCGCCCATGTTGCCGTCCTGCCGGGAGGGACAGAACGTACATTTGCCCATCGTCCCGATCCGTCCGCGGCTGTCGACCTCCCATCCGCGCTCGTCGTGAACGTGATCGCCGCTGTTCTGAAGTTCCTCGTGCCGTTCGTCCGGCGACATCGCCCGGAGTTCCTCGCCAGTGTGGCCGGCGTCCTCGACCTCCTCACGCGGGATCTCCGGATGGCCCCACTGGAAGTAGTTCACGCCGTACGGACAGGCGACCTGGCAGTACCGACAGCCGATGCAGGTCTCGTAGTTCGTGAGAACGAGGCCGTCGTCTTCCCGGATGTGCCGGGCCTGGACCGGACAGACCTTCGCACACGGCGCGTTCGAGCAGTGTTGACACGGCCGCGTGAGGAAGTTGGTCTGATCGGTGTCCTCGTCATGCCAGGTGATGACGTACATCCAGTTGGCACCGCGGTCCTGCTTGTTCTCCTCCATGCAGCCGACGACGCACTCGAGACAGCCATCGCAGCGCTGCGTGTCGATGACCATCCCGTAGCGCTTGTCCTCGCCTTCGTCGGACTGCGCGGCCGCGACGCCGTCCGTGCTGGGGTCTTCATCGTCCTCACCGCCGAACAGTCCGCCGAGGCCCAAGGCGCCGGCCGCGAACGCGCCCTTCTTCATCGTCTGGCGACGGGCCGGTCGTCCTCGCCGAACTCCTCGACGATCGCCTCGTTGTACTCCTCGTAGAATTCCTCTTCCTCGATCTCGCCCGCGGTCAGCCGCATCGCGTCGCGGGCCATCTCCATCCCGAGGTCGGCGTCGAAATCCGTATCCTCGAGCATTTCCCGCATGTCGGACTCCCAATCCTCGCCCATCGGATGGAATCCGGTCTCGTTTTCAAGCTGTTCGAGCACCGGAGAGGCTTCCTCGGATCCGGACTGGCAGCCACAACTGTCGTGGCCGCACCCGCTCATGGTTACGGCCTCGCTCCGTTAGACGGCCCCGTCATTCGACGACCACCGCGCCGTACATGCCTTGGGCGGCGTGCGGTTCACAGATGTACGTGGCGACGCCCGTCTCCTCGAAGGTTTCCTCGACCGTGTGACCTTCCTCGTCAATGGTTTCCGACTGGCCGAAGTCCTCGAAGTCGGTGTCGCCGGTCGGCACGACGTTGTGGTTGCCGCCTTCGCCGGTCCACTCGAACACGATTGTCGTGCCCGAGTCCACGCGGACGCCCGCGGGTTCGAACGCCGTACCGTCGCCGCCACCCACGGCGATGGTCACTTCGTCCGACCCGGTTTCGTCGACGAGGGAGCCGTCGTAGGTGTTGGCATCATTGTCCGAGAGGAACGTGTTGGCCCGTTCAACCGGGTCACCGCCGCCGTCCCCATCGTCGCCGTCGCCGTCGCTGTCACCGTTATCGTCGCCGGTACATCCAGCCAGCGAAGCTACGATCGTCCCGCCGATCGCCGCGAGGGCGGAACGTCTGTTGTATGGTTGCATTGTTGTCATCAATCCCTGGTTGTCGGGTTGCAACGGCCCCCGAACGGCACTGAAACCGTCGGACTTGAGCCCGTTACAACCACGTATGCGGTGGATCGGTGACGGCACATTTAACGCTTTCTGGATCCGCGGCTTCGGGTGGTCACTCACGGGCGTCTGAGGACGGTGTCACCGCAATCGGTCAGGTTTGCGAAAACCTCGAAGTTTTAAACAGTTCCGGCGGAGTAAGGACCATAACCGAGCACGGGTTCGATGACGGAGGACGAGGGCGTCGACGACGAGCAATCCGAACCGTCGGAAGCGGCGGCCGAGGACGAGCCATTGGGCCTCGATATCGATGGCGAGGCGGTAGACGAGGCCCGTGATCTGGAGGAACTGCTCGACTCGATCGAATCCGATCCGATCGAGGGGATCGAATCGCTCGAATCGGAGCTCGATACCGCGTCCGGCCCCGAACCGGGGACAAGCAACCGCTTCGACGCCCTCCTCTCCCGGGTCGAAGCCCGGGAGGGGGACACGGCCGATTCCGGAGTCCGGAAGGACGTATACGATCTCACCGCGATCCCCGGCGTTGCGGATGCCGACTCGGTCCTTCTGGTTGGTCCACTCGGGACGCCGGCCGATGACCGGACGTGTCTGTCGGCGTTCGACCGGGTCTCGATGAGCAACCAGCGCGTATTGCTCGTGACGATCTCCCCCCGCGGGCGGACCCGTCTCGAAGTTTTCCTCGACGAACGCGATGCCGCCGAACCGATCGAACTCGCACACGTCGGCCGGGCCGAGCGTCGCTCGGATCTGATCCGGACGGTCGAACTCAACGATCCGAGCGATCTGGCACGTCTCGGGATCAGTATCGATCGCATCCTCTCTGACTGGAACGAGTCGGGGGAGATCTCGGTCTGTCTCCACTCGCTGTCGGCGTTGCTCCAGCGCATCGACGAGGAGCGACTCTTCCGCTTCGTGCACGTCCTCCTGGGACGACTGGAAGGCGAGGGATCCCAGATCCACGTCCACATGGACGCCGACTCACACTCGCCGCGGGTCGTCGGGTTGTACCGCGAGCTGTTCGACGTGACGATCGGGGTGACCGAAAACGGCCTCGAAGTCCGGTCGAGCGCGTCGTAGTCGACGGACGCGAGTCTGGCGTGCGTCGGACGCGAAACGCGTCAGTCTGCAAACGCTTATGGTGCTGGTGGACGAGCACTCAGGACGGCTGAACTGTCGCGAATATCGAACACATGAACGATCGCACCGAGTCGTCCACGGACCTCGAGGCCTTCCGGGCGTGGCTCGTCGAGATCGCCGAGGAGGAGGGCAGCTCGCCGGAGGCCGTCCTCGAGCAGCTGATGTCGACCTACTGGATCCTCAACGAGCTCACGGAGGTCATGGACGAAACGCCGTTCGAGGCCGTGACCGAGGGGGGCGAAATTTCGGAGGAGGCGGATCGGGACGAGATCCTCGAGGTCATCGAGACGATGGCGGAGATGCAATCGGCCCAATCGGCCCCGGAGCCGGCGACCGCATCGGGGATCGATCCGGGGGTCATCCAGCTCATCGAGGCGCTCAAATCCGATCAATCCCCCACCGGCGGATTCGATGGTGGGGCAGCATACCGTCTGGAACGCCTCCAGGAGGAGGTCAACGATCTCTCATCGACGGTGTCGGAGCTCCAGTCCCGGACGGATGGCCTCGACGAATCGCTGGAAACGGCGCTCTCGGAACAAGAGGAACGGCTCGGCGAATTAGAGGCCGAACTCGAAGCGCTGGAAGCGAGCACGGTCGATCCTGCCGAGCTCGAGGACTTCGAGGCGGACATGGAATTGCGGCAGGCGGAAGTCGACAACCACGTCGACCGGCTTGAAGCCAACTTCGAAGAGGCCTACGACACCATCGAGCGGATTCTCGATCACCTGTTAACCTCGACCGAGCAAACCGAAACCCAGCTCGACGCGATCCTCGATCTCATGGGATCCCAGGTCGAAGATCTGGCCGCGGCAAACGACGATTACCAGCGATTGATCGATCTGAAACGCGAGGCCAACCGGCACGGGTTCGCGAGCGTCACGTGTGATTCCTGTGATGAGCCGATCGACATCGCGTTGCTGGCGGAACCGTTCTGTCCGTCATGCGATCGGCCGATCGTCGGATACGAGAAGAAATCGAGTTTCTTCCGCACTCGAAGGTACGCCAAGACGCGAGCGCACCGTGGAGATCGAGAAACGGGAGAGCAGGTCGAGGAACTCCGGGATCGACTCGACCAGGTCGATCTCGGCGATGGCGGTTCGGAGCAGCAGGTTTCTCTCGAAGACGAGTGAGTTATTCATCCAGCAAGGCCTCGATCGTGAGATCGACGCTGAATTTCGATGGATCGGGGAGCGTACTGATCGAGCCGGAGCCGCTATTGGGCAAAAGGTCGAGCTGGATGCCGAAGGAGACGCTCTCGCCCTCATTTAATTCACCGTCTTGCACGTCATCGTCCGCACTGATATCGAAGTAATTGGTGTCCCCCGAGGCCTCGATCTCGTCGTCTTCGGAGACGATCTGAAGCGCATTTCCGATTTGGTCCGTGGTGGGATCATCGGGTTCTAACCCGTCATCGCTGACCTGGAAGTCGAAGTACAACTCCGCGACCGGGCGTTCCCGGTTGTTCGTCACGCGAACCAGGTCATTGAACCGTGTCCGCGCGCGGGTATTGGCCCCGTCGCTGCCTGACGCCTCCACAACGGTAATTGCGGTAACCTGACCCTGTTCATCGGTCGTCACGAACCGGTCGTCCGGCCGGGCTGGCGTTAACGTGAGCGGAGCGTCGGCGATGACGCGGAACTCCGAATCCGCTTGTGTTTGGCTATCGAAGGCTCCGGCGCGCAACGCACCCGCTCCGGCGAACAGTTGACCGACCCCGAGGAGCGTAGAGCGGCGAGTTTTCATCGATCGTGTCCGAATTCACTCGTTATTCGTCAGCCCACCCCTATTGTATTGATCAGCCAGTATGGCAGAAAGTTCATCTTGAAAGTCACCAGCTGAACCTTCAGTAGGTCTCATTCCTAACTTAGAAGCCTTCTACCGAAAGA
>CAYSMB010000047.1:0-11847 GCA_964432005.1 uncultured Halobacteriales archaeon
TGAAGGTTCACGTTTCGTGGCATACGGCGATCGAACGGATTTTCCCGACTCTATCCAAGGCGCGTACATGGACACCGGCCTCGTCCTGATTCATTTCGGGGAGCCCCCCTCGCCCCATCGGGCGGACGTCGAACGCTACCTGACCCGGATCTTCCTGCAGAATGCCGATCTCGAGGACTACGAATCGCACGACGCGGCGCGCGAACGTGCCGAGGAGCTCGCTCGCCGGCGGACGCCGGGGCTGATCGAGGAGTACGAAGCCATCGACGGTTCTCCGCTCAACGCGCAGGCCGAGGCCCAGGCCGACGCCCTGGACGCGGTCCTCGAATCCCGCGGATACGACCTCCGGGTCACCCTCGCCTACCAGTTTTTCGACCCGACCATCCGGGACGTCTTGGGGAAGTTGCGAAACGCCGACCTCGACCGGCTGATCGCGCTGCCGGTGTACCCACTCTGTGGTCCGTCGACGACCGTTGCCGCCCTCGAACGGGTCGACGAGGTCCTCGAGGATGTGTCCGGCTGGGATCCCTCGGTCACCCGGATCGGCGGTTGGCATCGACAGCCCCGCTACCTCCGTTTGCGTGCCGACAACCTCGTCACCGAATCCCAGGCGATGGGCGTCGACCTGAACACGAGCGGTACGGTCCTGCTCTTTTCCGCTCACGGCACGCCGATGAAATACATCGAGGAAGGGAGCCGCTACGTGCGATACGTCGAGGAAACCGCCGACGCGATCGCCGCCATGGTGGACGCCGACGCGTACGCTATCGGCTACCAGAACCACGAGAACCGGGACATCCCCTGGACGGAACCAGACGTCGAAGACGTGCTGGCTGACCTCGAGGCCGACCGGGTTGTGGTCGAACCGATGAGCTTCATGCACGAACAATCGGAGACCCTCGTGGAGCTCGACGACGACCTCGCGGCGGTGGCCGAGTTCCAGGGGATCGACTTCCATCGCGTTTCGGTCCCCCACGACCACGAAGGCTTTCCCGAGATCCTCGCCGATCTCGTAGAGCCCACGCTGGCGGGCGTTGACCCGTCGATGGCCCAACTCCGTCCCTGCCGCTGTACGTCGGGGGACGGGGCGCTCTGTCTGAACGCCCCCGAATAACTCGTCTCACCCGCTCGATCGCACGGCTCGGAAGAACGCCGCGACGTGTTCCGGGGGCGTTTCCAGATCGACCCCATGCCCGAGGTTCAGAATGTGTGGACCCTCGATGGTCGCCAAGAGGTCACGGGTCCGTCGTTCGATAGCATCCGGTGTGCCATACAGCGCGGCGGGATCGAGGTTGCCTTGCAGCGGCATGGTCCCCAACGCGTCCCGGGCGGCGGCAAGGTCGACGGACCAATCGAGTCCAACGACGTCCGCCCCACTGTCCGCGAGCAGGTCCAGGCGACCCCCCATATTGCGGGCGAACACGATCGTCGGTGCCGCCGACGAGTCCAAGACCCGGCGGTGGATCGGCAGGAGGAATTCGCGGTAATCCGCCGAGCCGAGCAAGCCGGCATAGGTGTCAAAGAGCTGGATGACGTCCGCGCCGTGGTCGGTCTGGTATCGGGCGAACGCGGCGAGGACCTCGCCAAGCCGCTCGAGCAGCTCGGCGAACGCCTCGGGATCCTCGTAGCGAAGTCGTCGGAGGGCCATAAACGAGCGCGAGGGCTCGCCCTCGATCAGGTACGCCGCGAGGGTGAACGGGCCGCCGACGAACCCGATCACGGCCGCCCGGTCGGCGAGTCGTTCGCGCAGGCGCTGCAGGATCTCACCAACGTATCCTAGCGTCTCGTCGATCGGGGCCGGTTCGGTCGGCAGATCGTCCCCGTCCTCCACATCCTCGTCGATCACCGGGCCGACGCCGGGCTCCATATGATAGGGGATCCCCAGGGGCTCGAGCGCGGTCAGGATATCCGAGTACATCACCACGCCGTCCGGCCGGAATCGCTCCCACGGTTGGAGGGTGATCTCGGTCGCGATCTCCGGCGTGGAGATGGCCGTCGAGAACGAGTGATCCGCACGGATCTCCCGGTACTCCGGGAGATACCGGCCCGCCTGCCGCATCATCCACGCGGGGGGCCGATCGGTCGATTCCCCGCGAGCGGCGGCGAGAAATCTGTCGCGGCCGGACGTCGTTCCCATTGTCGGCGCTACCCGCGGATACCCCAGAGTCGTTTCGATTCGAAACGGGACCAAGTCTTATTGGCGTACCTCCCGTTACGACGGTCTCATGAGTGCCTCGAGCCGGTCACATCGATTCGAGCATCCTGGACGTGTCCGCGCGGCGATCGCCGGGGGCATCGGTGGACTCGCGGGGACGATCCTCTTCGGACTCCTCCTCTGGCTGGCCTCGCCCGAGATCATCACCGAGTCGATTCCCGCCTTTTACGCTCTCCCAGCAGGTGCCACGACGGGATGGACATTGCATCTCGTCCACGGGGTCGTCCTCGGCGTGATCTTCGGTCTCGTCGCCCGATCCGGACCGGTGTTTGATGTCATGACCGGGCCCGTCGCGACCGATGCCATCGAAGGCCTCGGCGCCCCAACGCGCTTTGGCCTGCTCGGGCTGGTGTATGGGATCGCGATCTGGACGCTGGTACCCTTTATCGGCCTGTCGTTGCTCGGCGGTCTCGGCGGCGTCAGCGAGGGGAATTTCTCCCACCTCGGCGCGGAAATGATCCTCGGCCACGTCGTCTTCGGAACCATCGTGGGTGTGACCTTCTCGATGGTCGTTGAAGAACGCACCTCTTGATCGATGCCGGCGCGAGCACGATTGATCGATAAACCTAACCCACGGTATGTTGGTATCCATGGGTATGCCCATCACCTCACACGATCGACTCGTCCGGCTCGTTTCGCCCAGCCGCCCCCCAGGAACCAGCTGCGTGCGCTGAGGCATCGATGAGGACGACGCTCCGGTCGATCGTGGTGGCCGCATTGGGCGTGCTTGCGCTCGGAGCTGCTGCGGCCACGCTCGACTCGACGATCATTCCCGAGTCCTCCGACGGGGAGGGGTCGGGCGGGACACCCGGAGCCTTTCCGCCACCCGAGAGTGGCCCCACCCCGGGCCAGACGCTCCCGATCCCGACGGATCTCCTGTGGATCCTCTTTTTACTCGCGATCGCGGCGGTCATCGTCTTCGCCCTGATCTACTGGCGGGATACCATTCCGTTCGTGCTCGCGGGCAGCATCCTCGTCATCCTGCTGTTCCTGGTGATGTACGTCGCCCTGTATTTCTACGACGGACCCGGGTTCGGGGGGCCACCCGAGAGCTTCAATGGCTCGCTCTTCGACATGCCCGGTGAAGGCGGCGAGGAGGAGATCGAAGCACCCGAAACCACAGTGCCGCCGATCTTCATGCTCTTAGTCGCGGGGCTGGCCGCACTCGGGATCGTGGCGGCCCTCGTGAGCGTCCGGTCGTCCTCCCGCACGGTGGTGGATGACGAGGAAGACGAAACCGAGGGCCCGAGCACCGCTGCGGTCGGACGGGCCGCCGGACGGGCGGCCGATCGTCTCGAAGAGAACGTCGTCGCAGAGAACGAGGTATATCGTGCGTGGCGCGAGATGACGAACCTCCTCGAGGTGCCCAACTCGGTATCGAGCACCCCCGGAGAGTTCGCGGCCGCGGCGAGGGCCGCGGGCATGGGCCGCGAAGATGTCGACGAGCTCACGCGATTGTTCGAGGACGTACGATACGGGGACACCGAACCGTCCGAGGAGTTAGAGGCACGCTCGGTGGCGCTCTTCCGCCGTATCGAGGACCGCTACGCCGATGAGGACGAGACATGAACGTCCGCCAAGTGGCGCTGGCGGCGGGCGTGCTCGCGCTTGTTGTCAGCGGCTTGGCGATGGTTGCGCCGGGACTCGTACCGTTTGCCCCCGGTCGGAGCCTGGTCACGGGGATCGGGCTGATCGCCCTGCTCGAATCGGTGCGGCTGGCACGCCAGCGTCGGCAAGCCGGGCTCGACGAGGCCGGGACGCCGGATCCCGAGGTCGCCTACGAGACCCCTGCCCCGGGCCATCGGCTCGAAACGACAGTCCGGCAATTTCTCACCACGGGGTTGGATTACTACCCGCGAAACCGGATTCGCAACGGCCTCCAATCGGCTGCGGTCGAGGTCCTCCGACAGTTCGGCGGGTATTCCCGCGACGCGGCCGAGACGGCCGTCCGTGAGGGCACCTGGACCGAGGACAACCGTGCGGCCGGGTTTCTGGGCGAGGAGGTCGAGCGGACCCGCCCGGTCCGACGACGCCTAGCCGACCTGGTCCGGGGGGCGGACGGTTTCGAGGGGGATGTCCGCCACGCCGTCGACGCCATCGGGAACGTCGCCGGATTCACCTACGACGGCCCAGCCTCGGTGCTCGAGGACGACGAGGTCGCAACCGAGGCATTCTCCACCGATCCCGAGACGTCCGAAACTGGGCTCCGCCGAGCGCTCTACGAAACCGGTCATTGGCGCGGGGTCGGCGCCGTGGCGCTCATCGGGGTCGGGGCCGGCCTCGTTTTCGAGCTCCCTGCGGTGTTGCTCGCTGGCGTCGTCGGGGTCGGCTACGCGGCATACGCTCGGACGGAGTTATGCGAACCGGCGGCCGTCGAGGTCGAGCGTACGGTCGAACCGATCGCGCCGGACCCGGACGAGGAGATCGAAGTCACGGTGACGGTCCGCAACGACAGCGGCCACTTCCTGCCGGACCTGCGCATCGTGGATGGGGTGCCGGAGGGGCTGGCGGTCGTGGACGGATCGCCGCGCTACGGGACGGCCATCCGGGACGGCGTCGAACAGTCGTTCTCGTACACCCTGGAGGCCCGGCGCGGGAAACATCAGTTCCGCCCCGCCCTCGTGATCGGCCGGGATTTGGCCGGGTCAAAGGAGGAGGTCCGCAGCGTTCAGACCCCGGCGACGATACGATGTGTTCCGCCGCTGTTTCCGCTCACCGCTTCGGTACCACTGCGCGAGCAGGCGCTCCAGTTCGTGGGGCAGGTCGAAACGAACGTCGGCGGGGAGGGACTGGAGTTCTACTCCACCCGAGAATACCGTCGCGGGGATACCTTGAGCCGGATCGACTGGAACCGTCACGCCCGCACCGGTGAACTCACAACGGTCGAGTTCCGCCAGGAACGCGCCGCGCAGGTCATGGTCGTCGTCGACGCCCGTCCCCGCACGTACGTGTCGCCTGATCCGGAGCCCCCGCACGTCGTCGACCGGGCCGTCGAGGCCGCCGGGCGGATTTACACGCGGTTGTCCGAGGACGGCGATCGGGTCGGGCTCGCGGCGCTCGGGCCGGAACCGTGCTGGCAGGAGACCGGCAACGGCGTGAATCATCGACACCAGGTCCGGGATCTCCTGGGTGCCCATCCCGCGCTCGGGCCGGTGCCCGTGGATCGCCGAATGGTGATGTTCCAGTGGGAACACCAGTTCCGCAAACGGCTGTCCTCGGGGACCCAGGTCGTCCTGATCTCGCCGCTGACCGACGAGTACGTCGCCCGGGTCGCCCGCCGGATCGACGAGTACGGCTATCCGGTCACCGTGATTGCGCCGGATCCGACGGCCGACCGGACGGCCGGGCAGCGCTTTGCCCGGATCACGCGCGCGCTCAACCGATCGAGTCTCCGTCGGGGCAACATCCCCGTCGTCGAGTGGCCGTGGGACGATAGCATTGACGCCGCCGTCGCGCGGTATCAGGAGGTGCGTTGACCGTGGAGCCCGTCTCCCGGCGGCCCAGCCGCGCCACCGGCGCGGCCGGCGTACTCGCGGGGCTGGTGACCGTCGGGGCCGCCGGCTATTACTCCTGGGGGGCGCTGGGCCTCGGGTCGGTGGGTCTGTTTCTCCTCGTCGTCGGACTCGTGGGGGCCCGACATCGGATCGTCACCGGCGGCGCGGCCGCGCTGGTCTTGGGGGCGTTCTTCTCCGGCATCGCCGGGGCGCCGGCGGTGCCCCTGTTGCTCGCCGTCACGACCGCCGTCATCGCCTGGGATTTCGCGAATGCGGCCATTAGCTTCGGCGAACAACTCGGCACGGCGGCCAGCACGATCCGCCTCGAGGCCACGCACATGGCGTCAACCGGGTTCGTCGGCGTGGCGGTGGCCGGGCTCGGGTACACCTTGTTCCAGGTGGGAACGGGTCGCCAGCCGATCGCCGCGCTGGTGCTGTTGGTCGTGGCCGCGGTCCTGCTTGTCGAGGCGGTCCGTTAATCGATCGTCGGGACCGGGATATCCTCGAGGATATCGTCGATGATGGCGGATTTCTGGACGTCGTTGACCCGGGCGTCGGGCGTGAGGACGAGTCGGTGGGCCAGCACGGGCTGGACGATGGTTTTCACGTGATCGGGGGTGACGTAGTCGCGGCCGTCGATGACTGCCCGGGCCCGCGCGTTCTCGAAGAGCCGCTGGGTGCCCCGCGGCGAGGCCCCGATGGACACGCGAGGGTCCTCCCGGGTGGCCCGGCTGATCTGGAGGATGTAGTCGACGACGTCGTCCTCGACCCGGACCGTCTCCGGGACGCCTTGGAGCCCTCGCACCTCTTCCGGGGTGAGGGCCGTCTCGACGCTCGGGCTTCTGGCCTCCCGGTTGGCCCGTCGGTTCAGCAGTTCGGCCTCGCCCTCGTAATCGGGATAACCCATACTGGTCTTGACGGCAAAGCGGTCGATCTGTGCTTCGGGCAGCGCGAAGGTCCCTTCCTGCTCGATGGGATTCTGCGTAGCGATCACGAAGAACGGATCCGGCAGTTCCCGGGTCTCGCCCTCGGCGGTGACCTGGCGCTCCTCCATCGCCTCGAGCAGTGCGCTCTGGGTCTTCGGCGGCGCCCGATTGATCTCGTCGGCGAGGACCACGTTGGCGAAGATCGGCCCCTTGTTGAACTCGAAGCTGCGATCGCGCTCGTTGAATATGTGGGTCCCAGTCACGTCCGCGGGCAGGAGGTCGGGCGTGAACTGGATCCGCGAGAACGAAAGGCCGAGGACGTCCGCAACACTCCGGGCGGTCAAGGTCTTGCCCGTTCCCGGCACGTCCTCGAGGAGGACGTGGCCCCGCGCGAGGACGCCCAGGAGGACGGTTTCGAGGAAAGATCGATCCGCGATGACGGCCTTCTCGACCTCGTCCAACACCGTTTCACATCGGTGACTCGCATCGGCGATGTCCATTGGTATGAAGGCTCGTCCTGATCAGCTGTCGACTGGTTAATATAAGTGTCCGTTCCCCCTGGAGCGTCCGCATTTATGGGGGCCGGCCGAGTGCATTCGCGCATGGCGGAAGTCGAGCGGCTTTCACCGTACTCCTTTCACGAACGGGATTTCGAATCCCTGGACGAACTCGAGGCGTGGTTCGATTGGGAGATCCCGGAGACGTTCAACATCGCCGCCCACACCTGCGATCGGTGGGCCGAGGCGACCCCGGACGAGACGGCGCTTTACCGGCTGACCGAATCCGGCGAGCCCGAGACGTTCACGTTCGCGGAGGTCCAAGAACGGGCAAACCGGTTCGCGAACTTCTTGGACGATCGCGGGGTCGGCCGGGGGGATCGTATCGCCATCAACGGGACACAGTGTCTCGAGTCGCTCGCGGGAAACCTGGCGGCGTATAAGCTCGGTGCGGTCGCCATCCCGCTGACCGTGTTGCTTGGAACCGACGGGCTCGGTTACCGACTGCGGGACAGTAACCCGGCGGCGTTTCTGGCCGACGAGGACGCTATCGAGACGGTGCGGGCCGTCCGGGGCGACGTGACCAATCTCGATCTCACGGTCACATACGGGGGGTTCGCGACGGAGGACGAAGTGCCCTTCGCGGAGGCCGTTGCGGATCGCTCGGGGTCCTTCGAGACGGTCACCACCGCCCCCGACGAGCCGGCCTTCATCGTGTATACGAGCGGCACGACCGGCGAACCGAAAGGCGTCGTTCACGGCCACCAGCACCTGCTGGGCGAGCTCCCGCAGTACCTGAGTCTCCAGTGTCACCGAACGGGTCCCGAGGAGGTCACACGCACGGTCGCCGAGTGGTCCTGGATCATGTCCCTGCCCGGGATGGTCCTCCCGGCGCTCTTCTACGGGGTCCCGGTCGTCGGCGCCCCGAGCGGGCCCTTCGACGCCGCGCGGGAGTTCGAGCTGATCGATCGCTTCGGCATCACCCATCTCAACCTCCCGCCGACGGCCGTGCGGATGATGATGCAGGTCGAGGACCCCGCCGCTCGATACGATCTCTCGAGCATCCAGTCGTTCTCGACCGGCGGGGAGTCCGCCGACCAAGGCATCATCGACTGGGTGAACGACACCTTCGAGAACGCCTCCTTCCTCGAGGGCTATGGGACCTCCGAGGTCGGCGGGCTCATCTGCGACGATCCGGCGATGGGCTACGAGCACCGGCTGGGCTCGTTCGGCATTCCGTCGGTCGGCCACGAAGTGGCGATCCTCGATCCGGAGACCGAGGAGCCCATCGAGGAACCCGGCGCGATCGGGGAGCTGGTCGTCCGCTACGAGGGCGATCCCAGCCTGTTGCTCGAGTATCTGAACAAGCCAGAGCGAACGGAAGAGACCATCCGGGACGGCTGGGTGTTCACCGACGATCTCGTCTCGCGCGACGAGGACGGCTATTACACGTTCCACTCCCGCGCGGACGACGTGATCATCACCTCGGGCTATCGGGTGTCCCCGAACGAGATCGAGGAGTCGTTGCTCACCCACGAGGCGGTCCAGAACGCCGGCGTGATCGGCATCCCCCACGAAACGCGCGGGGAGATCCCGAAGGCCTTCGTGGAGCCCGGCGAGGGCGTAAGCGCCGACGCCGGACTCACCGAGGAACTTCAGGACCACGTCAAGGAGCGACTCGCCCGCTACGAGTACCCGCGCGAGATCGAGTTCGTCGAGGAGTTGCCGAAGACGACAACGGGGAAGATCCGGCGACAGTCCCTGCGCGAGCGCGAAGATATCGCCGAGTAGCGCGACGGCGGGCCCTTATCAACTTATTTCACGCCTTCCGCGGAAGCTCCGGGTATGCGTGTCGACGCGATCGATCGGGTAACAGTGCTGGGTGCCGGGACGATGGGCCATGGGATCGCGGAGGTGGCGGCCATCGCCGGATACGACGTGACCCTGCGGGACATCGAGGAGGACCTGGTCGAGGACGGCCTCGAGCAGATCGAGTGGAGCCTCGGCAAGCTCGAGGAACACGGCGACCTGGAGGAAGAACCCGAGACCGTTCGTGGGCGGATCTCTGGCACGACTGACTTGGCCGAGGCGGTCGGCGACGTCGACCTCGTGATCGAGGCGGCTCCCGAGCGGATGGAGATCAAACGGGACATCTTCGCGGAGGTCGACGCCAATGCTCCCGACGAGGCGATCTTCGCGTCGAACACCTCGAGTTTGAGTATCACGGAGATCGCGTCGACGACCGATCGACCCGACCGGGTCGTCGGACTGCACTTCTTCAACCCGCCGGTCCGGATGGACCTCGTCGAAGTCGTCCACGGCGAGGAGACGAGCGAGGAGACCGTCGAGACGGCGACGGCCTTCGCCGAATCGATCGGCAAGACCCCGATTCAGGTCCGCAAGGACGTCCACGGGTTCATCGTCAACTCCGTGCTCATCGCCTTCATGGAGGAGCCCGCGTGGATGGTCACCGACGGCGATGCGACGGTCCGCGAGGCCGATGCCGCGATGGCGTACCTCCGCGGATACCCGATGGGGCCGTTCGAGCTCAACGACCTCGGCGGCATCGACATCGCGTACGATTTCCTCGAAGGGTCCGAGCGGGCGGTGCCGCCCAGCATCGCCGAGAAGATCGAGGCCGAGGAGCTGGGCCGCAAGACCGGCCGAGGCTACTACGATTACGAGGACGGCGACGGTCCCGATTACGAGCCGGGCGACGGCGAGGACTTCGACACGCTCCGGGTCGAGGCCCGGATGATCAACGAGGCGGCGAAGCTCATCCAGGAGGATGTGGCGACCCCGGAGGCGATCGACACCGCCCTCCGCCTAGGTGCACGCCTCCCCGAGGGGACGTGTCGCCGGGGGGACAAACTCGGCCTCGATACGGCCCTCGAGAAGTTGGAAACGCTCTACGAGGAGACCCGGGAGGAGCGGTTCCGGCCCGCCGAGTACCTCGTTGATCTCGTCGAAGCAAGTCACACGGGCGAGGCCGCCGGCAAGGGCTTTTACGACTACCGGGAGGATCCGCCCTACCACTGCATCGAGTGGGATCTCGACGACGACGGCGTCCTCGAGATCACGCTCAGCCGGCCCGAGCGGATGAACGCGTTCTCCGAGGACATGTTCGCGGAGGTCGATCGCGTGCTCGATACCGTCGAC
This sequence comes from uncultured Halobacteriales archaeon, assembly GCA_964432005.1. Lineage (GTDB taxonomy): Archaea > Halobacteriota > Halobacteria > Halobacteriales > SKNY01 > SKNY01. The sequence goes on from CAYSMB010000047.1 coordinate 10,292, forward strand.
GAGGACGAGGTGGCGTGCGTGGTCTTCCGCGGGGCGGGCGATGCCTTCAGTGCCGGTGCCGACATCACCGATCTGACCACGGTCGAACCCCACGAGCTCATGGAGCCCGACGAGGTCTTCGAGGGCATCTATCACTACGATCGCCCGACGGTGGCCGTCGTCGACGGGTACTGTCTCGGGGCGGGCTTCGAACTGTTGCTGTGCTGTGATCTTCGGGTCGCGACCGAATCGGCCACGATGGGCAGCCCGGAGGTCGATCTCGGATTGATTCCGGGCGGCGGGGCCACCCAGCGACTCCCCCGTATCGTGGGCGAGCCCCGGGCGAAGGAGCTGGTCTTCCGTGGCAATCACATCGACGGACGACGGGCCGAGGAGTGGGGGCTAGTCAACCGGGCCGTGCCCGAAGACGAGCTCGAAGAGACGGTCGATGAGTTCGTCGCGGACCTCGTCGACGGGCCACCGATCGCGCTCAAGGCCGCCAAGCAGGCGATCAACGAGGGCCAGGACGCCAGCCTCGCGACCGGCCTGGCCCTGGAAAGTCGCAACTTCGCGGTGCTGGCGACGACCGACGACATGTGGGAGGGGGTCGCGGCCTTCCGCGAGGACCGCGAGCCGGAGTTCGAAGGGACGTAAAGGCGGCGGGGGCTCGGTCGGCCAACAGGAGTTTTCCCTGTCCGGGTGGAACAAAACGTATGCCCGTTACCGACGCCGACCGACTCCGCGAAATCCTCGAGTACGGGACAGTGGCCGTGGTTGGCTGTTCGAGCACCCCCGGCAAGGACGCCCACGAGATTCCGAAGTACCTCCAGCGCCAGGGCTACCAGATCATCCCCGTCAATCCCTACGCCGACGAGATCCTCGGCAAGCACGCCTACGACGCCCTTTCGGACGTCGAGGAGGACATCGACATCGTCGACGTCTTCCGCCCGAGCGAGGAGGTCGCGGGTATCGTCGACCAGGCCCTCGAACGCGATGACGTCGCGGTCATCTGGCTCCAGCTCGGGATCCACGACGACGAGGCCGTCGCGAAGGCGGAAGCCGCGGGCCTGGAGGTCGTCCAGGATCGGTGCATGAAGCCGACCCATCGGCGGCTGGCGGCACCCACGTAGGTGGATGGAGCGGGCCGCGTTCCGGTCCGTGTACGATCTTTACTGGCGATGACGAGGCGGTAGTATCGGCGGAACTGTCATTCGCGCGGGGACCAAACGGGATCGTGAAAGCGGGGGAACCAGTGCAACGGGGAATGCGCGGTTGGATCACCCAGGTAACGAAGTCGAGAGCACACGGATGATCCACAATCGATGCACACGTTAGACGAGTTGGAGGCGGCCGACTTCCAGTACGTATCCGACGGGCAGGCTGTCGGGAAGGACGAGGTCATGCCGCCGATCTCGCTCGAGGATCGGCTCGGGATCGTCATGGGGAATAGTGTCGCTGGCCTCGGAGCGGCCAATTTCATCCTCGCCAGCGTGATCGACTTCTATGATACCCTTCGGGAACGGCGCGAGGAATTCTTCGAGTACTGGGAGGGGGAATTCCACGAGAAAGAGTGGGGT
>CAYSMB010000048.1:0-212 GCA_964432005.1 uncultured Halobacteriales archaeon
CGGGGAGACCCCGATCGGGGATACCCAGATGGAGACCCTCGAGCACCTCGAGGCGTTCGGCTTACCGGTCTCCGACCGGGTGATCCACGTCGAGTCGATCGAGGAAGCGATCGAGTACCGTGACGGCCTCGCCGACGAGCGTGAGGATCTGCCCTTCGAGATCGACGGGGTGGTCATCAAGGTCAACGACTTCGACCAGCAGTCGGCTCTCG
>CAYSMB010000048.1:222-11778 GCA_964432005.1 uncultured Halobacteriales archaeon
GAACGGTCGCGGTCGTACCGTTGGTGCTTCGCGCACAAATTTCCCGCACGGTCCGAGGAGACCCGGATCGTCGACATCGCTCTCCAGGTTGGCCGGACCGGACGCGTCACGCCGGTGGCGCTGCTCGAACCCGTCGACGTCGGGGGCGTGACCGTTTCGCGGGCAACGCTTCACAACCCCGGCGAGATCGAGCGACTGGGGGTCGACGTCGGTGATCGGATCCGGGTAAAGCGAGCGGGCGATGTGATCCCCTACGTCGAGGAGGTCATCGAGCACGACGAGGCGAGTCATTTCACGCTCCCGGGGACGTGTCCGGTCTGTGATAGCCCGATCGAGCGCGACGGGCCGTTGGCCTTCTGTACCGGCGCGTTCTCGTGTCCCGCCCAGCTTCGGCGTTCGATCGAGCACTTCGCCAGCCGCCGCGGGCTCGACATCGACGGGCTGGGCCCCGAGCGCATCGACCAGTTCATGGAAGCCGGGTTGGTCGAGGAGAGCATCGCGGATCTCTTCCGGCTCGAACGATCCGACCTCGAGGCCCTCGAGGGGTGGGGCCAGCAAAGTGCCGCGAACCTGCTCGAGGAGCTCGAGGCGGCCAAACGCCCGCCCTTGGCGGAGTTCATCTCCGCGCTCGGCATCCCGGAGGTCGGCCCGACGCTCGCCCGGACCCTCGCCCGCGAGTTCGGATCGATGGACGCGCTCATGGATGCATCCCAGGAGGAACTCGAGGACGTCGAGGACGTCGGCGAGGTCGTCGCCGAGGAGATCGTGAATTTCTTCGAGCGCCCCGAGAACCGCCGGATCGTCGAGGAACTGCGCGAGCTCGGCGTCGAGCCCGTCGCCGAAGTCCGGGAACGCGGCGACGCCCTCGCGGATCTCACGTTCGTCTTCACCGGATCCTTGTCGGGGATGACCCGCTCGGAGGCCAGCGAGCTCGTCGAGGCCCACGGCGGGCGGGTGACTTCGAGCGTCTCCGGGAATACGGATTACCTCGTCGTCGGCGAGAACCCGGGGTCGACCAAGCGCTCCGACGCGGAAGACAATGACGTGCCGATGATCGAGGAGGACGCGTTCGTCGCGGTCCTCGCCGAGCACGGCGTCGAGGCCGCCCGGAATGCCAGCCTCTCGGAACTGGGATAACGTCAGTGACCGCGGCCGTGGACTCGTCAATTACAAACCGACCGGTGGGCTAGGCGGTTTCGATGGAGGCCGAGGCTCTTCGCCAGCGGGCCGGGGAGGTCCCCCGCGCACCCGGGTGTTATCAGTTCCTCGCGGACGACACCATCCTCTATGTCGGCAAGGCCGTCGACCTCCGCAGCCGGGTGCGAACGTACGTCGATCCCCGGAGCGAGCGGGTCGCCCGCATGGTCGAGCGGGCCGATGCCATCGACTGGGCGGTCACCGACACCGAGACCCAGGCGCTTCTCCTCGAGGCGAACCTCATCAAGCGACACCAGCCCCGATACAACGTCCGGCTCAAGGACGACAAGTCCTACCCGCTCGTCCAACTGACCGAGCACGCCTTCCCGCGCATCGAGATCACCCGCGATCCGGACGAATCCGCCCGCGTGTTCGGCCCGTTCTCCAATCGTACCCGCCTCGAGGAGGTCGTCAAGGCGATCCGGGATCTCTACGGCCTTCGCGGCTGTTCGGATCACAAGTTCGCGAATCGCGATCGACCCTGCCTGGATTACGACATCGGCATCTGTTCGGCCCCCTGCACGCACGAGATCGACGAGGACGACTACAACGAGGCCGTCGAATCGGCCGTCCGGTACTTTCGGGGCGAAACCGGGGCCGTTGCGAACCCACTCGAGGACGAAATGGAGCAAGCAGCGGCCGAACAGCACTTCGAGCGGGCGGCCAACCTCCGCGATCGTCTCGACATCGTACACTCGCTTCACGGCGAAACCGCCCGCGCCGTGAGTGGGGACGCCGACGTCCGCGTTGAGGATGTCCTCGGCGTCGACATTCGGGGGGACCGGGCGACCGTCGCCCGGCTCCATAGCGAAGACGGCCAGCTCGTCGATCGGGGCCGCCACCGCGTCTCCCTCCCGGAGGACGACGACGCCACAGCCGCGACGGTGCTGGCCGGGTTTATTCCCCAGTATTACGCCGACCGGCGACTCCCCGACGCGATCCTGGTGCAAGAGGATCCGGCGGATCCGGAGCTCTCGGACTGGTTGGCCGACGAAGACGTCACGCTTCGGGTCCCAGGGGCGGGACGCGGAGCGACGCTGATCGATCTGGCCCTCAAGAACGCCCGGACCGGTCAGGGTCGCATGGACGGGGCGGGGGCCCTCGGACAGCGCCTCGGGATCGAGCCGCCCGAGCGCATCGAGGGCTTCGACGTCAGTCACGCACAAGGTCGTGCCGTCGTGGGGAGCAATGTCGTGTTCGTGGACGGCGAGGCAGCAAAGGACGATTATCGTCGGAAAAAGCTCGCCGAGGACAACGACGATTACGCCAACATGCGTTCGTTGATCCGATGGCGAGCGACGCGATCGATCGAGGGACGTGACGATCGACCCGACCCCGATCTGTTGCTCATTGACGGCGGGGAGAGCCAGCTCGCGGCGGCGACGGAGGCCCTGGATGCAACGGACTGGAACGTCCCGGCCATCGCGATCGCAAAGGAGGACGAGCGCGTCTACGACGGGGACATGGCCTACGACTGGGACGGGACCGATCCGGCCCTTCATTTGCTCCAGCGGGTCCGTGACGAGGCCCACCGCTTTGCCGTCGGGTACCACCAGTCGGTTCGGGACGATGTTTCGACGGCCTTGGAAGGGATCGAGGGGATCGGCCCCGCCCGGCGGCGCCGGTTGCTCCGGCGGTTCGGGAGTATGGATGGGGTACGGGCTGCTTCCGAAGCGGAACTCCGTGATGTCGATGGGATCGGCGCTGCGACGGCTCGTGCCCTCGCCGAGCGACTCTAACGGGGTCATCATTAAAGGTGGTCCCCACGTTATGTCGTCTCATGGACAGGGGTATCGCGTATCGGCTCGGCCGAGTGAGCCGATCATTGCACCCGACGACCATCGTCGTCGGACTTGCCGTCCTGCTCGCGGTTTCACTCGTCGTCACCGAGCAGGTCAATGCCTTCGTCATCGCGGGCCTGCTGTTGCTGGCGCTGGCGATCGTGACGGTCACCAGCATGGTCGAGATCGTCGACGCCACCGAGCAGCGGGCGCTGACGGTCTTCGGAGAATACCGGGGCCTCCTCGAACCGGGGATTCACTTCGTTCCGCCGTTCGTGAGCGCAACCCATCGCTTCGACATGCGGACGCAGACGATCGACGTTCCCCAGCAGGAGGCGATTACCCGGGATAACTCGCCGGTCAAAGCCGACGCGGTCGTGTACATCCGGGTCATGGATGCCCGGAAGGCCTACCTGGAGGTCGATGACTACAAACGGGCCGTTTCGAACCTGGCCCAGACGACCCTGCGCGCGGTCCTTGGCGACATGGAGCTCGATGACACCCTGAACAAGCGCGAGGAGATCAACCACCGCATCCATCGGGAGATCGACGAGCCCACCGACGAGTGGGGGATCCGTGTCGAGGCGGTCGAGGTCCGCGAGGTCAGGCCGACCCGGGACGTCCAGGACGCGATGGAGGAACAGTCATCGGCCGAGCGACGTCGACGGGCGATGATCCTCGAGGCCCAGGGCGAGCGTCGCTCGGCGATCGAGCGCGCGGAGGGGGAAAAGCGGTCGGCGATCGTCCGGGCCCAGGGCCAGAAACAGAGCGAGGTCCTCGAGGCCCAGGGCGACGCCGTCGCGACCGTCCTCCGAGCCCGCTCGGCCGAGGCGATGGGCGAACGGGCGGTCATCGAGCGGGGCATGGAAACGCTCGAACGGATCGGCGAAGGCGAGTCGACGACGTTCGTCCTCCCCCAGGAGCTCTCGACGCTGCTCGGCCGGTACGGCAACCACCTGACCGGTGGTAATCTCGCGAGCGGGGACGGCCAGCTCGAGTCCCTCCCATTCGATGCCGAGACGGAGGCCATGCTGGGCCTGGACGACATAGACGAGCTCCTGGAGGAGCTAGAAAACGAAACCGAGGTCGACGTGGGCCGGGACTGACCCTTCAACAGGTCTATCCCATCAGGTCGTGGAGGAGCGCGGTATGGCCGGCGGTGACAATGTCGTCGTCTTGACCGGAGCCACGAGCGGGATCGGTCGCGTGGCGGCCGAGACCCTCGCAGGCGACGGATGGACCGTCGCGGCCGTGGGCCGGGATCGCGATCGGGGCCAGTCGTTGCCCGCCACCGGGCTCGAACGATCGGGACAGATCGATTTTCACCGAGCGGATCTGTCGGTCCAATCGACCGTGCGGGAGCTGGCGAGCACATTGCTCGACCGATATCCCAGTATCGACGCGCTCGTTCACAACGCCGGCCTGTACGTCCGCGAGCGCACGGTCACCCCCGACGGGATCGAACAGACCTTCGCGGTCAACGTCCTCGCTCCGTACCTGCTCACCCACGAGCTCGCCGATCGGCTGGTCGCTTCCGCGCCGGCCCGCCTCGTGATCACGGCCTCGACGGTCCACCGTCGGGGGACGCTCGATTTCGAGGACCTCCAGTTCGCGAGCGGGTACGACGCGATGGATGCATACGCCGCGTCGAAACTGGCCGCCGTCGCCTTCACTCTCGAGGCGGCCGACCGCTTTCCGGACGACGTGTCCGCACTCAGCCTCCACCCGGGATTCATCCCCGGCACCCGGTTCTTCCGGGACGGGTCCCTCTGGACGCGAGCGATCACCCGGGCGGCCGGGGCACTCCCGTTCATCGGTTCGTCGACGGCCGACGGTGGCGAGCGGCTATGTCGGCTCGTTCAGGAGCGCCGATTCGGCGAGGCGACGGGATTGTACCTGGATGGCGACGCCGTCGCCGACCCCGCGGCACCGGCCCGCGATCCCGGGACGCGAGAGCGGTTGTGGCGGGCGAGTGCCGACCTCGTCGGCGTCGATCCGGACTGGCCGTAACGGTCGAGGAAACCCGGCGGCCTATATCCTTGGGGCTGCCACAGCGCCTATGGGCGAGACTGTTCCCGTCTGGCGCGTCGATCAAGCGCTCTCGGACGACGAGCAGAACATCGTCATCGTGACCTACGCCACCGAGGACGGGACCCGGGCATACCGCAAGGAGCTGGCACTCCCGAACGTGGAAACGGGGATGGTCGACCTTGCCAAACGGGAGGACGTGTCGCCGGAGGATCTGGCCCCCGTCGAGGATCCCGATCGGCGGGAGTGGTATCGCCAGGCCGTCGAAGCCGTCCGTCACGAGCAAAGCGATTAGGGTCCGGGGAGCCTGACATCCAATGATGGGTGATGAGTCGCCCGAGATCCGATCGCGACCCGCCCGCTTGCGGGCGTATGTTCTCTTCAATCGGGATCGGATTCTCGTCGACGTGTCCGTCATGGCCGCCTGGCTGCTGGGCACCTGGACCATCTTTACCGCGATCGGGTTCCCGACGTGGCTGTTCTACCTCGTCCTGTTCGTCGGGGTCATCATCTACAGCCGAATGACCCCGCCATGGGTCAGGCCATATCGCAGTCCGGATCTCCCCGCCGACTCAGAGGAACTGCAACAGGGGGAGCACGATGGCGACCACCCACAGTAACACCCCCGTCCTGACGTATCCACGGAACTCGCCGGGGTAGCGGGCCGTCTCCGAAGCCCCCGCCGCGATCATCCCGATCGCGATGGCCAGGGCGAACCGGTGTACGAAGGTCTCGACCGGGAGGCGGATCACGCCGAGATACGTGTAATCGACGAGGATCGCCGCGACGAAGCCGATCGCCGCCGCCCAGAACGCGACGGTTGCGTCCAGGCGACGCGCGCTCAGGTAGGCGATGACCGGCAAGCCGACCACCAACCCGGGATACGCCAACGTGACGATGAGCTTGGGTGGCGCGGCTTCGAACCAGCGCTCGAGGGCGATGGCCCCGAAACGGATCGCGAGGTAGGCCCCGCCGAGTGCGGACATGAGGAACGTCGCCCGGAGCCCGGCGGTGATCGCCGGATCGGTCGGAAGCAGGTTCTCGAGGTCGCGCCGGGTCGAGGTTGCGCCGAACAGGACGAGGGTCCCGAAGACGATCGGGAGGAGATCTTCGTCCAGAATCACGATGGTGACCCAGCCGTTCGCGTCCGATCCGCGGTCGTTTCTGAAGTGCTCGCGGTAATAGTCGGTCGCGAAGATGCTCCGGGCGAGTTCGCGCTCGATCGTATTCTGGGTGGCTTCGATCGAGTGTACGGTGTGTCGGAGGTGAAACCAGTCCCAGTGTTCGTCGTGGCCCTGGATCGCCGTCCATTGGCCCCCCGCCGGGTCCTCGTACCCCCGGAGATGCTGGCGGGCGCCGAGGTAATCGCCCTGCTCGAGCTGGTAGCTTTCCGATAGCCACATGGGGCCCTCCCCGCCCACCGGGTCCACCCAAATGTACCGATCGGCACCGGAGGCGCCTCCCCAGCCGAGTGTCGATTCGTTCAGGTCGTCGCCCTCGGTCGGGGCAATATCCTCCCGTTCTTCGGGGAGATCTTCCCATTCACTTGTCGGCGCCACGCGTAGCACGTACTCGGTGTAGGTAGTCGGTCCGTAAAGGACGAGATTGATGGGGAGTGTTCGCTCGGCGTGTGACGTCGCGCGACTGGTATACGGCCAAAGCTCGGAACCGTCGTTGAGTTCGACGGTCTCGTCATCGAACGAGTTCGGGCCCGGTTGGTCCGTTGTGAGCAGCCCCACGATGGTGCCGCCCGTACTCACGACGATGAGCACCACGAGGAGGAGCGCCACCGCCGTCCGGACCTCGAGCTCGATCCTCACGAGGACCGTTTTAGCCGGGAATCATCCTTAGCCTTTCGTCGCCCCACCGGGCAATCGAATTCCGGCGCTCTGGGCCCTCGGTGAGGTGGAACTCCGATCCCCAATGGGGCCGATCAGGCGATATCCGGGGCCTTGATGGCGGTTATCTCGCCGGTCGAATCCACCGAGATCCGGCACCCATAGACAGCCAATGAAACTTCGACATCGACCGTCGCCGTTGTGACCAGTTGCTCGAGTGCCTCCGGATCGATATGTTCGGCCAGCGGCGGCAACTCCATAGGGTCCACGTCACGCTCGGCCGCGACAGCCTCTAGAATGTCGATGACGAGCGACTCGTAACTGGCGTCCATCCGAACGTGCGCAACTGCTGATTCATCGCAGGTATTGTTTTCGATCCGGGCAGCCCGGTGTGATAACGCAAGGCCGCCACCATACCGAAGTACGCGGCTCGACTATCCGGTGTGCGCATGGTCGGGGAGATTCGCTAGAACGACCTGCCGGGCCCGGCCGGCGAGCTCACGAACTCGCTCGCGCCGGATCATTTCGGCGACCTCACGCTCGAGCGCGCCGACGGCGACGCTGATGTGTGCCGGGTCGTTCGGGGGCGTGGCAATCGCATACGAAGCAGCGACGTCCTCGTGGCCGACCTGCACATCACGCAGGCGCGCACCGCCGTCGGGGAACCGTTCCAATCGGAAGGCGACGCCTGATCGTCCGGGCGGTATCCGCCGCGGGGCCTCATCGGGCAGTTGGAGGCTGGACGAGACTCTATTCGCCCACTACCCAAGGTCGAGCGGAGGAAACTCCCACCGGGACCGTGACTCGGGAAGATCCGATTCGGCGGGAGGCGAGCGAGAAAACGGATCTATACGAAATCGCCACCTGGGAACCACGGAGCTGGCTCGACCGGCTATCGATCGGTATCTATGGGGCAACCCTCACCGTGTTCCGGGCGATCGTGATCGGCCTCGCCCTGATCGTACTCGTCGGCCAACTCGTCCTCGGCGGGCTGGCGGCGATTCTCGACCCACTGATCGGTGCTCTCGTTGCCCTTTCGATCGTGCCCGCACTGGCGATCGTGGCCTATATTTGGCATAGCGACGTCACCACGCGAGAACCACTCGCGTTGCTCGTGGGCACATATCTCCTCGGCATTCTGTTTGCGGGCTTTGCGGCCCTGATCAATTCCGTCGGCGGGCTGGGATTCTTCTCCGTCGGACAGCTGCTGGCCACGCGATTTCCGTCGCTCGGGGCGGGATGGACGTTTCTGACGCTCGTGGCGTTTTTCTTTCTCATCGTAGGGCCCATCGAGGAAACCACCAAACTACTCGCCGTTCGGCTTCACGCGTATCGCAGCCCACGCTTCGACGCCGTCATCGATGGCGCGGTGTACGGCGCGGCAGCAGGACTGGGCTTTGCGACCATCGAGAACGCCACGTACATCCTCCAGGGATTCGAGGCCGTTCCGGCCGGCACCGCGGTCGGTGGCGTCGCGGCCGTCCGGGCGTTGGCGGGCCCGGGCCATGTTCTCTACTCGGCGATCGCCGGCTACTACCTCGGTCTCGCGAAGTTCAATCCGGGACAGGCCGGCCCGCTCATCGTCAAGGGCCTGCTCATCGCCGCCACGTTCCATGCGCTGTATAACACGCTCGTCGGGCCGGCTTCCGCGTTCCTCGCTTCCGTCCTCGGACCGGTTACGCAACCGGTCGGATTTCTCGGTTTCGTGATTGTTTACCTTTCGTTCGTCGGCGCGTACCTCTATCAAAAACTCGCGGCGTACCGACGCGCGTATCGTGATCTGGCCCCAGCGAGTGCGAACTAACGGGAACGAACGGTGTTAATCACTGGACTGGATCAGCACGAACTCGATCGCCACGTCGACATCGGAGTGTGTTACCGCCTCTACCCGTTCGGTAAGTCGATCGACTAGCGGCGGAATGTCCGCATCGTATGGAACGGAAATGACGATTACCACGCGATCGGTCTCGAGTGGCGGGAGAATGCCCGTTCGCTCGATCTGAAGTTGCCGGAGTTCGAGGTCGTCGTCGAGGTCATCGAGCTCGTCCTCGACAACGGTCCGGACCTCGCTCTCGGTCGTCGAGGCAACATAGGAATCGTACGTCACGCCGGCCAAAAAGACGGAGACTAGCGCGATCGCGACCACGAGGATTCCGGCCTGTTTGATCAGTTTTACTCGCAATTGCCGATCGGGGAACCACGTGGCGGGGCGATATCCCTCGAACCAAAGCAGGAGGAGCGAGGACAAGTTGATCGAAAGCACGTTTACCGTCACGATCACCGCGGCCCCGAGTGCCAACGCCGGTTCTTCGAACGCGATCCCCACGCCGACGGCAGCGGCGGGCGGAATGAGTGCAACAGCGATCATGACGCCGACCAGGGCCGTCGAGACGCCCGTCATGAGACTCAACATCCCGGCGATCCCCGCCCCGAGGGCGATGGCGAGCACGAGGACGTTCGGCGCCGCTCGCTCACCAACTTCGGCGAGGGTCATGACTTCGAGATCTGGTGGAACAAGGAACAACGTCCGGACGATGATCCCGAAGACCGTGGCGCCGAAGATCGCCACGGCGATACCGAGCAGTTGAAGGAGTATTCCGCGCCGGAACAATTCTTGATCGTTCAACACCGTCCCGACGCTGGCGGCCAGGGAAGGCCCGATGAGCGGGGCGATGACCATCGATCCCACCACGGTGGCCGGCGAGTCAAGGAGCAATCCCGCGGTCGCAATGACTGCGCTCAAAAACGTCAAGACCACGTAGGAGGGTGGGGAGAGCACCAGTTCCCGCGAGCGTGATTCGAGTTCCTCCCGGGCGATCCGGATGTCGGCGGCGATCCCGGAGTCATCCTCGTCGACCTCGTATTCCTCCCGCAGCTGCTCGAACTCCTCGGAGATGACGGTCTCGGCGGCGAGGACGATGGTGTACGTGTCGTCGTCGATCCCGACGCTCCTGAGATCCTCGAGAACGGGCTCGACGGCGGAGGTCGGGAGCGGAATCGACACGACGGCCTCGAAGCGGTCTCGACCCTCCTCGTCCGACACGGCATACTCGAACTCGAGGGAATCGAGTTTCTCGAGCACGGTTTGGCGCTTCCCGTCGGGGATCCAGACCTGGACGAGGCGCATGCCTACAACAGTGACGGGTTGGGCCAGCGAGTTAAGGATGCCCTTGGCGATCTGGTCGGGGAAGCGACTCGCGGCACTCGCACCCGGAGCGGAACAGGGTGCCTTGGCAAAACGTATATCCCTCGTCTGGCCGGACCGTCGATAGACCCCGAATGGCATTACGGATCCGAGCGCTTTGCCTTAGTCTTCTGTTAATTGGTGGCCTCTTCGCGGCGACCGGGTTCGTCGGTGCCACGACGTTCGTGGAGAGCCAGCACGAGGATCTGGAACCGAATACGGTGGTGATCGACTTCGAGGTGACCGACGACGGGACCGGCGAGTGGACGATCAGCCACCGGTACCGGCTCTCGAACGAGAGCGAAGAGACGGCCTTCGAGGAGTTATCCGCCGAGGTCGCGGAGAATTCCAGCGCATATCGCGACCGGTTCCGGGATCGGATGGACCCGACGATCGCGGCGGCCGAGAACGCGACCGGCCGGGACATGGCCATCGAGAACCTCTCGGTCGACACCGAGCGTACGTCGATCCCCCAGACTTACGGGATCGTCCGCTACACCTTCGAGTGGACCGGCTTTGCGGCACTCGAGGACGACCGCATGCTCGTCGGCGACGCGATCTCCGGGCTCTTCCTCGACGAGCAATCGACGCTCCACGTGCGCTGGGGCGAGTCCTGGGACCTCGAGACGGTCTCGCCGTCCGCGACGGAGGATGACGACCGGCGGGTCACGTGGCGCGGTCCCAACGATTTCGGGGACGATCAACCCCGCGTAGAACTTACGCGCAGGTCGGGCTGGCTCTCGACCGGCCTCCTGGCGTTCACCGCTCTCGGTCTCCTGGCCCTGCTCGGGGTCGGCGGAGCTGTCTGGTGGCGCCGTTCCGGTGCCACGACCGTCGCTGAGCCGACTCCGGACGACGAGCTCCTAAGCAACGAGGAACAGGTCCTCCAGCTGCTCGAGACCGAGGACGGGCGGATGAAGCAACAGGAAGTGGTCCAGCGGCTGGGATGGACGGACGCGAAAACGAGTCAGGTCATCTCGGACCTACGCGAGCGCGGGGACATCGAAACCTTCCGCCTCGGGCGGGAAAACGTCATCCGCCTGCCCGAAGAAACCGAGGAATCCTAGCTGTCGTTATTCCGTATCCGGCCCAGGATCGTCCTCAGGCGGTCCTACCGGATCCTCGCTCATGTTGCCCGGGACGGAACCCGGTCCGTCGTCGTTGCCCGAGATGTCTTTGGCGATGTCGGCGACCTCCTGTCCGGTCAGGTTGCGGGCCTCCTCGCGGAGCCGGTCGATCGACTCGACATCGACGCTCTGCTCCTCAAGGACCTCCGCTGGAAGCCCTTGCGCGACGTCCGCCGATCGATTGAGCCCCCGCTCGGCCTGTCGACGTTCGACCTCGAGCTGCGCTAGTTGGGCGTGATAGGCGCCTTTACTGATCTCGCCTGCCTCGTACGCGGCCTGTAGCTCGTCGCGCCGTTCGGCCAGGTTATCGAGCCGCTCGTCGAGATCCGACACCCGATCACCGAGTACGGCGGCCTGTCCCGACTGGTTCTCGGTCCGTTCGAGGGCGTTCTCGAACGCCC
>CAYSMB010000049.1:0-11658 GCA_964432005.1 uncultured Halobacteriales archaeon
CTCTTCGATAACGTCCACGGCACGGGCGAGTCGGCCCTCGGCTCGATCGCGATGACGACGAACCTCTCCTGGGCGGGAAAGACGGTTGTCGTCGCTGGATACGGGTACTGCGGGAAAGGCGTCGCGAGCAAGGCGGCCGGGCAGAACGCCCGCGTCATCGTCACCGAGGTCGAGCCCCGCCGGGCACTGGAGGCCCACATGGAGGGGTACACGGTGATGCCGATGGAGGACGCCGCGGCTGTCGGCGATATCTTCGTGACCACGACGGGCAACCGGGACGTCATCACGCCCCGGCACGTCGAAGCCATGGGAGACGGGGTCGTGTTGGCGAACGCCGGGCACTTCGACGTGGAGATCGACCTCGAGGGGCTCGCCGATCGGGCGGTCTCGGAACGGACGGTCAGGGAGGGGGTCAGACAGTACGAGCTACCGGACGGTCGGCGCATCAACGTCCTCGCCGCGGGGCGGCTCGTCAACCTCGCGAGTCCGGTCTCGCTGGGCCATCCGATCGAAGTGATGGACCAGAGCTTCGGGGTCCAGTTTGTCTGTACGCGGGATCTCCTCGAAACGGAACACAGCCCCGGCGTCCATCCGGTGCCCGACGAGCTCGACCGCGAGGTCGCGCGCATCAAACTCGACGCCGAAGGCATTGCCATCGATCAACTCTCGACGGAGCAGGAGGAATACCTCTCCTCCTGGGATCACGGGACGTGACCGGCCGACAACCGTAAATGGCCTAACGGTCGAACGCCCATGTCGAGCTGTCGTGTTGGAGTACGATAGTCGAATTCGGGCCGTCCTCGTGAGTATCGGTGTGCTGCTCCTCGCCTTCGTGCTGGCGAGTCTCGCCGTGATTCCCGCCGCCCTCATCGATCCTCGAGTCCTCGAAGACGTGACGCAAGCCAGCCGACCGGCATTGACGGTCTACATGGTGGCGAACTTCCTGGGGTTCGTGCTCGCCGGTGGGGCGTACCTACGATACACGGGGTTGGGCACCGCCTACATCGATCTCGAGGTTCCCGATCGATCGGATATCCTCTGGATCGTCGGGGGGTTCGTCGTGGTGATCGCCTACTATTTCGTCATCGGAATCGTCGCGACAGTCCTCGATCTGCCCGCTGCGGACAGCGACGTCATTCTCCTCCTGGGCGAGGATACGACGATGATCCTCATCATGATGGCCATCGTCGTCCTCTTTAACGCGCCCGCCGAGGAGTTCCTCTTCCGGAACGTGATCCAGAAACGGCTGTACGAGGCCTTCGGCGGATTGACCGCCGTCGTGGTGGCAAGCGTCATCTTCGTGCTCCCGCATCTCTCCTCGTATGCCTTTCTCGCCGAGAGCCCCGTCGCCATTATCGTCTCGCTGGGCGTGATCTTCGGCGGGTCACTGGTGATGGGCTATGCCTACCTTCGCACGGAGAATCTCCTGGTCCCGATCGGTATTCATGCCGGCATGAACCTCTTTCAGCTATTGATCTATCTCCTGACGGTGATCTACGGGATCGATCGCGGGACGATGAGCGCCATAGTGCTGGGATGGTAGTCCGTACCTCCTGACGGTCACCCGAACCGTCTTATAAGACGCCGCGGAACAGTCGACGATGTCCCAGTCGAAGGGCGATCGGCGGGAACGCGAACTCGTCAACGCCCTCGATGATGCTGGATTCGCGGTGATGCGAGCGCCGGCGAGCGGGAGCGCGACCCAGCGTGAACTCCCGGACGTGCTCGCCGGCAACGGGGAGATCTTCTACGCGATCGAGGTGAAGTCGAGTTCCGGCAAGCCGATCTACCTGACCGGCGAGGAGGTCGAGGGTCTCGTCTTTTTCTCGCGGAACTTCGGCGCGAAGGCCCGGATCGGCGTGCGCTTCGATCGGGAGGACTGGTACTTCTTCCACCCGGGCGAGCTCCACGTTACCGATGGCGGAAACTACCGGGTCAAAAAGGAACTCGCCCGCGAGGACGGGACCAGCCTCGATGACCTCGTCGGCTAGGTCCCTCTCGAAGCGTTTTTGCGTGATCCTCGGGTACGGCCGCCATGGAGCTCGAGGGAGGGCAGGTGATCGAGATCGCGGTTTCCGTCGGCGCCGTCGGTGGGTTCGTCGCGGCCCTCGTCACGATCGGTCTGCTCTTCGATCGCACCGATCTCGACCCGATGGGCGGTATCGTCATGGTCGGCGCGATCGCCATGTTCGTGATCGTGATGGCCGCGATCGGCGTCGTGCTCGCGGACAAAGAGGCGTAGGTTACCCGGCCGTCGCCAGGCGTTCGGCGTACGTCTCGATGGGGTGGCCGTGTTCCTGGCAGGCCTCGTCGTACGGACACAGACCCATCGTCGAGAGCGTCTCGCAACCCGGTGGGGGATAGGCCGTCGAGCGCGTTTCGCCATGGAGGCGTTCGACCTGATACGCGACGCGCTCCCGTTCGCTCGGCCGATCGGCCCCGAGCAGGTCGGCCACGCGGTCATCGTCGGCGCCGATGGCACACAGAAAGGCGACCAGCACGAACCGTTCGGTTGCATCGAGGTCCTCACCACGCTGTGCGCGCTCGTGGAGCTCGGCCATACACGTGGGGAAGAGCTCCGGTTCCACCCGGTCGATATCGGTGGGGATCGAGACGCTCGCCAGCGAGGTCTGGATGGCCCGCACTTGCTCGGCTAACGCGGATGCGATCGGCTCCGGCACATCCAGCGGCAGTCCGTCGGCTACACGGAGTCGGATCGCTTCACGGAGCAATGACCGCAACTCCGGTTCCCGGATGGGAACCTCCCCGTCAGCCAACGCACGGTTGACGAGACGCCACTCCGCACCCCGCAGTTCCGTGGACAATTTGAGGTAGGCCGTGACCCCCATCGCGTATCCACCGTCCACCTCGCGTACGCGCTCGGCGAGACCGAATTCTTCGAGCAGGTCCTCCCGGGTCAGGGGCTCGCGATCGACGCTCCGCAGTTCCGGGCCGGGATCGAGTTCCCCCTCGAGGAAGTCGAAGGCCCGCCGGGCCTCCGCGAGGGCGTACCGGTCGCTGAGGACGGGATTTTCGACGAGCGAGACGAGAATGCGCGCGATCGGATAAGACAGGACCTCGACGCGCGTCGAGGAGACCGGATCGGACACGCGGCCGTCGCGGATCGCCGACTGGACGCGCTCGAGTGCCCGATCGAGAACGGGTGAGGATTCCTCGTGGACAAGTTCGACCGGATCGATGTCCGCGCGATCGACGGCCGACTTCGCGTCATCGAGAAACGGATACCTGGCGTGGCGACTGTCCATCGTGACGTCGGTGGCCGCACTCAGGCGTTCTGAATGCGCGGGGCGAGCATGTAGAGCACGTCGCCTTGTCCCTCGGCAATGTTGAAGGTCAACTTGACGGGGAATTCCTCGCCGAGTTCGATCACGACCTCTGCGTCCGAGTCGATGGCCCCGTTCATATCTTTGAGATACTCGAGGCTGAACAGCGAGTGCGCCTCCCCGGTCCGGAGGTCGATCAGGTCGTCCCGGTCGAGGGCCAAATGGACGTCGTCGGTGTCGCCCTCGGCCGAAACGTAAAACGCCTCGTCATCCTCCTCGATGCCCAGCGCGACGTGATCGGAGACCATGTCGGCCGCCCGGACGGCCCGGTCGATATCGGCCCCTTCGAGGACCACTCGGGCCGGGAGATCCAGATCGGGGATATCCGGTTCCTGGCGGATCGAGTCCGGATCGATCAACGCGAGCGTGTATTCGAGCCCGTCGAGTTCGATCTCTAACTTCCCCGTTTCTTCGTTGAGTTGGAGGACCACCACGTCGTCGGCAGCGCCCATCCCGGCAATGTCCGATAGGCGCGAGAGGTTGACGCCGATGACACCGCCGTCGGCCTCGTAGGACTCGAACGCCCCGGCGGATAGCGAGACGTCCACCATACCGACGGTCGCCGGGTCGGTCGCGCGGATCGTGATGCCATCCTCGTCAAGCCGGATCTTGCACTCTTCGACGAGTGTGCCAACGGCCCCGAGAACTTCCTGCAACGTGCCCGCGCGCACGATCGCGTTGAACATGTAGGATGTCTCGTCCACCCACGTTAAAAACTCTCCTTTACGCGAGAATTCGACGATCGTCCCGACTGGGCCCCCCGGCGACTTGGCGACCAGCGCTGTCAGACCCCAATTTCCCTCGCCAGTGCTCGCCGTGGTGGTCAAAAACGTGGGGGCCTCCTGACCGCGATCCAGCTGACGGAGGCGTCAACCCCGGCACCTGGTGTCGACTGCCCGTCGCATCGGATCCGGGGGCCGCCGAGCTTGGCCTCGTGCTTTGGCCGCGGTCGTCTAGATGGAATCGCATGGCTTCTCCGCGAGGGAGGGTGGCGGTGACGGTCACCCGAGGACGACGGACACGACCGTAAAGAGGATGAGGACACCCGTGACGTCGGCGACATTCGTCACGATCGGAATGGTCGTATCGTCCGGATTGAACCCCAGCCGGAACGAGAGCGGCACGGCGACGATGCTGATCCCGATGACGAAGGCAACGAGGATCATCCCGCTCGCAAGCGCGATGATCATGACCTCGAGGAAACCGAGCCTGCCACCCAGCCCGCGCGCGATCGCCCAGGCGGCGATGCCGACGACCGTGTAGACCGTCAAGCCCAGAAGGGTGATCCCCGCGACGTTCGCCCGGATCCGGGCATTCGATGGGGACAGTTCGAAGATCCCCAGATGGACCTCCGTCGAGAGCCGCGAACAAAGGATCGAACCCAGGTTTCCGGCCGTCCCGATCTGCACCGGGACCAGGATCAACAGCGACGGCTGGCGTAACAGCAGCTCCTCGAATTCCTCGAGGACCGATCCGGAGACCATCTGCAACACGGCAACTCCGGTCAGAAGGGGCACCATCGTGGCGACCATCCGGCGGACAGACCACGTTTCGCCGATGACTCGCTCGACCACGACCTCGCCCGTCAACGTCGTGGAGGTCTCCTGGGCGGGCTCCCCGATGTCCGTCGCTTCGCCCTGGGCAGCCGAATCGCTCATATCACGAACCCGATCGTGTAGATGCCGATCAGCAGGAACAGAACGCCGAAGACATCCCCCAAGGTCGTGACGATCGGGCCCACCAGGTTGTCGGGGTCGTAGCCACGGCGGTACCCGACGAACACCGCCGCGATCAGGACCGAGATCATCAGGACCGCCGAAAGGAACCCGGCGACCATCATGATCCCAACCAGTTCGAGAAGGCTTCCCGGCCGGCCCCACGCTTGCAATACGAGATACGCGAGCATGGCGATCGCGACCGAGACCACCATACCGTTGACGAACGACGCCATCACGGCATTCCTGAGCCGGGGATCACGTTCGAATCGCGGCTCGATCAGGCCCTGATGCAGGGCACTCGACAGACGGGAGCCCAACGAGCCGTAGACACCGCCTCGCGTCGCCAGAAACGCCGGGAGGAGCAGCAGGATGCCGGGAACGTTCTCGATGCCCTCCCGCATCGGCCCGCTCCCCATCATCGTCCCGGCGAACAAGCCGGCCACCAGACTGATGAGAATCACGGGGAGGGCCTCGCGATACACGTCCCGGGCAGACGCGTGCTCGACCATACGAGGACCGTCTCTCGGTGGCTACAAAGACCTTCCCGCATCCGGCCGGGGCGTCAGGGCTTTCCCGGCGGGCGACCGCGTTCGGCTATGGAGCGGTGAGACGATGGCCGATCGGGACCACTACTACAACAAGGCAAAGCAGGAGGGATACCGATCGCGAGCCACCTACAAATTGCTCCAGATCGACGAGACCTTCGACCTGTTCTCGTCGGGCGATCGGGTCGTCGATCTCGGGGCCGCGCCCGGCGGATGGCTCCAGGCGGCCGCGGAGGCAGTCGGGGAGACCGGCACCGTCGTCGGCGTCGATTTTCAGCGGATCGATGCCCTGCAGGACGCGGCGGCGACCATCGAAACGGTCCGTGGTGACGTCACCGATCCGTCCACGGTCGAGACCGTCCGGGAACGGCTTCCGGAGGGGCGAGCCGACGTCGTGCTCTCGGATATGGCCCCGGACATGACCGGGGAATACGCACTCGATCACGCCCGGTCGGCGCATCTGGCAGAGCAAGCGTTCGAAATCGCGGAAACGTTGCTGGTGCCCGGCGGCCACCTCGTCGTCAAGATCTTTCAGGGCGAGGATACGGCCGCGGTACGAGAGCGCCTCGAGGAGGCCTTCGAGTATGTGCAGGCAACCAGTCCGGACGCCTCGCGTGATAGCTCCGCCGAGATCTACCTGATCGGCAATGGATACGTCGACGCCCCGATCGAGCCCGGGGATCGCGTGACCGTGCGGATCGACGAACGCGGCACCGAGGGGGACGGGATCGCCAAGGTAGAAGGATACACGATTTTCATCCCGGGGACGGACGTGGGCGAGGAGGTCGATATCGTGGTGACGGACGTCAAACCGCGGTATGCGTTCGCGGAGAAGCGCTAGGGGCTGGGCGATGCCTTCACGCCGAAGGGATCCCCCCGGCGTGCGAGGCCGACGATCGCGTACACGAACGGGGTATCGAGGATCGCCAGGCCGAGCTTCGCGAGGTACTGTCCCACCAGGAGGGATGCGAGTGCCGCCGCGGGCAACGGATCACCCAATCCGAGCAGGGTCGGGGCGAGCCAGAACCCGACGAGGATGAAGATCGCCGTATCGATCGCCTGGCTCGTCCCCGTCGAGAGGAGATTGCGCAGCCATAGATAGGGGGTGCCGGTTCGGCGTCGGAGCGCATCGAAGACGAACACGTCCCAGTGCTGGCTGACCACATACCCGAGGAGTCCCCCCACGACGATGTTCGTGCTCGGGGCGAGGACCTCCGCGAACAGCACGGGGTCGACGCCCATGTCCGAGCCCGGTAGGGCGATCGCCAGCCACAACAGGGCGAGCATCAGTGCCAGCGTGGCAAATCCGACGTTGACCAGCCGGTGAGCCGCCGGGGCGCCGTAGAGCTCGGTGTAACAATCGGTCGCCAGGAAGGTGATCGCGATCGCGATGACCCCGGCGGGGAGGAGGATGGCGTCGCCGACGACCGGCACGGTCCCCGGCAGGGGGATCACCAGGATTTTGACGGCCAGAAACTGGGCGGTGACGAGCGCCGCGATGAACCCGCCAGCCAGCCCGACACGCCCGATGTCCGTATCCGACATGATTCAACGACTATCCGAGAGCCGGGGATTAAGGTGCACCGTTTACGCGGGCTCGGTCCCGACGTACCGCCCCCGACGGCCGCCGAGCGTTCCGAGCCAGAGGCCGACGAGGCCGATCCAGTAGAACACCATCATAGGTATGCCCACGAGAAACATCGTGAGAACCCCAGCCGGCGTGAACATGCCCGCGAAGACGAACGCCGCGATGGTCACTTCTCGCCACCGATCCCGCATCGCGGCGTAGGAGGCCATCCCCCCGAGATAGAGCATCCACATCGTAAACGGCACCAGCGAGAACAGCCCGATCCCGACGGTGGTGAAGATAATCAGCCACGAGAAGGCCTCGATCCGGTAGGAAATCACCATCCCGTGACGGAGTGCGTCGTAGACGAGATACGACATGATTCCCGGGGCGACCAGGAAGTACCCGAGGGCGGTCCCGGCAACGAGTGCGAACAGCATGCCCGCGGTCCACTTGTACACGATGCTCCGTCGGGCCCGGACCCATCCCAGCTCGGTCAGCGTTGGCCAGGCGTAATAGAGCATCATCGGGACGACCGCCAGCACGGCGACGATTGTGCTGACTTTCACGATGAAAATCAGGACCTCGACGGGATGGAGCGCGATGACGTCCACGTCCTCGGGCGACACAGCTTCCGGCAACCGATTGATGAAATCCTCCTTGATAAGCCCGAGACCACCCTGGTACAGGAACGTGAACACGCCGGCAATCACGACGCCGAACACGGCGAACATGTGAAACATCCGCGACCGGAGGCTGCCCGCGACCAACCGGAGATCGTCGATGTACCCGCCGATCTCCTCCTCGTCGCGCTCCTCGCTGAACGCCGACATCATCCCCGTCGCCGTACCTTCGATGACGCCTTCTTCATCGGACGGTTCCCCATCCGCCGCGGCGGGTTGACCCTCCTCGTGGATCCGGTCAAAGCGCTCGAAGATGAGTTCGGCCTTCTCGTGGTCGTCCGCGTCCAACGCGTTGCTCGCATAGGCCGTCGCCTCGTCCTCGGACATGTCGGCGAAGACCTCGTCCGGGAGCTCGGAAATGCGATCGGCCGGAAGCGGATCGAGATCGACGCGTTCGTCGTCGTCCGGCTGCAGCGGCGGATAGACCGGTCGACGAAGAACGATCAAGGCGACGACGGCGGCCGGGACGAGGGTGACCGCGAGGGCGGCATAGAGCCCGATCACCACGGGGCCGGCGGGTCCGAAGTCGGCGGCGTGGTCCCCGATCCCGAGCGGCTCGGTCGGCCGAACGGCCTCCGGCAGGAGCGGGCGGATATCGGTATACAGCACTTCGAGGAGCCCCGCCTCGACGGCCAGGCCCGTCGCGATACCGGCGAGTATCCCGAGCCCGACGAGCACCGCGGCGCGGCGACGGAGCCGGCTCGGGCCGCCGATCGCGGTCTGGGCTGCCCCAGCTCTACGGACGTTCGTCGCGAGCTTGGCCAGTGCTAGGCTGAAGACGTACAGGCCCATGAGGGGCACGGCCCACATCAGCAGGGTGAACGGATCCGGCGGCGAGAAAAACGCGCCGAAGACGAAGATGACGCTGACCGCGTACTTCCATTTGTCCCGGTAACTCTCGTAGGTCACGATCCCGGCATAACTCGTGCCGGTCATGACCAGCGGCAACTGGGCCGCAAAGCCGAACGAGAGGGTCAGGAGGATCAGAAACTCCGTCCACTGGACGATACCGTAGGTGGGGACGACGCCGACACTGATCGCCTGGGAGGCCAGGAACTCGAACATGAACGGGAAGAACAGCCGGTAGGCGTAGACGATGCCACCGGCGAACAACAGCGCGGAGAGGGTCGCCAGGCCCGCGAGTCGGCCGCGGGAGATCCGAAGGGACGGCCAACGCCCGCGGGCTTTGAGCTCGCGTCGGGAGAGGTAAAGCAGGACGGGGAGGCAGATGAGGATGCCGGCGAGGATGCCGATCTTCGCCTGCAGGAGAATCACCTCGAATGGGGTCGTGACAATGATTTCGACCTGTTCGCGGGTCGCCTCGTCCATCCCGCTGAGCGTGACCGCCTTCAGCCAGTCCCAGATCCACACACGCAGTGCGGTGAACGTCCCGAGAAACCCGGCCACGAACACGAGAAAGACCTTCTGGAGCTCCGTTTGGGCCGTCGAGAGCACGCCCCCGATCGCGTCGCGGCCGGACGCTAGCGCTCGGGCGGTGTCCTCGTCGACAGCACTCGACATCGTAGCAGGAATACCGGTCTCGCGGCTATCAATCTTCCCGTGTGAGCTCCATGGTCCCGCCGTCGAACGCGACCTCGAGGGTCTCTTCTGCCGAGAGGTGTCGGGCGTCGGTGCGTTCGACCAGTGGAGTCGAGACGAACATCGGCGACACGTCCGCCGTATTGCGGATCCAGACGATCCCGAGATCCTCCGGGGCGACGGCCCCGAGGCTCTCGATCAAGGCATCGACCGCGATCCGATCGGTTGGCAACACCATCGGGAGCGCGGCCTTCCCTGGATAGCCGCTCGTGAGGACGTTGGCATACGTGGCTTGGAAATCGATCGCTTCGGCGAGATCCCGATGGATGACGTCCGCAAACCCGACGCCGTTGGCGTTTCCCTGCGATGCCGTCGTGAGCGAGCGAGCGTAGATCCGTTCGACGTGCGGCGTCCGACCGGTCGGGTCGTCCTTGCCCCGCCCGATCACGTTCGGGTCCATGCCGGTCCCAGCCACGTCTTTGCCGATTTCGTCGACGACGAGAAGGTCGATGGCGTCGAACGGCAGTACCTTGACCTGCTCACGGGCGCGCTCCAAGACGGGGGCCTCCGCATCGATCAACGAATCCCCCGCGATCGGGGCGACGTCGCTGAGATCGCCGGCGGGGTTTTCCATGATCCCGACACCTCCGGGAACGGGGACGTGCTCGCGGATGACCGACAACATGGCCGCGACCGTGGGGACGAACCCGACCGACCGACCGTAGCGGTGGACGCGCCGCGCGCTCTCCTGTTTGCCGAATCCGACCGCGAGCATTTTACAGACGCCGCTCTCGACCCTCCCCGCGAAGCTGGTATGCGGAGCGATCCGATTGATCGGGATGACGGCGTCGGCTCCCTGCGCCGCTGTGGCGAACGGTACCTCGACCCGATGGCCATCCACGCTCGCGGTCCCGAGCGCGGTGGTCGCCATCGATGCGTCGACCGGACATCCGACCGACGCCTCGTCGATCCCGAGTTCCGCGAGCACGGCCCGCTGGCCGGCCGCTGTTCCACCACCGTGGCTCCCCATCGCCGGAACGATCCGGGGCGAGAGCCCGCGGTCCTGACACCACTCGACGACCGCACGTGCAATCGTATCGATGCGGGCGATCCCTCGACTCCCCAGTCCAATGACGACCTCCGCATCGGCGGGGAGATCCCCGGCGAGCTCCTCGAGCGCCGCGCGTGTCTCGCCCCGGACGTCCTCGAGCCGCGGTTCGGGGGGCTCGTAGCGAACGCGGGCGAGACGGGGAAGCGAATGCGATTCGACAAGCGAGTCCAGTGCCCCCGCGTCCGGAAATGGCATGCGGTGCATCTCTCGAACGGTCCCTTCAGCGTTTGCCCGGCGGTCGCAAAAGAAAGGCTATAACGGAGTCGTCCCATACCCGGCGATCAGATGGACGACGAGTCGGAGGGGCGGGCCGATACCGCCACGCCGCCCCAGCGTGCCGAAGCCCCGGTCGCCGACCCCGTCCTCCCGCGGTTCGACGACCCGGCGGTCGATGGGGCCGTCGTTCCGACGTTCGACGAGCCCGAGGAACTCGTGACGCCGGCGGAATCCGAAGAGATCGACGAGGTCCTCCCGCGGTTCGAGCCCCCGGGGGCGCACGTCCCCTGGGAATCCCGGCCCTCGCCGCACGACCCCGCGCTCGAACCCTCGGTTGGCCTCGAGGGGCCCGAGTACGACGAGGAGATGCCGCTCGCCGATCACATCGAGGAGATGATCAAGCGGCTGGCGGTCGTCGTGGTCATCGCCGGGTCCGTGAGCCTCGTCGTCTGGCCGTTTACCCCGGAGATCATCGACTTCCTCTGGTACTCGATGCTGCCGGCCGGGGATACGGCCCAGCCCCGGATCTACCAGCCCTTGGAGTTCCTGCTCACGCGGATCAAGGTCGCGAGCTTGCTCGGGCTGGTCGTGGCCCTGCCGGTACTGGTCTACGAGACCTACGCGTTCATGCGCCCGGGGCTGTATCGACACGAGCGGCGGTATTACCTCGCCGCGATCCCGACGAGCCTCGTACTCGCCGTCGTGGGGGTCCTGTTCGCGTACTTCATCGTGCTGCCAGCGCTGTTCACGTACTTTCTGACCTACTCCCAAGAGGCCGGCGCGATCGCCTTCGCGCTCGGCCGGACGTTCGATCTGATCCTGATCCTCATGGGCTATCTGGCCATCGTCTTCCAGATCCCGCTAATGATCATGCTCGCGATCATGATGGGGCTGACGAGTCGGCGGTGGCTCGCCGAAAAGCGCCTGTACTTCTG
>CAYSMB010000050.1:0-11606 GCA_964432005.1 uncultured Halobacteriales archaeon
CGCGGCGCCGCGCGCGGGCGAGGCCGTCGTCGTCGACCCGACGCGCCATACCGGCGAGTTCCGTCGGATCGCGGAGGACGACGAGACGACCGTCACGCACGTTATCGACACGCACATTCATGCCGATCACGTCTCCGGCGGGCGGGAACTGGCCGATGCCGTCGACGCCACCTATCACCTCCCGGCCGGCGCCGCCGAGCAGGACGTCGCATTCGAGTATACACCCCTCGAACGGAACGAGGTGCTCACGATCGGCGATGTCGACTTGAAGGCGATCGCAACGCCCGGTCACACGACCGAATCGATGTGTATTCTTGCCGGGGCGGACGCGATCCTCACGGGTGATACGCTCCACGTCGACGGGGTTGGCCGGACGGAACTCCAGTTCGGCGAGGAAGGGGCCGAGCAGGGGGCCAACCTCCTATTCGACTCTATCCACGGTTCCATCCTGAACCTCCCGGACGGTATTACGGTACTCCCCGGACACGTCGAAGTCGAGGATCCGGAGACGCTGGCACAATTCGGGGGGCCGATTCATAGTTCGGTCGTCGTGGCCCGGACCGACGTTCCGATCCTCCAGGAGGATGGTGAGGGGTTCGTCGCCCGCATGACCGGGGAAGATCGCGAGACGCCGCCGAACTACGAACGTGTCGTCGAGCTCAACACCGGTCAGGGGGCTGCCGATGAAGACGAAGTGACCGAACTGGAACTCGGACCGAACCGATGCGCCGCCGCGGGGGACTGACTAGCGTCGCAATTCCAGCACGGAGAGGACCTCGAAGGGAAACCCTTCGTCCCGGGCGATTTCATCGACGGTAAAACCGGCCTCGGTGGCGTCGGCCTTCACGGCGGAGACGTCCATCAGCGAACTCACAAGGAGATACATCGCGCCACCATTGCGGAGCACGCGGGCGGCGTCCGGGAGGAGCGCCTCGACGACTCTCCGGCCCGTTTCTCCGCCGGAGAGTGCCGTGGCGAGCCAGTCGTTTCGCTCCGCATCAGGTTCAGTCGGAAGGTATGGCGGATTACACACGAGGGCATCGAAGGCGTCCGCACGAAACGGATCCACCAGAT
This sequence comes from uncultured Halobacteriales archaeon, assembly GCA_964432005.1. GTDB lineage: Archaea > Halobacteriota > Halobacteria > Halobacteriales > SKNY01 > SKNY01. Next base: position 1,075 of record CAYSMB010000050.1, read on the forward strand.
TGGCCCGCACGACCGGGAGGCCACGATCCGCCGCTTGTCGACATGCATGGGGATTGATATCGACGCCGACGACCCACACCCCGACGGCCTCTCGCAAGTGGTCGGCAACCACGCCTGATCCGGTGCCGATATCGAGGACGGTCATATCGGCGACGAGGTGTTCCTCGCAGGCTTCCGCGAGCAGATACGAATCTTCGGCGGGTTGGTAGACCGGCGTGTCCCCACCCCTCTGTTCGGCCAGGTCCCGCGTCATACCCCCTCGGCCTCGTTGGCGATGAGGGCGTACTCCGCGGGTGTCACCGCGTCGGGTCGCTTCCCGAGGAGTGCATCGGGGAGCTGGTCGATGAGGCCGGCAGCATCGTCGATCTCCGAGATGTGTGTGGTGTTCCGGATCGCGTTCCGGACGGTTTTCCGGCGCTGGGTGAACAGCGCTCGAACGACATCGAAGAATCGGTCGTCGCTGGTCAGTTCGTACGACGGTTGCGCGGGACTGACGCTCACCAACGCACTTTCGACGGGCGGTTCGGGCACGAACGCCGCGGGCGGTACGATCTCGTGGATCCGGACGGTGCCGTAGTGCTGTGCGGTCACCGAGAGGCGTCCATACTCGGACGTTCCGGGATCGGCCGCCATCCGCTCGGCGAACTCCCGCTGGACCATCACCAACACCGGTCGACGACGGGGCAACAGGCGAAATAGGATCTCGCTGGCGGCCCCATACGGCAGGTTCGAGATACAGGAGGCGTAGTCCGGCAACGCGTCGGCCGTCGCGTCACCGGCGACCAGTGCGAGCCGACCGTCATCGATGGCCTCCCGGAACTCCTCGCGCAGGAAACCTACGAGCTCCCGGTCGCGCTCGATTGCAACGACGCGGTCCGCGGTCTCGAGGAGGTGCGCCGTCAGGGCCCCGGTCCCGGGACCGATTTCGAGGACTGGATCGAGGGCCATCTCGATCTCGGATGCATACGAGATGATCCTCGCGAGGACGCGGTCGTCATCCAGGAAATACTGGTCGCGATCGGGATCCCCCCGGGTGCCGGCGCGTCGACGGAGTTCGGCGGGATCGCGCATGGGTGAGGGAGGCTCGCGGACCTGCTAAAGCTCACGATCGGCCTAATACGGGCCGCCGTCGCGAAAGAGCGCGTACTTCACGTCCTCGTCCCGGAGTTCTTGGAGGATGCGTTCCCGGAATACCCCCCGGGGATCGTGGAGGCCGGGGACGCGCTCTTCGACGTCCGCGAAGTCCTCGAAGGGCTCGCGCTTGCGGGCCTCGAGGATGTCGTCCCGGAGCTTGTCGCCGATGCCAGGCAGGAGGTTGAGCTGATGGAGTCGCAGGGTGATCGGTTGGGCCTCGTTGTACACGGCGACGAAGCGGTCCGGATCGGCCTCCATCAGTTCGTCGATGACGTACTCCAGCTCCGACTGGGCACCGCTGCTGAGATCGTCGAATTCGATCTCCCGGAATTCCTCGACGGATGCTTCCCGCGGCCGGAGTTGCACGACGTCCCCGATGCTGACGTCCGCCCCGTCGGCGAGCACCAGCTCGTACAGGCGGAACTGATCGCCGTCGATCGCCTGCGCGAGCGGACCGGAGTCGAACCGCCGGCGATCGTCCCCGCTCCCCCCATGGGGGAGATAATCCAGGACGATGGCGGTCGTCTCGTCCGAGGCGTCGGTCATTGCTATGCCTACTAAACCGATGGGAGGGATAAAAAACCGCTTGCCGAACCGGCTTACGCGTACTGGGCGACGAGCTCCAAGATCTCGTCGAGTTCGTCACCCGAAAGCGAGTACCGCTCCTGGGCGTAGATCGCCCGCAGCTCGTCGCGGTCTTCCGGGAGCAGGTCGGCGACCTTGTAGGCGATGGGTTCCGAGACTTTTTCGAGTTCCTGAAGTTCCGACACGAGTTCCTGGGCCTCCTCCGGCGAGAGGACAGCGAACCGGTTGACGTGCTCGATCGCCCGTGCGAGCTCGTATTGCATCTCGGTTTCCTCGCCGCCGGCACGTTCGCCCTCGAGTTCGGCCAGCAGTTCCTTGGTCTCGGCGATCGTGACGTATTCCTCGTCGATGATCTCCTTGAAGATCGTCATCTATTCTTGCCGACGAAGGTGGGCGGCGGTGGTGACAATGGTCTTTTCGGCGTCCCCGTCGACGATCTGGACCTGGTAGGCCGACCCCTGCTCGCCGACGATGGTCCCCGTGTGTCCCCCGAACCGCGGCGGGAACCGCCCCTCGTGGACGCTCGGGTCCAACACGAGGTGGACGCGATCGCCCTCCTCGAAGGTCTCGATCGATCGCTGGGGTGGCGACATCCCGCGCTCACGTGGATGATTCGTGAGCTTCTCGCGGTTACCGGAGAGAGGCCCCGATGAATTCGGCATGGTTGGCGGAGGTAGCGTGTTCGCTCATATAAGTTCCGCGTTCCGGGTATTTCAGAGACGTCCGACGCTCTCGACGCTCACACTCTCGACGTCGGCGAGGCCGCTAATGGCCTCCTCGACCGCCTCGGTTCCACCGGTGTCGTCGGGGACGACGACCGTCGTCAACAGCGCGACGAGCCCGAAGGCGACATCCTCGCGATCGAAGGCCCGGACGGAGGCCCCGTCCGGGATCGCCCCTTCGATCCGCTCTTCGAGACCGTCGAGGTCGACCTCGGGGCTCTGGGGCATGACCTTGAGCTTCGCTGCGACGTCGCTCATATCACGGCCCCTCGAAGCCACAGTCGGGACAGGCATAGCGGGTGCTCTGCTTGCGACACCGCTTGCATCGAAAGATCTCCGTATCGCAGACCGGACACGCGAATCTCGCGGCACTCATGCCGGAGACGTTGATCCCACACGACACACACGAGCGTCGTGCTGACGGCTCAGTCGTGCTCATGGCCCGAATTCTCCATCGTTCGGCTTAACGAATTCGTTTCGTCCTGCGGCGGCGGGATGACGATGCCGAACTCCCGCTTGAGGACGTCCAACCAATGCGCCGGGGCAACCGACCGTTTCGTCCGTCCCCCGTCCTCGGTGATCGTGAGGTGTTCGCGCGAGAGCGTCCGCGTTCCCGATTGGGTGGCGATCGACGCGACCGCCTGGTCGCCGAACGGCGCACTCGGATCTCGGTAGTGATAGTCGAAGCCGTCGTGGAAAAACGAGAGTGGCCGCGGCCGGCGGTCGAATCGGAATCGATCGCGCCAGTCATCCGCCGACGGCGGGCGAAATTGCACCGTATACCCGTAGCTGGCATCCCCGTCGGCGATCGCCCGCCAAGTCCCGTCGACGGTATCCACGGGGGTTCCGTCGAGGGGGATCGGCGCCCGAATGATGTCGCCAAATCCCACGTCGGCGACGACGCCATCCGCGAGGTCAGCCACGATGGTCATGTGGGTATCCGGTTGCCGGCGGGCGTCGGGTCGATCGGCACACACCTCCGCCCCGGCGATACAGTGATCGATCCCGAGCTCGGAGAGCGCCCACGAGAACAGGGTGTTGTGATCATAACAGAGCCCCCCGAGCCCCCGAGACACGAGCCGACGGTAGACGTCATCGGCGCGGAGGTGTGCGGGTCCGCCGTCGTAGGTTCCGTCGGGAGTGCCCACGATCACGAGGTTCGCGAAGGGGATTGTCGTCACGTGTGCCCGCTGGAGCACCCGGATCCGTTCCAGGGCGTCCGCCGGGAGCTCATCGGGGGTGAGCCCGACCGCGGCGAGATAGTCCCCGAGGTCCATGCGCACGGATCGAGCGCCAACGGGCAAATCCGTTGCCCTACGGGGTCGGAAACGAGTGGCTCCGCTCCCAGTGGTACTGACAGTCCGGACAGCTGGCCCACTGGGGCGAATCGAACAGGTTTGGATGGCGGATGCCGTGCTCGAGGTCTTTACCACACTCCGGACACGTCATCGCGATCAGGTCGAGCTCGCCGAACTGCTCGGGTTGGCACTCGAACCGACAGGTCGGACACCGGATCACGTCGGTCGCGTAACGATCCACAAACTCGCCACCACATTGGGGACAGGCGATGGTCGCCGGTGGACGACGTGCGAGTCCTTCATCTCCCGTGTGGAACGTGCTCCGCGCGTCGGGCACGGCGAGGGTGAGGGGGTGGGGATCGGACCCGCCCCCCAGGACCCGCCGCATCGTGGAGCGAAGCTTGTCGAGCATTGATGGACTAACGATCCGGACGGACTAAGGTGCGATGGTGGGTATCGGGTTGACGACATTTACCGCGGTCCTCGAGGGATCGGGAGCCGCAAACATCGGGCCGCCGGCAGTCGCTGTTCTCCGTCGTCGGTAGCGAACGGGACAGCCTTTGGCCCTGGGGGCCCACCTCTCCGGCATGCTCGATCCGGTCCGCGTCGATTTCGCGATCGATCTGGCGTACGGCGCGTTGATTCTTCTGGCGATCGTACTCATCGCGACACTGGATTTCGGCGTCGGGATCGCCTACGGGGTCGGCGCGTTCGCCGGCTACCTACTGCACGTGATATGGAAGATGGCACGGTTCGATCCCGAGTGGATGACCGCGGAGGTCGAAGCGCGGGTGGCCGAGACGGTCGAAGAGCGCATGGAGGAAGCCGTCGGTGAGCAGCTCGCGGACGTTCAAGCGCAGGTCGAGGAAGTCGACGAGCGCATCGGCCGGCGACCACGCGAGGAGGACCTCGAGGAACTGATCGAGGAGGTCCGGGACCCCGCCGACGGGTCGGCCGGTAACGACTAATCGTGCGCGATCACGTGATCCCGGGGAAGAGCTGGAAGAAACCGAAGGCCAGAAGCGTCGCGAGGGAGGGCCCGATGATCCACATCGAGAGGTACTTCATGATCGCCCGGGGGTTGAAGAGGTCAGTGGCCGCGAGGACTTCTTCGGGTTCCTCACCGCCGATCGGCGTCGGGGCCTGACCCGGTGGGTCCTCGACGGTCAACGCGCCCATGGCAATGTCGCGGTCCTCGGTTTCGCGCCTGACCGCGTCGCGGATCGTGATCGGCCGTGTCGCGCGCCCCCAGCCGATCCCGACGATGGTCATGACGGTGGCCATGACGAGACTGATCGGGATCCCGATGTAGGAGAGCCCGGTGGTGATCGAGGCGGCGACGATCATCACGATCAATGCCGCGAGCAGGGGGATGTCGCTCAGTTCTCCGCCCACGGAGTCCATGGTCCGTCGGGCGATGGTGAACCCGCCGACCCCGATCGCCAATGTGGCCAGGATAATGGCGAGATCCGGCGAGAGCCCGCCGGCGTCCCCGACGAGCGGCGCCGCTGCATTCGGGACGTTGCTCGCCCCCGCGCTGAAGGCCATATAACAGCCGATGACGATCACGATGGCCGTCGAAAGGAACTCACGGCCGGTGGTGTTCGGGCCGAGGACGGGCCGCGGGAGGTCCCCGGAGCGATGGAGGACCACCAGGGGACCGGGCGAGCGTTCGACGCGCACGCGCCGGTTCAACTCCGGGTAGATGTACCGACCGATCACCGCGCCGATCCAGAACCCCACGACCGGCGTGACGATCCACCACGAGAGGATCTCGGCCAGCGTCCGATAGTTCAACGCGTCCGTCGCCAATCCGAGCCCGGCAATCGCGCCGACGGTCGTCATTGACGTCGGGACGGGCACGCCAAAGACGTTCGCGACGAGGATGCCGAACCCGATGAAAAAGAGGACTGCGACGCCGGCCCCAAGCCCCAATTCGGTCGTGATGATGTCCTGACTGAGCGTGTCCATCACGTTCCGCCCGACGGTCCACCCGCCGAGAAAGACGAAGAACGTCATCGCCGCGGCCGCGACGGCCTTTCCGATCACTCCGGCTCCGACGGCCGGTCCCCAGGTGATGCCGGTGGAGGAACCACCGATATTGAATCCGACGAACGCCGATGCGACGATCCCGATAGCGACGACGGCCTCCACCATCCAACAGGTTCGACGAGGGGAGCGAGGGATTTAGATCCCCCTGTCCGCTGGATCGTTCGCGCGCTTTCAATACTCCAGTTCCGGGTCGACCCGGTTCCTGACCTCGCCGGTCTGCAAGGTCTCCGCGATCCGTTCGACGGCCCGTTCGAAGAGGTGCTCGCCCATGCCCGGGACCCGCGCCGCATTGTGCGGGGAACCGATCACGTTCGGCAATTCGAGGAACGGATATTCGACGCTGAATTCGCCGTCACGGAGGGGTTCGGTCCACCAGGCGTCGATGCCCGCTTGGAAGGACGGGTTCGCCTCGAGGTGGCGATAGAGATCCTCCTGGACGATCAGGTCGCCGCGACCGACGTTGATCAACATCGCGTCCTCGTCCATGCACTCGAGGGTCTCCCGGTCGAACGTCCCCCGTGTTTCCGGCGTCGACGGCGCGGAGATGACGAGTCCGTCGACCTCCCCGAGGACGTACTCGAGATCGTCCGGGGTGCCGACGAACGCGGCCGAGAGCTCGGCCTCCCCACTCCGATTGATACCCATGATTTCGACGCCCAACGCCTGGAGTCGGCGGGCGGCCGCCTGGCCGATCGATCCGTAGCCGAAGATGCCGGCCGTCGAGCCCTCCACTTGCCGGTTCATCTCGAACTGGTCGAACTCCCCATCGCGCATCTTCTCGTGCTCGATCCGGAGCCGTTTGGCCATGGCGAGGTACATCGCCACTACGTGTTCGGCGATCGGCTCGGCGTGGGCCCCCGCGTTGTTCTGCACGACGATCCCCGCGGGCATCCGCTCGAACGGGAAGCCGTTGATGCCGGCCGAGATGATCTGGAAGACCTGATCGGATCGCAGGCGATCGAACTCCTCGTCACGGAGTTCCTCGCCGGGAAGAAACGAGAGGAATCCGTCGGCCTCGGCGACGGCGTCCCCGCGGCCGTCCTCGATATCCTTCAGGTACGCGTGACCGATCCCGTCGGGTACGGCCCCGTCGATCATGTCCCGTCGTTGCTCGTCGGCCTCGATCGTTACGAGAAGTGTCGGTGATCCCATGGCTCGGCTGTGCGAAGGCGAGGCAAGGAGGCGCAAATAAAGGTGGGGTTCGCCGTTCCTCGCCCACGAGGGTTCACGCGAAGGGAACGCCGTAACGCCACGTGGCCGCCATGATCGGCCCCATCAATACTCCCATGAGGTGCACGCGCTTGCAACCCCCCCGGACCGGGACGTATCCCAGCGCGGAGCTCACGCCGAGGATGGCCACCCCGACCACGCCGGCGAACAGCCAGCTCAGCACCACGAGGAGCGCAAGGATGCCCCCACAAACCAGCGTGTAATTCACCCGCCCCACCGAGGTGAGATACCGGTCCCCGATCAGGAAGAGCAGAATGAAGGCCACGGCCGCGGCGGCCGCCACGGTCGCAATCATGACGGGTAGGTTGATCGGCACCTCCGCCCGTTCGACGGCGACGAGCACCCCCGTTCGTGGCGTGCCGAGGGCCACGAGCGCAAACAGCGCGAAGATCGTGTTCGACGTGTCGACGCCGCTGGTAGCCACGACGAAGCCTCGATCGGGGTCGTCGTTCGGGACCGACAGAAGGGCGATCACCGCGGCGATCGCGCTGGAAACGCCGGGGAGATATCCGACGATCGCCCCCGACATCGAGCCCGCGGACGCCGGAACGAGGACGTCCCGCCGTTCCGTTCGGAGCCTGGCGTCTTCCTGGGGCGGCACCCCGTCCCCGTCGATCGCGTCGATCAGCACCGGTGCCCCGAACAGGCCAGCGAACAACGGCGCGAGGACGCCGCCCGCATCGAGCGGGGCCGCGGGCTCGAGATCCAACACCGCGAATCCCAGCGCGCTGCTGAGCGCAAACGAAACGACTGCGGCGGCCATGCCTCGTCGTCCCGGCTCGGTCACGATCAATACGCAAGCCACCACGCCTAGCACGATCGGCATGTGGCGCTGGAGGACCGGATACCACCGCACCATCGCGATGGTCACGGGGACGGCAAGCGGGATCGCCAGCAGTACCGCCAGCATGCTGCCGATGGCCGAGAGGCGGAGGGCTTCTCGACCCCGGCCTTCGAGGACCAGCCGATGGCCGGGGAGGGCGGCGACGGCCATCTCCGGCCCGGGGACGCCGATCGCCAGGGCGGGGATCGCGTCGAGAAACGTATGGACGACCCCGGCCGCGAGCATCGCGATGCCCACGAACAGCGGATCGCCGGGCATCGCCGGCGCCATGCCCGCCAGCAAGAGCGCGAAATTATTCGCATGGATCCCCGGCGTCAGACCGCTACAGGTGCCAAGCGCGATCCCGAGGCCCAGATACAGCGCGGCCATCGCCGTCAGCTCGGGCGCGAGGACCGGGTCGATGGCCGCCTCCATCGACCCGTCTGTGGCGGATTTTCGGATAAACCGTCGGTCGGAATCGCCTGAACTGGCGGATCGGCAGCTCGTTTCGTGGCGCTGTCGCTCTCCGCGGTGCGTGCCGGGAAGAAGAAACGGCTCTTAGCCGAACAGCTCGCCGAGGCCCTCGCCGGAGGCCTCCTCTTCCTCGTCGTCGCCTTCGTCCTCGTCGTCGGGCGCTTCCTCGTCGTCGGCCTCGGGCGCCTCGTCGGCGTCTTCGCCCTCGTCGGGTGCGGCGGGGGCTGCCCCGCCACCGCCGCCGGCCGGCACGGCGGCGGCCTCCTCGATGGCTTCGTCGATGTCGACATCCTCGAGCGCGGCCACGAGGGCCTTGACCCGGGATTCCTCGACGTCGACGTTGGCCGCCTCGAGGACGGCGGTCAGGTTGTCTTCGTTGATCTCTTCGCCTGCTTCGTTCAGGATCAGTCCTGCGTAAATGTATTCCATGGTGGTGTTCCGTGTGCGTTTAGTCGAACATTTCGCCGAGCCCTTCGGCACCGCTTTCCTCGTCGTCATCCTCGTCGGATTCGGCTTCGTCCTCGTCGGGCTCGGGGTCCGCTGCCTCCTCGTCTTGCTCGGTCGACTCGTCTTCGGTGGTCGGCTCCGGCGGCGCCACGTCCTGGAGCTCCGGGGGGAGTGCCTCCGTATCCTCGATTCGCGCGACGAGCGACTGGACCTGGGCGTCCGCCTGCGAGACCAGATCCGGCATCAACTCGGCATCCTCGATCCCCGCCTGAAGGCCGAGGCTCTTGCCTTCCCCGACGGCTTTCCGGAGCAGCGTCCCGACCGTCCGGCGGGTTGGGATCGTCGCGTTGACCGAAAGGTTCCGTCCGGCCGCCGCGGCCGCCCGGACGTCCGCCAGGTAGGCGTCGTAGTCGATGTCCAGTTCCTCGGGCTCGAAGCGCACGCCGTCCGCGTATACGGCCCGGAGGTCGAGCCCCACTTCCTTGGGCTCGATCTCCAGTTCCGAGAGGACGTTCGCGAGCTGGGATGAGACCTCGTCGCCCGGTTCCGCGACGGTGCTGTCGGATTCGACGACGATCGAACCGCCGTCGATACGGGCGTCCGCGCCGACTTGCTGGAGTTCGCCGACGAAGGGGCCGGGGTCGATGCCGGTGTCGCCCGCCGGAATGACGATGTCGTTCGGGGCGATCTCGCCCGCGTTGATGGGCGCCGGCGTTTTCGATTCCTCGAGCTGGCGATAGAGCCCGAACGGATTCTCGTCGGTCCCGATCAGGCCGACCTGGCCACTCACGTACGAGACCAGCTCCTCGATCCCTTCGTCGACCTCCTCGAGCGCGCGAAGCAACAGGGTGTTGCGGCTCACGCGGAGCTGGGCGACGCCGTGCAGTTCCGCGCGCATGTCCTGGAGTTGCCGGCTCGGGATGCCGGAGATGTCGACGACGCCGACGCTCTCGTAGGACGAGAGGATGTCGACGATCTCGTCGACCTCCCGTTGTTTCCAGGCCGGGACCTCCTCGGTTCGTCGGACCGACTCGGTTTCGGCGGTCATCCGGGCACCTCCACCGCCGGTCCCATCGTCGTCTTCACGTAGACGGTATCGATGTTCTGTGGTCCCTTCTCGAGGTCGGCATAGAGCCGTCGGAGGATCGTGTCGATGTTCGATGCGATATCGTCGACGTCCATGTCGACGGCACCGACCCGGGTGTGGAACGTCCGGCGGTCGCCGCTGCGGAGCTGGACGATGTTTTTCATGCGGTTGACCTCCTCGACGACGTCGTCGTCGGGCTGGAGCGGCGTCGGCATCTTTCCGCGGGGGCCGAGCACTGTCCCGAGGTGGCGCCCGATGTCCGGCATGAGATCGGCTTCCGCGAGGAAGAAGTCGGTCGCCTCAGCGAGGTCCTTGGCCTCGTCCTCGTCGTCACCGAGATCGGAGAGCCGGTCGGGATCGATGACGTCGTCGGCGACCTCCTCGGCCTGAATCGCGGTCTCCCCGTCGGCGATCACCACGATCCGTGTATCGTGGCCAGTGCCGCTCGGGAGTACGATACTCTGATCGACCCGGTTGGCCGGGTCGTTGAGATCGAGATCGCGCAGGTTGATCGCGAGGTCGACCGTCTCGGTGAAATTCCGTGACGGCGCGTCCTCGAGTGCGCGAGATACGGCGTCTTCTAAGTCCTGATCTGCCATCGTTCACCTCCGTAGTACGCAGGAATGCTCCTACGGTGTGTGAAACAGGGCGTGCCTGTTCCTACGGGGACAAGTCGGATG
>CAYSMB010000051.1:0-6818 GCA_964432005.1 uncultured Halobacteriales archaeon
CGGCGCCGCCGTCGCTCGCGAGCCGTTTGATCTCGACGTTGGTGTACCCGAGTTCCGCCGGCGTGACGAAATCGCCCCCGGCGGCCGCCCGGGAGGCGTCGGCGATTCGCTTGTACCGACGGGTGTACCACGGGTGGATGTCGGTGGCTTCCGAGACGGTCTCGACATCCATGCCTCGGTCGAAGGCTTCGAACATGGCGTACGGGCGGTCCGGTGTCGGCCGAACGAGATACTCCTCGACGAGCGTTTCGTCGTCGAGCGTGGACAGATCGGTCGCGGGGTCGTATTCCGTCGAACGAAGCGCTTTGAGCAGGCTCTCCTCGAACGTCCGCCCGATCGCCATCGCCTCCCCCGTCGACTTCATCGCGGGCCCGAGGGCGAACTCGACGTCGGTGAACTTATCCTTCGGCCACCGTGGGACTTTCGTGACGACGTAATCGATCGCGGGCTCGAAGGCCGCGGTCGTTTCCCCCGTGATCTCGTTTTCGATTTCGTGGAGCCGCATGCCGAGTGCGACTTTGGCGGTGACGCGGGCGATCGGATACCCGGTGGCTTTCGATGCCAGGGCCGAGGAACGCGAGACCCGCGGGTTGACCTCGACGACCCGGTACTCGCCGCTGGGGGTGCCGTCGTCGCGCCAGGCGAACTGAATATTGCAGCCGCCGTGGATCTCGAGGTCCCGGATTACCCGCAGCGCGGCCGAGCGCATCTCCTGGTGGCCCTCATCCGGGATGACCTGCGAGGGTGTCACGACGATGGACTCGCCGGTGTGGATTCCCATCGGGTCGATGTTCTCCATGTTGCAGATGATGATACACGAGTCCCCGCCGTCCCGCATGACCTCGTATTCGAGTTCGATCCATCCCGCGATCGATTCGGTGAGCATCACCTCGTTGTTTCGCGAGAGCCGGAGGCCCCGACGGACGGTTTCCTTGAGCTCCTCCATGTCCCCGATCACACCGGATCCCGAGCCGCCGAGAGTGTAGGTCGTCCGCATGATGACGGGGAGCCCGCCGACGGCTTCGACGCCCTCCTCGACCTCGTCGACGGACTCGATGGTCACGGAACTCGGTACAGGTTCGCCCAGTTCGTGCATCCGATCCCGGAACTCTTCGCGGTCCTCGGTTGCGTAAATCGTATCGAGGGGGGTTCCGAGGACGTCGACGTCGAACTCCTCGAGGACGCCTTGTTCGGCGAGTTCCGCGGTCACGTTCAGCCCGGTCTGCCCGCCCAATCCGGCGATCACGCCGTCGGGTCGCTCCTGCTCGATGATCTCGGCGATCGCCCCGGTCGTGATCGGCTCGATGTAGACGGCATCGGCCATCTCCGGGTCCGTCATAATCGTCGCCGGATTCGAGTTCACCAGCACGACGCGCACGCCCTCTTCCATGAGGGCGCGGCAGGCCTGTGCGCCGGAGTAATCGAACTCGGCCGCCTGACCGATCTGGATTGGGCCACTCCCGATCAGCAGTATGGTCCGGGATTCCTCTGCCATTGTATACTACCGGATGGGAGTCCACACGCCCCCTTAAGCGACCCGATATGGTACGAGAAACGAAGCTCGGTTACGAAATTCGTATCGTCAAGGGGCGTGGTCCCCGGCCGTCTCGAAATCCCGTTCGCGACGGTAGGTGTCCACGAAGCGTTCCACGTCGAACGATTCGAGATCCGCGGCGAAATCGGCCTGCTGGTCCGGATCGTCGCTGTGACTGACCGCATGATCCATGAGTTCGACGAGCAACTCGACGATGACTTCGTGGAGTCGGCGGGCGTCGAAGGCGGTGACCCAGAGCAGCGCCCACCCGACCGAGTGGTCTTCCGCAGCATCGTGGGCGGCCACCGACTCCGGGAATTCCTCGAGCACCATCCCCATCAAATGGATCGTGCCGAAGGTCTCGTGATCGTCGGCCGACTCGATGACCGATTCGAGCACGGCCGCGGTCGACTCGGGGATCCACCGTCCCAGCGGATGGACATCCATCACGACGGCATGCGTTTGTCCGCACGCACACGCGTACTCACGCATCCCCATGTCGAACGTGTCCATCGGGACGCGGCGCCCGCACGGCAGCTCCACGTCCTCCGAGGTCGCGCCGGGAACCCGTGGATCGGCCATCGTGCTTACCTCCGGGCGCGCGACATAAACGATCGACGGCTCAGGGCCAATCCTCCCGGACGTCCTCTTCGCCGGGGGCCGCGATGTCCTCGCCGCCGAGCTGCCAGTCGGCCGCCTCCGCGGCGTCTTCGATGTCCAGGTACTCCCAGCCGGCTGCCTCGGCGATGTCGGCATCTTCCTCCGACGTGCCCACGAAGACATACCGCTCGGTGTCGAACTGGGTACTGACGCTCTCGAGACTCTCCTCGACGCCCCGTGGCCCCGAGAAGAAATCCTGGCGGATCCCGGCCTTCCGCGTGAAGTTGGTGACGACGTAAGTGGGCTCCTCGGAAACCACGCCCACGTATTCGGACCATTCCCGCGCGTTCGCGAACACGGCGCTCGGATTCGCCAGCACCTGGAGGGCCGCCAGCTCGAAGGCGAGAGTCATGTCCGAGCTTCCGCCACCGCTGTCCATGGGAAACCTGGCCCCGGATCGCGCAAAACGGCTTCGATCCGGCCTCGCTCCCTTAGCCTTCCAGCGTCGGCGCGACGCTATCGAGATCGACGCTCGGCTCAAGCAACGCCTCCTCGTGGCCGGCGATCGTCGCCTCCTCCCGCATCAGACGCTTGAGCGTCGATTGGGGGGCGAGGTTGCCGATGAGGACTCCGCCGACGACCCGGTCGTCCTTGATCGCGATCCGACGCCAGTCCCGCTCGCCGTGGTTTGCCTCGATGTACCGGTCCCCGATCGTGGGATGCCCGAAGCTCAAGAACGGGAAATCGAAATGCGTGATGGAGTACGAGGAGACCCATCGGAACGGTTCGACGGGCTCGTCCGCCGCCATGTTTGTGCCCGCGACCTGTCCCTGGTTCTTCGCACTGCCCCAGGAACCATTCTGCTCGTACTGGCCAGCAATCGTATCGAAAAAGCGCGTGATGTCACCGGCGGCGTACACGTCCTCGGCGGATGTGCGCATGTACTCGTCTACGACGATTCCCTCGTCGACCTCGATGCGCGTCTCCTGGATGAATTCGAGGTTGAAGTGTAAGCCGATCGCCACGCCGACGAAATCGCTCGGGAATCGCTCGCCGTTCGGATCGATCGTCGCCACCACGTGACCGTCATCGTCGACCTCAAACCGATCGGCCCCGCTGTCGAAGACCGGCGTCACGTTCCGCGACGCGAGCGCTTCGTGAATAATGTCCGCGCCGTCCTGGCTCAGTGCGTAGCGCCACCACGCTTGACCGCGCATGAGGTAGTGCGCCGAAACTTCTTGGGCCGCACAGATCGCCGCGAGGTCGATTCCAAGGAGTCCGGCCCCGATCACGACACCAGCGTCGGCGGCCTCGATATGCTCACGAATACTCCGGGCATCCTCAAACGTCCAGAAGTGATGGACGCCGTCGGCGTCGCTCCGTTCGACCGGCAGCTGTGCAGGGGTCCCTCCGGCGGCGATGCAGAGACGATCGTACGATATCCGCTCACCCTCGTGGGTATGAACCTCGTGGGCCGCCGTGTCGATGTGTGTGACGTGGGTGTTGAGTCGGAGATCGATCTCGCGTTCGTCGTACCAGTCCTCGTCGTGAATCGCAATCGGGGCCTCGGGAAGTTTGCCCTTCGCGAACTCCTTGATGAGGATGCGATTGTAGAGCGGCTCGCCCTCGTCGGACAGGACGATGATCTCCGCGCCCGGGTCCTTTTCCCGGAGCGTTTCGGCCGCGGAACTACCCGCGATCCCGTCGCCGATCACGACGTAGGAACGGCCCATGGGGAGGGCTATCGGCCGGGCGTTAAAGTCGGTTGCTATCGCTCGATCGCCGGCGAAGACGGATGCATTCATAGGTGGCGGTCCCGAACGGCGTGGCATATGACCCGAGCCCCAGACGACCATCTGCTAGCCGCCGAGGAGGGCCGGCTCTCGCCCATCGTCGCGATCGCGGCAGCGGTGCTCGCCGCGCTATTCCTTCTGGCATTGCTCTACCGCCTCGGGCTGGCCGTACTGTAGCCGACTGGGCGGTCGCTATCTTTTTCAGCGGGCTAGGGTATCCTGAGATCATGGTGACCGTCCGCGTACCCGCGACCAGCGCCAACCTTGGGAGCGGGTACGACGTGTTTGGGGCGGCACTCGAACGGCCCGCGGATGTCGTCCGACTCGAGCGGGCCGACGAAACGTCAATCGTCGTGGAAGGGGTCGGAAGCGAGTTCATTCCGGAGGATCCGAAGAAAAATACCGCCGGGGCGGTGGCCGATGCCCTGGACGCTCATGCCAGGATCGAGATCGACAAGGGCGTTCGACCGGCTTCCGGACTCGGATCGTCGGCGGCCAGCGCCGCGGCAACGGCCATCGGACTGAACGAACTCTACGATCTCGGGTTATCCTACCGGGACCTGATTCCGTATGCGGCACAGGGCGAAGCACTGGTCTCCGGAGAGGCGCACGTGGACAACGTTGCCCCGGCGATCCTTGGCGGATTCACGGTCGCGACCGAGGAGGTCGTCACCCATGTCGATGCGTCGATCCCCGTGGTCGCGTGCCTCCCCGACGTCGTCGTTTCGACCCGCGACGCGCGGGAAGTCGTCCCGGCGACGGCCGGGATCGCGGATCTCGTCGATACGGTGGGGCGGGCGGCAACGCTCACGGTCGGCATGCTCCGGGACGATCCCACGCTCGTCGGCCAGGGGATGGAGGATCGGATCGTCACCCCGGAACGAGCGTCGCTCATCCCGGGATACGAGTCGGTTCGCGATCGGGCCCTGGGGGCCGGCGCGACCGGGGTCACCGTCAGCGGTGCCGGGCCGACCGTCATCGCCGCGTGTCGGCGGTCCGACCAGCGCGCGATCGCGAGCGCGATGGTCGATGCGTTCGCTGACGAGGACATCGAATCACGGGCCTACCAAACGGCGATCGGGGAGGGCGCGTCGGTTTACTCCGGGTGACGGGCCTCGCCATCCGGGCGACCGTGTCCGGCCAGGACGAGCACCAACACGGCGATGACGGTCCCGACGAACGCGCCGCTCAAGAACGCTTGCCATAGTGCTGCCGACCCGCCGACCCGGAGGACGGCTAAGGCAAACCCCACTGCCGGCGGAATGGCAAAGACCAGCGCGTAGACGGCGGCCCGTCGGTCGATCGCCACGCGCCTAAACGCCTCGGTGCTGGAGCTGATCGGCTTCCTCGAGGTCGGCGTTGGCTTGCCCCGTCATGCCGCTGCCGACGTTCTCGGCGATCTCGGCGAGCCGCTCCGGATCGTCCCAGTGGGTCACCGCCTCGACGATGGCGCTGGCCATCTGCTCCGGTCGTTCGGCACCGAAAATGCCGCTGCCCACGAATATACCGTCGAGACCCCGGTACATCATCAGCGCCGCGTCGGCGGGCGTCGCGATACCCCCGGCGGCGAAGTTGATGACGGGGAGGCGGCCTCGCTCGGCGACCTCGTGGACCAGCTCCGCCGGCGCCTCGATCTCGCGGGCATAGGCCGTCCGTTCCTCGTGATCCATGCCTTCGAGCCGACCGATCTCCCCGGCGATGGTGCGCTGGTGATGGACGGCCTGATTGACGTCGCCGGTCCCGGCCTCCCCCTTGGTGCGAATCATCGCCGCCCCCTCGTCGATCCGCCGCAACGCTTCCCCGAGGTCCCTGGCGCCACACACAAAGGGCACCGTGAACTCCCGTTTATCGATATGGTAGGCGTCGTCCGCCGGGGTCAGGACCTCCGATTCGTCGATCATGTCGACCCCGATGGCCTCGAGGATCTGGGCCTCGGTCGTGTGCCCGATCCGGGCTTTACCCATGACCGGGATCGACACGGCATCGATGATCTCCCGGACGTCCGCGGGATCGGCCATCCGAGCCACTCCACCACGTTTCCGGATGTCCGCGGGAACGGCCTCGAGGGCCATCACCGCGACGGCGCCGGCCTCCTCGGCGATCCGGGCTTGCTCGGCGTTGACGACGTCCATGATCACCCCGCCCTGCTGCATCCGCGCGAACCCGCGCTTGACGAGGTCGGTCCCCCGTCGAAGCTCGGTCAGGTCGAGTTCATCGCTCATGGACCGTCCTGCGGTGCCACCGGTGGTATGTGTTGCGTTCTGCGGGCCGTTCCCGCCATCCGTCAGCCCTATGTCCGTGAACCGAACAATCTCACACCATGGCCTCGGGGTTCGAGATCCGACCGACCGCCCCGTTGCCCAGGCCGATCGAGGACCTCGCGCTCCGGCTGGCCTGGCCGATCGCACTCGTCAACCTGATCGGCACCGGGTTCGGGTTCTGGTATTACCGATTCCAGTTCGAATCGGCCGCCTGGCAAGTTTGGCCGTGGATTCCCGACAGCCCCCTGGCGACGCTATTCATGGCGGCGAGCCTCGCGCTCTGGCGGCTCGGCCGGAACAACGAACTCGTGAACCTACTTGCGTTCTATGGCAACATCAAGCTCGGACTGTGGACACCGCTCGCCCTGCTGTTGTTCTGGCGGGACTTCCTGTCCTACCAGCATCCCGCGATGTATGCCTTCCTGCTCTGTAGTCACTTTCTGATGGTCGCCCAGGCGTTTCTCATTCACCGCTACTCACGCTTTCCACCATGGGCAATCGTCGGGGCACTCGCCTGGTATTCGATCGACCTCCTTCTCGATTATTTCGTCCCGATCGTCGGCGGGCCCCATCACACGGCGATCCCCCGGCCCCGCGCCGCGGAGATGTTTCTGAACGCGACCGCCCTCG
>CAYSMB010000051.1:6828-11582 GCA_964432005.1 uncultured Halobacteriales archaeon
CGCCGTGTTGCTCACCCTCTGGATCACGGCCCTGGCGTTTCTCACCCGGATCCGGCAGGCTCATTCGCCAGCGTGAGATCTGACCCACAGCTCGCCGATCCGGGACAAACGCGTCCGGTGGGACTTGCCCGTCGATTCCTGCTCGATGTAGCCCTTCCCGTTGGGGCCCAACCGATCGACGTTGTAGAGTACCTTGGATCGGAAGCTGTCCGTGAATTCCTCGTTGAGTTCCTCCGCCAGTGCTTCGGCCAGTTCGGAAACGCTCTCGAACTCGCCGGCCTGACCGAGCTTGAACAGGATGACTTCCTCGAAAGGTTTCACGTTCGAGAATGACGCGACCGGAAACTCGAGGATGTGGCGGCCGTCGACCTCCTTCGCGCCGATGGTCGTGCCCCGCTCGTCGAACTCGGCCAGCAAGGATTCCACGCCCTCGAGGCGTTCTTCGATCTCGCTCTCGTCGAAATCCCCAGCCAGTAGGCGGCCGAGCAGCTCCCGCTGTTCCCGTAGCTCCGCCGCCAACTCGGTCTCCAGGTATTTCTCGGGGGCAGTGTAGTACGTGTGGATCCGGTGGCGATCGCCCTCCCGTTCGACCGCTAACGAGTGGGCCGCCGTCGCGACCGCGAAGCTTACCGTCCGGGGCATGGCGCTGACGTTCACCCAGACTTCCTGACCGGCCTCGAGTTCCGATCGGATGAGCTCGAAGGCCTGCTCGAACGCGGCGTCGTAGTCGTAGACGTTGTCGATCGTCCGGCGCTCCGTTTCCGCCCCGAGCAGGTTCTCGAAGTCGGCCTCGAGCTTCCCCACCAAGTGCCGTGAGTATTCGACGTTGGCCGCGCTCCCCACCGCGCCCTGGAGGAGGATGACACGATCGACGTCCATGCGGTCCCGGACTAGCGGAGCGATGAGCCGGTCGTAGTCGAACCCGACCGGGACCACGTGGGTTTGCATGGGCGAGGGCACGGGTGGCGGCCTAATGAATCGACCGAACGCATCGACAGCGATTACTGTACGCGCGAACAAGAGGTGACAACTCACAGGGGCGGTACCATGGACGATCCGGCCAAATATCTCATCAAGGCGACCGTGACCGCCAACGGCGTCGTCGAGCGCGACGACGTGGTGGGGGCGGTCTATGGACAAACCGAGGGCTTGCTCGGCGACGAGATCGAGATCCGCTCCCTCCAGGAAGCCGACCGCATCGGGCGGATCGAGGTCGACATCGAAAGTGCCGCCGGGCGATCCTCCGGGGAGATCACGATCGCCACGGACCTCGACCACGTGGAGACCGCCGTACTCGCTGCCGCCCTGGAAACGATCGAGCGGGTGGGGCCGTCACGGGCGACCGTCGAGATCGAAGGCATCGAGGACCTCCGGGCGGCAAAGCGGCGGGATATCGTCGAGCGGGCCCGCGAATTGCTCGCGGCGGGCTTCGACGACGTCGGCCTGGCCGGTCGGGATCTGGTCACGGCCGTCAGGGAATCGGTGACGCCCGTCGAACCGGTCGAGTACGAGGGGTTGCCCGCCGGTCCGGGCGCCGAAACGGCCGAAGAAATCGTGCTCGTGGAGGGACGGGCGGACGTTCTTCGCCTTCTCGAATTCGGGATCCGGAACGTGATCGGCGTGGAGGGCACGGATGTCCCCGAACCGGCCATCGCGCTCACCAGAGAACGGACCGCAACGGCGTTTTTCGACGGCGACCGTGGCGGGGACCTCCTCCTGTTGGAGCTCGCGCAAGTCGGCGAGATCGATTTCGTCGCGTTCGCCCCGCCGGGACGGAGCGTCGAGGACCTCAACATGGCCGATATTCACGACGCCCTGGCGCGGAAGGTTCCCTACGAGGATTCCGAGCGGTCGGTCGAAGAGGCCCGGCACGACCGGCACGAGTCCGACGCCGAGGACGGCTCGTCCACACCGCCGATGCGCGAGCGCATCGATGACGTCCTCGAGTCCTCGAACCAGGCTGTCCTGCTCGATGCCGAGGGGGACGAGATCGCCTCGGGCGATGCGAGCCAGGTCGAGTCGATCCTGGAATCGAACGGCACTGCCGGGGTGCACACCCTCATTCTCGACGGGACCGTCGATCAGCGCCTCGCGGACCTGGCCAGTCGGTGCGGCGTTGATCGCATCGTCGCCACGACGCGAGGTGAATTCGCGAAACGGCCCGGTGACGTCGCGATCCTGACTCCCCCGGACCTCGGAATCGATACGGAAAGCGCAAGAGTCGAAAACGAAGCCTGATCGCCTTGAAGGATCGACGGAACAGAAGCGTTTTCGGGGGATCCGTTCCTCCCCCCGAATAGAGATCGATCAGGAGATGGCTGCCCACGCCGGTGAGGTGATGGTGCTCGTTGCTGCATCGCCCACGTTACGCGAGACGGTCGCGTACGCCGTCGATGCTGCCTTCGAGCGTGCGGACGAACGCCCGCCAGTCGTACGTTTCGTGACCGTGATCGGGTCCGTGGGCATCGACGCCACCGGCGAGCAGACGGAAGAACGGGCGGCCGCCGCCGAACTCCTCGAACGGGTGACCGACTGGGCCAGGGAGGATGCAGATGGCGCCGAGATCGACGTTCGAACCAGTTACCTCGGCGAGGACGCCTACATCTCGACGCCCTCCGACATCGCTCGGTCCTTGCTCCGGAAGGAATGGCACGACGACGTGGGGTTGTTGGTGCTCGATCCGAGCTACGACCCGGCGATCGAAACGCCCGTCATTCGACCGCTCCGGGTCGAACTCGGCCGTCTCGGCGGGATCGAGGTCAAGGAGGCTCCGGTCGTCCGGCAGGTGCGTCGGACCCCGATTCTCCATCGGACGTCCCCGCGCCGCATCGCCGGGCTCGCCGGACTCTCGTTCGTGTTCTATCAGTTGCTGGTGGGGGAGTTCTCTTACTTCGACATCGCAACGGGGGCCATGACGGCGATCGTGGTCGCCGCGGTCCTCTCGCACGTGACGCTGAGTCGGGATCCGGACCGCCATACCGCCGTTCGCCTCCTCCGGATGGTCCTGTACGTCCCGTACCTCCTCTATGAAATCGTCCGGGCAAATATCGAAGTGGCGGCCGTGATCCTCCATCCGAGGATGCCGATCGACCCGCAATTGACCCGCGTCCAGGCGTTCGTGTGGGGTGGCCTTCCGCTTACGACACTCGCGAACAGCATTACGCTGACCCCGGGGACGTTGACGGTCCGGATCGACGGCCGGACGCTCCTCGTCCACACCCTGATTCCGGACGCCCGGGAATCGCTCTTCGACGGCAGCCTCGAACGCGCGGTCCGGTTCCTCTTCTACGGGCGGGCGGCCACGCGGATTTCGTCCCCCCGCGAGCGCGACGAGGCAGACGTGGTGGCCCCGGACGCGCCGATCCACGAGGAACCGGTCCAGGGTGAGAGCGGATGACCGGAATGGACCTCGTCCCCGAACTCTTCCTCGCTGCTGCGGCCGTATTCGTGATCCTCGCGATCGCGATGTTCTACCGCGCGGTCCGCGGGCCGACGATGCAGGATCGCGTCCTCGCGGTCAACGTGCTGGGGACGAACACGGTCGTCATCCTCGGGTTGCTATCGATCGGGCTCGACGAACCCTCGTTGTTGGATATCGCGATCGTGTATGCCCTGTTGAACTTCATTATGTCCATCGCGATCTCGAAGTTCACGGTCGACCAGGGAGGGGTAATATGATCGAGTTCGTCCGCGTCGGGGCGATTGGGATCTTCGTCATCTGTGGGGTGTTCTTCACCTTCGTCTCCACGGTCGGCGTGTTGCGGCTCCCGGACATCTACACCCGGGCCCATACCGCCTCGCAGGCCGATACCCTGGGCGCGGGCTTTTCGCTTGCGGCCATCGCGCTCGCGATCGGGTTCGAGCCGATGTCTATCAAAACCGTCCTGCTGTTGTTGTTCATCTTCATGACGAATCCGACCGCGGCCCACGCCATCGCCCGGGCCGCCCACGAGGAAGGGATCGCGGCGTGGACCCGGGGGGAGGACGGCGAACCATGAGCGTCGGCCCAGTCGTGGCCGGGCTGTTCGTCTTCGTCCTCGCCACGGGGCTCGCGACAGCACTGCTCAAGGACGCGCTCGCGGCAGTCATCGTCTTTGCGGCATACAGCCTCGGGATGGCCGTCTTCTACGCCGTCCTCCGGGCCCCGGACGTGGCAATGACGGAAGCGGCGATCGGCGCGGGTGTCACGACGGTGCTGCTCGTGCTGACACTGGCCGCCACGACCCGGGCGAGTCCCGACCGGATGATCGAGCGGCCGTCGCTTCCGGCGACCGTCGGCGTGGGGGCGTTCCTCGCGGTCCTGCTGGCGACGGTGCCCGCCATGCCCGCGATCGGCGATCCGGAAGCCCCGGTCTGGGCACATCCCGAGATATCGCAGGCCTACCTCGCCCGGGCATACGCGGATACCGGCGTCGAGAACGCAGTCACCGCCGTGCTCGCCGGTTACCGTGGATTCGATACGTTCGGGGAAGCGGTGGTCGTGTTCGCGGCCGCGCTCGCCGCGCTCGTCGTCCTCCGTCGGGTGGTGTTTACCGGTGAGTGACCCCCGCGATCGCTCCGAGATCGGCGAGTCGGTTTACACCGAGTCCCAGGTCATCATGACGACGGTCCGGTTTCTGGCGCCGTTTACCCTGACATTCGCGCTTTTCCTCGCCTTTCACGGGGCCGACACGCCTGGCGGTAGTTTCCAGGGTGGAGCGATCGCCGGGGCCACGGTCCTCATGATGGCCTTTGCCTTCGGGATCGACCCGACC
>CAYSMB010000052.1:0-11554 GCA_964432005.1 uncultured Halobacteriales archaeon
GCAGCCACTATCGAAAATATCCTCCAGGACCTCTGGTAGGTCGCGGGGACTCGATCGGTGTCGAACTGGCTCAGTGACCGACGCCGAGGTACGTGTAGACCGCGTTGTCCTCTTCGAGTTCGTCGACGAGGGCGATGGCAAAATCCTCCATCGAAATGTAACTATTCCCGTCTTCATCCGTGACGAGTTCCCCTGGCGCGCTACGATAGGACCCGGTGCGTTCCCCGGGCTCGATGATCGCCGCCGGGCCGAGGTACGTCCAGCGAATGTCCTCGACGTCCTCGATCACGTCGTAGGCCTCGATGGCGGCCGCGGCGACCGGACGGGCCTCATCGGGGAAGGCCTCGGTTTCGATCAATCGGGTCCCCGGCGCGACGTGGAGCCCGCCGGCCCCACCCGTCCACACGAGACGATCGACGTCGGCCCGTCGCATCCCCTCGATGGTCGCCTCGATCATCTCCGAGAGGATCGACGGCTCCTCGTCGCCGGAGGGCCCGAGCGCCGAGGCCACGGCATCGTGTCCGGCGGCGAGTTCCGCGATCTCGTCGGCATTCGTCGCATCACCAGATCGTTCGGTCAGATCCGGATCGTCGACGCCATCGACGGTGCCCCCGCGGGAGACGCCGGTGACCTGGTGGTCCCGTCGAAGGAGTTCTTCAGCCACGCGCGTACCGATTCGGCCGCTCGCACCGAGGAGAAGGACCTTCATCGTGTTCGTTATCTCGGAGTTTCCTAAAAAGAACTTCTCTTCGAGAATGGGTTAACGATAAGGATACGCGGGACGCTATCACGGGGCATGAACGGCTCGGCCGGGACGCCGGACGGGAGGTGATGGCTTGGAGATCCACGCGGATCTGGACGTCCTCCGGGAAAACGCTCGGGCGGTCGACAGCCTCGTCGATTCGGAGGTGACCGCCATTATCAAGGGCGTCGAGGGTGAGACGGCGATCGCCGAGACGATGGTCGAGGCGGGGATCGGCCGGCTCGGAGTCTCCCATCCCGCCCACCTCAAGCGGCTGGCTCACCTCGACGTCGAGCTACTCTTCGTTCGGATCCCCCGGATCGCCGAGCTACCGGACGTCGTCGCCCATGCCGACGTGAGCCTACACGGGTCACTCGAGGTCATCGAGGCGGCCGCGGCGGCGGCCAGACGACAGGATCGCCTCCACCGGATCGTCCCGATGGTCGACGCCGGGGACGGTCGCGAGGGCATCGCCCCGAAGCGGCTCGCAAACCAGTTGGGAACGATCGAGGGCATCGAGGGGGTGACCGTCGAAGCGCTCGGTATCAATGTGGGCTGTTTCGGCGATCTCCCGGATCTCGACGCGATCCGAGACGGAGTCGGCCGGATCCCGGAGCGCCCGCTATCGGTGGGCGGCTCCGTCCTCTTGCCGAGGCGGGATGACTTGCCGGAGTCGGTTCGAGCGTTCCGCGTCGGCGACGCCCTCCTGACGGGCCGGTGGCTCGATCGCCCGCTCGAGGGGCTCGCACGCGGCGCCTTCGAACTCCAGGCAGAGGTCCTTCGGGCCGGGAACGGTGAATCGGTGATCGACATCGGGAGCGTCTCGACCGATCCTCGCGCGTTGAAACCCCGTGAGGACATTGAGATCGACCGGTGGAGTACGGAACTCGCCGTGATCGATCGCGAGTTATCGCCGGGCGACACGGTGAGCTTCGAGATGACCTATCCCGCTATCGCCAGGAGCTTCGCAGGCGGCCACGCAGAACCGATCGTCCACGCATAGCTCCCCCTGCGAGCCGTTTCCAAGGACATATTGGGTGCGCCGCCGAGGTGGACCGGCATGGAGCACCTACCGACGGCGGATCGTCGGATCGCCATCCTGGCACACGAGCACTTTCCGTCGGAGGCAAAGACTGCCGTCGGGCTCCTCAGATACGGGGACTACGAGGTCAAGGGAATTCTCGATCGAGAAAAGGACGGCGAGCGGGTGCGCGATCACGTCGACCTACCGGACGCGCCGATCGTCGGGAGCTTCGAAGCGCTCCCGCAGCCCGTCGACGCGCTCGTCATCGGGATCGCCCCCGCGGGCGGCGGCTTCGAGCCATCCTGGCGGGCGGACGTACGTGGGGCCCTCGAGACTGGCTGTGACGTCATCGCGGGGTTGCACTATCCACTGGCCGAGGACGAGGAGTTCGCGCGGCTCGCGGATGCCCACGGCGGGCAGCTCTACGATGTCCGTGAACCGCCGGCGGACCTCGAACTCGGACGGGGAGCAGCGGCGGAGGCGGACGCCCGGATCGTCCTCACGGCCGGCACGGACGCGAGTGTCGGCAAGATGACCACCTCGCTCGCGCTCGTCGAGGCTGCGCGTGAACGCGGGGTCGACGCCGGATTTATCCCGACCGGCCAGACCGGGATCATGATCGAGGGGTGGGGCATCGCGATCGACCGGGTGCGGGCGGATTTCGTCTCCGGGGCCGTCGAACGGATGATTTTGGAACGGGCACCCGATCACGACCTGCTCGTCGTCGAGGGTCAAGGGAGTCTGGCCCATCCGGCCTACTCGGCGGATGCCATTGGCATTCTGCACGGGGCGATGGCCGACGATCTCGTGCTCGTCCACGAAGCCGGTCGCGAGGTCATGATGGGATTCGAGGACGTTTCGATCCGGGAACCGGCGGTCTACGTGGACCTCCACGAGACCGTCGCCGCACCGGTCTCGGGGACGACGGTCACCGCCGGCAGTGTGAACACCGCCCGACTGGAGAACGATAGGGAGGCCGCGGAGGTGATCCGGGCGTTCGGCCGTGCGATCGAGGCACCCGCCGCCGACGTCGTCCGGGGCGATCCAGCTCCCATACTGGATGCGATTCTTCCCTGACCCGGTCCCAACAGCCTCAATACCGGCCGATCGTGAGTCCCGGACATGGACGCACTCGAGGGGGAAGTCGCGATCGTCACCGGGGCTTCCAGCGGGATCGGGAAGGCGACCGCTACGGCCCTGGCCGCGGACGGCGCGAATGTGGCCCTCGCAGCTCGGCGTGAAGGCCGCTTGCACGAGATCGCAGAGGACATCGAGAGAGCATACGACGTGAGCGCGACGCCCGTCCCGACCGACGTCACCGAGGAGACGCAGTGTCAGGAACTGATCGATCAAACGATCGGGCGCCACGGCCGCCTAGACGTCCTGGTCAACAACGCCGGCGTCGGCCGGGGCAGCGACGTCGCGGGGCTCTCCACCGAGGAGTATCGGACGATGATGGCGGTGAATACGGACGGCTGTTTCTTTACGACGCGGGCGGCCTTACCCGAACTATCCCCGGATGGCCACGCGGTCTTCGTCGGTAGCATCGCCGGGGAGTATCCACGCCCCGCGAACCCCGTCTACGCCGCGACGAAGTGGTGGGTGCGGGGGTTTGCGCACAGCCTCGCCGCCCAGTACGGTGACGACGGCCTCGCCGTCACGGTTGTCAACCCCTCGGAGGTCCGGACCGGGTTCGGGGACGCCGACGGCCCGCCGTTCCGCGAACGGTTCGAGGCGGGAACCGTTTCCGAACCCGGAGAGATCGCCGAGGCGATCGCGTACGCCGCGGCATGTGGCGAATCGGTGCCCTTCGAAATCGACCTCTATCGGCGGGACAAGTTCGCCGACACGTTCTGAAGGCGGCCGATCGCGAGGCCGAACGGCGAGCGAGATGTGTAACCCTTTATCGGCGCGGGGAACCCGGTACCGGATAAGTGTCGAGTGCCGGTGCGCGGTCCCGCCTCTGGGACATGTGGCGACGGGTCTTCGGGCTGGCCTGGCCCATGATGACCGAACAGGTCCTCCGCACGCTGATGCGGACCACGGACCTGATCGTGGCCGGGTTCTTCTCGCCCGCCGCTGTTGCAGCAGTGGGTCTCGCGGACATTTACGCCCGCCTGCCGCTCCGATTCGGGATCGGCGTCGGCGATAGCGCGATCGCGTTATCGAGCCAGGATACCGGGGCGGGAGCGACCGCCAACCGCGATCAGGCAACGACCCAGGCCCTGCTCATCGGGATCCTCGGCGGCATTCCCTTCGTCCTCTTCGGCATCTTCCTTAACGAGCCGGCGATCGCCATCCTGGGCGTCCTGATGGAGGAAGGCGCCGCGGCGGAGGTCGTCCGCTTTGGCAGCATCTACCTGCTGATCATCATGCTCTCATCCTCGGCGATCCACGTCAACTTCATCGCGGCGCGCGCGATCCAGGGAACCGGCGATACCGTCACGCCGATGGTGGTCAACGGCGCGGTCAACGCCTTCAATATCGTGACGACAGTCATCCTGGCGCTCGGGGTCGGACCGTTCCCGGAACTCGGCGTGATCGGCATCGCGGCCGCCACCGCAACGGCGGACACCATCGCCGCGGCCACGTTTCTCACCCTCCTCTGGAGCGGTCGGACCGATGTCGACTACGTCGTGCCGGAGGGGCTCATTATCGCCAAACAGATCGTCGTGATCTCGGCGCCCCGGATCGGTGAAGGCGTCTCTGAAATGATTGCGGAGTTCCCGTTTAACGCGATGTTGCTCGGGTTCGGCACCGAGGTCAACGCGGCCTACCACATCGGTCGGCGGATGTACAACCAGGTTGCGGCCCCGCTCGCCCGCGGGTACGGCGTCGCCTCGAACATCGTCGTGGGACAAGCCCTCGGGGAGCAGGAACCCGCACAGGCCTACTACAACGGGCTCGCAACCACGGCGTTGAGCGTGATCTCCATCGGGGCGATTCTGGCGATCCTGTATCTACTGGCCGAGCAATTCGTCCTCGTGTTCACCCGGGATCCAGCCACGATCGGCTACGGGATTGGGTTCGCACGGACCTACGCGGTCGCCGGGTTGCTCATCGCCGCACACATCTGTCTCGCTGGCGCGCTCCGGGGCGGCAGCGAAACCCTCGCGCCGTTCGTCGGCCGGATGATCGGCACCGTCGGGTTCCTGCTGGGGTTTACCTATATCGTCGGCGTCCATCTCGGCTACGGCGTCGCGGCGGCCTACGTGGCCATCGTCCTGGATTTCGTCGCGCGGATTTGCTATCTAAGCGTCGTCTACTACCGGCGTCGTTGGCTCCAACGGGGGACCGACATGATGGTCGATCGCGGGAGCATCGAAGAGCCCGCCGAGGACTGACCGCGTCCGTGGGGAGGGATTTAAGCACGAACAGCGTGCTACGGATGTAGCATGGCATCTACGCCCGAGTCCGAGGACGAGCTCGAGAACCATCTCCTCGCCGACGGCCCGTTGCCGGCCTTCGTCGAGTGGTTGATCGGGGCGATCATCGCGCTGGGCGGCTTGCTGGCGGTCCTCGGCGGGAGCGCGATGGCGTTTCTTGTCGACCGGGAGATGATCCAACAGGAAATCGAGCGCGAAGCGATGACCGTGCGGCTGATGACCACCGAACTCTCGGATGCCGAGGCCGCTACCGTCGCGGATACGGTCCTCACCTGGGTCGGGATCGGTCTCTTCCTCGTCGGAGCTGGCATGGTCGTGTTCGCCGTCGGCTACATCGCCTATCGATACCGGAAACGACGGCGCTACGCGGACGACGCGCGTCGCGTGCCGGCCTACGGGACCAACGCCCTCATCGGGGCCCTCGTCGCCAGTCTCCTCTCGTTTATTCCGTTCGCGACCGTCCTGGGCGGCCTCGTGGCCGGCTACCTCGAGCGGATCGACTCCGAGCGGACCGTGAGCGTGGGCGCGCTCTCCGGAGTACTCCCCGTGGTTCCGATCCTTGCGATCGTCGCGTTTCTCTTCGTCGGTTTGGCTGACGGACTCATGGCCGTCGGCGAATCGGGGTTTGCCTGGTTCGCCGCGATCGCGGTCCTGTTTGCCGCTCTGTTCGCGTTGATCGTCGCCGGCGGGCTTGGGGCTATCGGGGGCTATGTCGGCGGATGGCTGGCCGAGCGGAGTGCGGAACGCCAAGGGCGGGCAGAACCTAATTAGCCCGTAGAAACGCTTTAGGCGACGTATCAGAACGATTGAGTAATACGGCGCCCGAATGAATCAGGTACCCTTTGATGCCGAAGCGGCGGTCCGCGAGCTCGACGATCGTATCAGTGCCGACGTTCCCTTCGAAGAGCGCGCCGAGGACGTCCTCGAGCTCGGCCGGAGGGTCCTGGGCGTCCAGAACGCACATCTGACCCAGATCGAGCCCGAATACCGCTACTGGAAGTCCGTGCTCAGCACGGACCCGCCGGACGGCCGCTTCCCCGCGGGAGTCGTGCTCGACCTCGAGGATACCTACTGCAACCGGACCATCGAGGAAGGGACGTACATGGTCGAGCAAGAGCAGGTGCGCGGCGACGGGGACGGTCTCGGGGCGTACCTCGGGATCGCCCTCGGAGACGCCGAGCAACTCGGGACGATCTGCTTCGTGAGCGAGGAGCCCCGCGAACGGGAGTTCGGTCCGCTGGAGACGATGTTCGCCGAGTTGCTCGCGCGGCGGCTGGAGGCCGAACTGTTCAGCGAGCGGACCGAAGCTCGCATGAAGCGCCTCGACCAGTTTACCCGAACGCTTTCCCACGATCTTCGCAATCCCCTGAGCGTGGCCAAGGGGCGGCTTGATCTCGCTCGCGAGGAGGCGACCAGCGAGCACTTCGAGCCCATCGCCCGCTCGCTCAAGCGCATGGAGTCGATGATCGAGGAGGTCCTCACCTGGGCGCGTGAAACCAAGCAAGTCGACACGCTCGAGGAGACGCACCTGTCGAGCATCTTCGAGAGCGCCTGGACGACCGTCGACACCCGCGGGGCGGAGTATCGCTTCGACGAAGATCTGACCTTTTTCGCCTCCAGGGATCGGCTCCAGCGGCTTCTGGAGAACCTCATCCGCAATGGGGTCGATCATGCCGGCGAGGACGTGACGATCACCGTCGGCGCCACCGACGGCGGAGACGCGTTCTTCGTGGCCGACGACGGACCGGGCATCCCGCCCGAGGACCGCGAGCGGATCTTCGAGGCCGGCTACTCGACCGACGCCGATGGCACCGGATTCGGGTTGTCGATCGTCGACGCCATCGCCACGAGCCACCAGTGGAACCTGGTCGTGGATGAAAGCGAGGCGGGGGGCGCGCGATTCACGTTCGAGGACGTCATCGTCGATCCGCGCGGAATGTGAGCCGCGCGATCACCGCTGTTGCCAATCGATCGCCCGTTCGAAACCTGCGGCGGCCCGAACGAGCGTTCGTTCGTCGAAGTGAGGACCCACCAGCATGAGGCCGACGGGCAGTCCGTCCCGCATCGCGCAAGGTACCGATATGGCCGGATGACCGGTCAGGTCAGTCGCGGCCGTGTTCGCGGCGAGCATCCATTCCCGGCTGGTCGCCTCGACGCGATCGAGATCGGGATCGTACTCCATCGGGGGGACCGCCAACGTCGGAAGCGCGAGGACATCACATGAATCCAGGAGCCGGTCGTAGCGGCGTCGGGCGTCGAGCGCGATGTTCTGGGCGAGGGCGTACGGCGTCATCCCCCGGGATTCCCGGACGTGGGCGGCCGTCAGGAGCGCCTGTTTGAGCGACGGCGGCAGACGGTCGGCCCGCGCCTCCGCGAGCGCGTCGAGCATATCGGCGAGCCCGTCCCAGTACCAGCCCTCCGCGCCCCGAGTGAGACCCCCCAGATCGAACGTCGCGGCACCGCCGATCGTCGCCACCACACCCCCCGCGGACGAGAGCGTCCGATGGCGTTCCATCCGCACCGACGTCGTGGTCGCACCAGCCTCCGAAAACACTTCGAGGGCATCCCGCACGGCCTCGTCGACACCCGGTTCCGAGAAGGGCCATGCGAAGCCGTCCTCCAGGATGCCCACGGTCAGCCCCTCGAGAGGTTGATCGAGCGCCTCGGTGTAGGCGGCCGGTTCGATCCCGCGTGGTTGGCGAGGGTCAAGCCGCATGCCGTCGACGACGTCCTCGCCGGCGATTTCTTCGAGCGTCCGCGCGATCGGACGGACCGAGGGCGCGATCGGGCCGAGGTGATCGATCCCCAGCTCCAGCGGATAGGCGCCGGTATACGGCACGAGTCCGGTGGTGGGTTTGAGCCCGACGACGCCACAGCACGCGCTCGGAATACGGACCGAGCCGGCCTGGTCGGTGCCGATGGAGACGTCACAGTCACCGCGGGCGACGGCCGCCGCGCTTCCGCTCGAGGACCCACCGGCCAGGTGATCGTCGCTGTAAGGGTTGAAGACGGGGCCGAAATCGCTCGTATCGCCCGATCCGGAGAATGCGAAGCTCTCCATGTTCTGCTTGCCGACGATCGTCGCACCGGCGTCGAGGAGGCGGCGCGTCACGGTCGCGTCGAACGTCGGGACGAACCCCTCGAACACCTCCGAGCCAAGGGTCATGGGATACCCGGCCAACGCGATACTATCCTTCAGACCGACCTCCAGGTCCCCGAGCGGACCGTCGCCCTCGCCGACCTCCACCCGGCAGATCCAGGCGTTCAAGGGATCGTCGGCGTCGGTAGGACGACGAGCCGACGGACGGCGCTCGTGATCGACCGCCTGGTGCGGAAAGCTCGGTTCGGGGGCATCGAGGATCGCCTCGAAGGTCTCTAACGTCCCGTTCACGAGGGTGCGATAATCCGCGATTTCGTCCGGACTCAGCGAGAGGTGATACCGATCGGCGTACCGGCGCAGCTGCTCTTCGGTCACCGGGCGGATGTGGTCGGTGTCGCTCCGGGGCATGGCTCCTTGCTCCCGGGTCGCACCCTTAATCCTAGGGCGTCAGTGGAACGCGAATCTTCATGGTGGTGGGCCGGAAAGGGCAGGGGGCCATGTTCGGGACCAGCGATCGACGCTTCGTCCGTACGTTTTTCACGTCGCCGGCGGCAGTCGAGGGGGACGACTCGGCGGAGATGTTGCGAAAGGCCGCCGGGCTCCGTGGGTTAGAGGCCCCGGATGTCTGGGTCCCGGACAACGAAGACGCGACGGCCCCATCGTTACGGGACGAGGGCGTCGAGAACATCATTAACGTGGTGAGTGAGGCGGGTGCGGCCTTTCCCGGCGAGATTCACCCCCGCGTGGTCTGGCACCGCGATGATCCGGCCGCCCGGCGGCGGGGACTCGAACACATCCGGCATCTCGCCGATCCCGAGGCGGGGGCGATCGAGCACATCGACGGCGTCGTGATCCCCGAAGTGGGCACGCTCGACGACTGGAAAAAGGCCGACGAGTTCCTGACCCTCGCCGAGGACGAGTACGGCCTCGCCCCTGGCCGACTCCGGATGTCCGTCGTCGTCGAGAGCGCCGAGGCCGAACTCGCGCTCGAAGATCTGTACGAGGAGATGGGCAAGCCCTCCAACCGGCTCGAACGGCTCTTCATGCTCGTCGACGGCGAGGTCGATTACACGAAGGACATGGGGGCGATGACCCCGACCGGGGATCTCCCGCCGTGGCCAACGCTCCGACATAATACAGCCCGCGGGGCCAGCGCGGTCGACTTGATCGCGGTGGACGGCCCATACGACGACATCCGTGATCTCGAAGGATACCGCGAGCGCATGATCGACAACCATGCGAAGGGGATGTTGGGCATCTGGGCCCTGACGCCCGCACAGGTGCGAGCCGCCAATGTGACTCCCCTTCCGCCGGCCGATCGGACCTACCGACTCGGCGTCGGCGGTGACACGGTTGACCTCGAAGAGCGCTCCGGACGATACGTCTACGAGGGCGACGGGCTCTCGCTCGAAGAGATCGACGACGATACGTATCGTCTCAGTGGCGACGGCCGGGAACGCACCCTCGAGAAATCGGAGCTCGTGAATGCCATCGACGGTCGGCTGGAGTACGCAGCCAGTCTGGGGGACATCGTCGACGCCATGGAGCGCTTCGAACAGGCCAAAGCGGAGGGCCGGGGCGCCATCTCGATCGCGAGAGAAGCGACCATCGAGATCGAGGGTACGCGCATCGAGGTCGCCCGGGAACGCATGTGGGACGAGGCAACCTACCAGGCGGCGGCGACCCCGATCACCTTGCTCCAAGAGGTCTGGCACGAGCGGCCCGATCAGCACGAGGCGCTCACCGAGCGGTACGGCGCCGAGCTCGTCGAACGCGCCCGTCAGGTCGGCTGACGAACCCATCTGTTTGGCGAATCGGATGGGACGGGGGGTCACCTCGAAAGTTTAACTCCGCGGCGGTCGCGGGGCCGTCATGGACGCGGGGCGCCCGATCGGGTGGTATCGCGGGAAAATGAACGAGGAAGCAGGTTCTTCCGCCACGTTGGTCCGGGAGATCCGCGCGGGCGTCGAGGCGTCGGAACCCGTCGTCCGGGCGTTCGTCGAGGAACCCGATCGATGGAATCGGATCGAACGTCGGATCGATGAACTGCGCGAGCGGATCGGTCACGTCCGGGCGACCCCGCCGCTGGCCGGGGTACCCGTCGGCGTCAAGGATATCATCCACGTGGAGGGCTTGCCCACGCGAGCCGGTACCGATCTCCCGCTTGAGGCGATCGCGGGCGAACAGGGACCAGTCATCGATCGACTGGCGGCGGCCGGCGCGGTGGTGCTGGGCAAGACCGTGACGACCGAGTTCGCGTACTTCGATCCGGGGCCGACGCGCAATCCGCATGACACCGATCACACGCCAGGAGGGTCCAGTAGCGGCTCCGCGGCCGCCGTCGCCGCCGGCATGTGTCCGGTTGCCCTGGGGACACAGACGGCGGGATCGATCATCCGACCGGCAGCGTTCTGTGGGGTCGTCGGGCTAAAGCCCAGCTACGATCGGGTCCCGTTGGCGGGCGTCCTTCCGCTGGCCGAGTCCCTCGACCATCTCGGAGTCATAGCCGCGAGCGTCGATGATGCTGAGAGAGCCGCCGCGGTGATATACGACCGATGGGTTCCGGTGTCGCCGGATCGACGACCGGTCCTCGGCGTGCCGGACGACGCGTTTCTCGATCAGGCCGACGCGACCGCTCGGGAGGCCTTCCAGGACCATCGGGAACGGCTCGTCGAGGCGGGATACGAGATCCGCCAAGTGCCCGAGGCATTGGCGGACGTATCGGCCGTAAACGATCGGCACGGCGATCTCATGGCGGCCGAGGCCGCCCTGACCCACCGAGACTGGTATGGGACCTTCGGGGATCGGTACTCGGACGTGCTCGCGGACCTGATCGATCGCGGGCGAGCGACTGACGTTGCCACCCTCGGGGACGGCCGTTCCGGGCGGGTCCGGGTGCGGACCGAGCTCGATGGGGTGATGGCCGACCACGGCGTCGATCTCTTCATCGCTCCGGCGGCGCCCGGACCCGCACCTGAGGGTCTCGATGATACCGGAGATCCGGTCATGAACGTCCCGTGGACGTATGCGGGTATGCCCGTCATGACAGTCCCCGCCTCGCCGACCACGGTGGGCCTTCCGCTCGGGCTCCAGTGTGTCGGTCGATTCGGGGAGGACGAGCGGCTGCTTGAGTGGGCTCGCGGGATCGAACGGACGTTGTCCGGTTAGGCGCGTTCCTCGCGTTCCGGGGTCGGCTCGGCGGGGGGATGGGTCTCGACGCCGCGAAACGCGAAGCGTGCGCCGCCGGCCCCGGATTCGTCGACGGTGATCTCCCACTCGTGGGCGTCGGCCACCTGTTTGAC
>CAYSMB010000053.1:0-9773 GCA_964432005.1 uncultured Halobacteriales archaeon
GATGGTCGCATCCCGGGTCTCCGCGACGTCGTGGGTACGGACGACGTCGGCCCCGCGCTCGACGGCCATCGCCGTCGCCGCCAGGCTGACCGGTAGTGCCCCCTCGGTCGAGCGGTCGGCCAGGTTCCGCAGGAAGTTTTTGCGGTTGATCGAGACGAGCATGGGTTGGCCCAACCCACGGAACTCCGCCAGCCGCTCAAAAGTCGCCCGATCGACGGCTTCCGTCTTGTCCTCGGCCCATCCGCCGAAGGCCGGGTCCACGATCGTTTGCGGCGGGAGGGGATCGGCGGCGAGGGCATCGTAAATGGCATCCACACTGGTGAGCGCGCCGGGTCGAGCCAGATCTCCCGGCCCGGCCATCTTCACGATCGGCACGTCTCGCTCACGAGCCAGCGGCGCCATGTCCGGGTCCGCAAACCCACAGATATCGTTCACCATGTCGAACCCCGCGTCGAGCG
Source organism: uncultured Halobacteriales archaeon (assembly GCA_964432005.1). GTDB lineage: Archaea > Halobacteriota > Halobacteria > Halobacteriales > SKNY01 > SKNY01. The sequence goes on from CAYSMB010000053.1 coordinate 459, forward strand.
CGGCCTCGGCGACGGCGGCGTATCGGGTCTCGATGGCAAATACTGCCTCTGCTTCCACGTGATCGAAAGTCTCCAGGGCGAGTGGCAGGCGGTCGAGTTCCTCCGATTCCGAGAGGACCTCGAAGCGTTTGTTCGCGGATTCGATGCCCACATCGACGATGTCCGCGCCTTCCCCGATGAGCTGCTCGTCGACGTACGCGGCGGCCGTCTCCGGCTCGGTATACACGCTGGGATCGTACGGGGATTCCTCGCTGACGTTGAGGACCCCCATGATCCGCGTCGGTGCGTCCGGCCCGATCCGCAGCCCGTCGGCCGCGACCGATTGCATGGTTCGGGGCACGGACGGGACGGTAAAGACGTACCGTTTCGCACTTCAGCGCGACGGCACTACGGGCCGTATGCGCGGCTCGATCAGCGTGGCCGTCGTCGACGCCGAAACGTCGGGGAACGTCGGGACCATCGCGCGGGCGATGAAGAACTTCGGACTTGAGGAGCTCTTGCTCGTCGATCCCCCCGACATCAGTCCCGGCAGCGAGGCCTACGGTTTTGCCGGCCGCGCACGCGAGGACATCCTCGAGAAGGCCACGGAAATCGGATACGACGATCTCATCGAACAGTATCACACGGTCGCATTCACGTCGCTCCCCAACCCATCCGATACGAAACACGTACGGTATCCGGTGTCGACCCCGGACGAGCTAGCCGATCGACTGGCGGGCTTGGAGGCCTGCACGGCCCTCGTGTTCGGGCGCGAACGGATCGGGCTCACGAACGATGAGCTCGCCGATATGGACGAACTGTGTACCATCCCCGCGAACCCGGACTATCCGGTGTTGAACCTCGGCCAGGCGGCCACCATCGCGATGTACGAGCTCAGGACGCTCACGCTCGGGGAGTCACAACTGCCCCCGGATCCGCACGAACGGGCGCCGTCCGTCGAGATCGAAAGCCTGTACGATCACTTCGAGGCGTTTCTGGACCGACTCGAGTATCCCCCGGAGCGGCGCGCCCGAACCGAGGGGATGTTCCGGCGGGTGATCGGCCGGGCGGATCCCACAAGCAGCGAAGTCTCGACGTTCCACGGTGTTCTCCAGCGCGCGGAATACCGGCTTGGGGCCGGCAGGGACGAATAGCCCGCTAGGTGCGCCGCTGGATCTCCTCGCGAAGGAGGTCGCTCACGAGTTCCCCGTCGGCGCGTCCGCGCAGCGCGCCCATGCACTCGCCCATCAGCGCGGAGAAGGCGCCCATGCCTTCCTCGGCGACCTGCTCCTCGTGGTCCTCGACGATCTCCGCGACCGTGTCCCGGACGTCCTCACGGTCGACCACGCCTACGTCCAAGGAATCGATGGCTTCCGCGACGGACGCGTCCGGATCTTCGGCGAGGTACGCAATGATGTCGGGGACGCTCTCCTGGGTGGCTTCGCCGTCTTCTACCAGCTGGAGCAGGTCGAGGAGCGACGATTCGTGGACGTGTTGGACCGGGACGTCGTCCCGGCGGAGTTCGGTCAGCGTGCTTTCCAGCGTCGAGGCCGCGAAGGTCGGATCGACGCCCGCGTCTACGGCCGCCTCGAAGGTGTCCATGTGCCGCCCGTAGGCGACCTGCTCGGCGAGCCCACTGTCTAGACCTAGCTCGGATTCATACCGGGTCACTTTCTCGGTCAGCAGTTCCGGGGTCTCGACGTCCGACGGATCCGGTTCGACGGGGGGCACGTCGGTTTCCGGATACATCCGTGCGGCCCCGGGTAGCGGCCGAAGGTACCTGGAGGTCCCGTCGTCCTCGGCCCCGCGCGTCTCCTCCGGAACACCCTCGATCGCAGCCCGCGCCCGTTCGGCGACGGCATCGATTGCGAGTTCCGCGGTCTCCGGCGGCGCCGCGACGAGGGCGACGGCATCGTTCGATTGGGCGTCTACCGCTTCGCGGAGCTCCCCGATTTCGGCCTCGGTGATCCCGTAAGCGGGCAATTCGTCGGTGTGGAAGATCCCGCCCGCCCCGTGACGCCGGGCGTGATCGGCGAGTTCCGATCCGAGCCGCCGGTCCGGCTGGAGCTCCCGTCCGACGACGCCGTCGAAGCCCCGGAGCGCGACGGCCATGATGCGTCCCCCGTCATCGAGCACGCCGCGAAGGACTCCGCTGTCGGTCCCGTCGAACACGGTGGAGACGTCCTCGGGTGCGTCGACCGACGTCTCCCGATCCTGGAGCGTCTCGCTGATATCGAGGAGTGCGAGCTGGCGGCCGACCTCCTGTTCGATGAGGTCATCGATCCCCTCGAGATCCTGGACGCCCTTGAGTTCGATCCGGGCCCCTGCCGCGATCGAGACGTTCACGTCCTGTCGGATCGTCCCCAACCCGCGTTTCACCGCCCCGGTCGAGCGGAGCAACATCCCGATCTGCTCGGCGGCTTCCCGGGCTTGCTCGGGCGAGCTGATGTCCGGTTCCGTCCCGATTTCGACCAGCGGGATCCCGAGTCGATCGAGGCCATAGCGGACCCCTTCATCGGTCTCCTCGAGCCGGCGGGCGCTTTCCTCCTCGAGCAGGAGGTCCGCAATGCGGACGGCGCCCTGGGAGGTCTCGACCGCCCCGTCTACGGCCAGCAGGGCCGAGCGCTGAAAGCCAGTCGTGTTCGACCCGTCCACGACGATCTTGCGCATGATGTGGGCCTGATCGACCACCTCCATGTCGAGCAGGCTGACGATCTGGAGGGCCACCTCGAGCGCTTCGTCGTCGAGCCGGCGGGGAGGTTCCTCGTCCTCCTCGACCAGACAGGTCGTGTCGTAGGTCAGATACTCGAAGCGCCGGCCGACGCGGCTTTCCTCCTCTGCGGCGAGGTCAATCTCCCCGAGTTCGCTCGGGGTCGGGTGGAGGTACCGGAAGAACGCCCCCGTGGATTCTTCTGGTTCGCGGAGGGTCGTCGGACAGGCACAGAAGAGCTTCTCCGCGGTGTCCAGTTGCTGGTGGATCTCGAGCCCCGCGACGAGCCCGAGATCCTCGTAGTCATACGCCCCGCTGCTCATTCGTATGCACCCCTGATCGCCCGGATCGTAAAAAGGAGCCGTTCAGTCCCCGCGGAGGATGCCCCGCTCGGTCATCGCTTGCGGGTCGAGCACGGCCTCGACCTCCTCTTCACTGAGATAGCCCTTCTCCAGAACGACCTCGCGGATCGTCCGGCCGGACGCCAGTGCCTCCTTGGCGGTTTCGGCGGCCCGATCGTAGCCGATGTGGGGGTTGAGCGCGGTCGCGAGGGCCATCGACTGTTCGACCTGCTCGGCGCAATAGTCCCGGTTGGCCTCGAGCCGGGCCACGAAGCGGTCGGCGAATACCTCCGCCGCGTTGCCGATGAGCGCGGCGGATTCGAGGAAGTTCGATGCGATCACGGGCTTGTAGAGGTTGAGCTCGAGTTGCCCCTCCGCGGCGCCGGCAGCGATCGCAGCGTCGTTGCCGACCACCTGCTTGTGGACCTGGTTGACCGATTCGGCGACGACCGGGTTGACCTTGCCGGGCATGATGGAGGAGCCGGGCTGGTTTTCGGGCTGTTCGATCTCGCCGAGTCCGTTGCGCGGTCCGGACGCGAGCAAGCGGACGTCGTTGGCGATCTTGTTGAGGGAGCCGGCGATCGTGCGGAGCGCGGCGTGTGCCTGGGTCATGGCGTCGTGGGCGGCCTGGGCTTCGAAGTGATCGTCGGCCTCGCGGACGGCCGGATCGATCTCCTCGTCGATGTAGGCGATCGCCCGCTCGGGAAACTCCTCGTGGGTGTTCAACCCCGTCCCGACGGCGGTGCCCCCGAGCGCCAGCGGGGCGAGTTCCGTCTCCGCGGCCTCCACCCGATTCAGTGCCGCCTCGATCTGGGCGCGGTAGCCGCCGAACTCCTGCCCGAGGGTGACGGGTGTCGCGTCCTGGAGGTGCGTTCGACCGGTCTTGACGACGTCATCGAAGGCCGATTCCTGCTCCGCGAGGGCGTTCGCGAGCGTCTCGAGTCCCGGCCGGACGTCCTGATCGATCGCCAAAAGCCCTGCCACGTGCATCGCAGTCGGGATCACGTCGTTCGAGGACTGGCCGAAGTTGACGTGGTCGTTCGGATGGACCTCCCGACCGCTCCGGTCGCTGGCGAGGTTCGCGATCACCTCGTTGGCGTTCATGTTCGACGACGTCCCAGAGCCCGTCTGAAACACGTCGACCGGGAACTGTTCGTCATACTTCCCCGCGATCACGTCGTCCGCGGCGTCGATGATCGCCGCCGCGATGTCCTCGTCGATGAGACCGAGATCACGGTTTGCCCGTGCCGCGGATTTCTTCACCGTCCCCAGCGCGCGGACGAACCGACGTCCGAACGTCCGATCGGAGATGGGAAAGTTCTCGATCGCCCGCTGAGTCTGGGCGCCCCACCACGCGTCCCCCGGCACCTCGATCTCCCCCAGACTGTCGCGCTCGATCCGCACGTCTTCGTCCATGTCGGCATATCGACCGAGCGTGTCAAAAAGCGGTCGAAACCGCCGTTCGGGGGATCTCACAGCCCGACCGATCCATGCACCGGGAGCTGGTTCGGCCTTGAGGCGTTCGCCGGCGGGCCGTAATCGCACCGATGCTATAAGTTCCGACCCGTGTTAGCTTCTGGCATGACGAAGTCAACGGCACTAGACTCGGAGACGCGCCGGGAGATGCTCGAAACGATGCAGCGGATCCGCGCCTTCGAGGAGCGGGCCCAGGAGCTCTTCGCCGATGGCGAGATCCCGAGCACCGTCCACCTCTATATCGGCCAGGAAGCCATCGCCGCCGGCGTCTGTGCGGTACTCGATCGGGACGATTACATCACGAGCACGCATCGCGGCCACGGACACTGTCTCGCGAAGGGCCATGAACCCGACCGCATGATGGCCGAACTGTTCGGCAAGGAGACGGGGTACTGCGGCGGCAAAGGGGGATCGATGCACATCGCCAGCCCGGAACTCGGGAACCTCGGGGCCAACGGTGTCGTCGCCGGCGGGATTCCCATCGGCGTCGGCGCGGCTCTGTCGAGTCAACTCTACGGCGATGGCGAGGTGTCGGTGTCGTTTTTCGGCGACGGTGCGCTCGCCCAGGGATCCTTCCACGAGGCGCTGAACCTCGCGGCACTGTGGGATTTGCCCTTCGTCGGGGTGGTCGAGGACAACAAGTACGGCGAGATGACTCCCCGGGAGATCCAGCAATCCGTCTCCGACCTGACAAAGCGCGCGGAGGCGTACGGGATTCCCGGAACTGAGGTCGACGGCATGGGTGTGGAAGCCGTGTACAGCAATGCCGAGGCGGCCATCGAGCGCGCACGTAGCGGGGAAGGTCCGTCGCTGCTGGTCTGTGACACCTACCGATTCCGGGGCCACTACGAGGGTGACGACTGCGAATACCGGCCCGAGGGCGAGTTCGAGGAATGGCAATCGCGGGATCCGCTCGAGCGATATCCGGAGCGGCTCATCGACGACGGCGTCCTCTCGGAATCCGAGTGGGAGGAGATGTGTGCGGAGATCGAGGTAGAGATCGACGAAGCCGTGGAATTCGCCCGCGAGAGTCCGATGCCCGAGCCGGAGGCGGCCTACGAGGGCCTCTACGCCGAGGAGGTGTGAACGATGGCACAGGCCGCCGAACCCGAAACAAAGTCCGTGCGCGACGTGATCGGGGATACGATCGCCCGGGAGATGGAACGCGACGAGCGGATCTTCGTCCAGGGCGAGGACATCGCCGTGGAGGGTGGCGCGTTCGGACTCCTCGGCGATGTCGCCGAGCAGTACCCCGATCGGGTCCGGAACACGCCGATCAGCGAGGCCGCCATCGTCGGCTCGGGCCTCGGTGCCGCGATGACGGGCTCGCGTCCCATCGTCGAGATCATGTTCTCGGGATTTCTGGGGATCCCGATGGATCAGCTCCTCAATCAGGTCGCGAAGCTCCGGTACATGATGGATGGCAACGTGACGATCCCGCTCACGATCCGGACCCAGAACGCCAGCGGCCGGCGGATCGCCGCCCAGCACTCCCAGTCGCTGCACCAGCTGCTCATGGCGATCCCGGGCCTCAAGGTGGTCGCGATCTCCACCCCCGAGGATACGAAAGGCCTGCTCACGGCCGCCATCCGACACGACGATCCGGTGGTCGTCTTCGAGCACGGAGGGATCTACAATCGGGAGGACGAGGTTCCCGGCGGCGAGTACGTGCTTCCGCTCGGCGAAGCGGCCGTTGAGCGGGAAGGCGAGGACGTGACCGTCATCGCAACCCAGGTCCAGCTCTGGAACGCCCTCGAGGCGGCCGATGAGCTCGCCTCCGAGGGGATCAGCGTGGAGGTCGTCAGCCCGCGATCGTTCGATCCTCTCGATGTCGAGACGATGGCCGAGAGCGTGCGCAAGACGCGGCGGTGCGTAATCGTCGACGAGACGCCGTTGCGAGGTGGCACGCAGTCGGAGCTGGCCGCCCAACTCGCCGAAGCGGCCTTCTTCGATCTGGACTTTCCCATCCAACGGATCGGCGTGGAGAACGTGCCACTGCCCTACAGCCCGACGCTGGAGGACGAAGTCCTGCCGGATACCGCGGAGATCATCGAGACCGTCCGTTCGCTGGCCTGACCCTAGCCGGCCGGCTCGACCTCCGTTCGCGCTCCGCTGCTCGTCGCGATCAGTTGGGTCTCGACATCCCGACCCGGGTCCATCCGGCTGCCGTCGCGGTCGCTTTCGAGGTGATCAGCTACGGCCTCCGCCACACCCGCTTCGTACGGGGTTGATTCCAGCCCGAGCGCATGGATCTTCTCGGTGGACACCACGTACGGATAGGGTTGGCCGTAACTGAACTGTAGCGGGGAGAGGTCGGCCGCCGCCAGTTCGGGCTCGGTCACGTGAACTGCGGTCACGGGCGTCTCGAGCGCGGTCGCGATCTGTTCGAGCAGTTCGTCGAACGTGAGTTGTCGGCGATGTGCCACGTTGTAGGCTTCCCCGACGACCCCGTCCGCGATCACGAGTTCGAGCGCATCGACGACGTCCTCGATGTAGCCGAGATGGGTCGGCATCCGACAACGATCGCCGGGCACGGCGATCTCGTCGTACCGTCGGACCCGGTCGATCCAGTAGTCCTGGCGTTCGGTCCCGTCACCCGGACCAAAGATGGCGGCGGGACGGACGACGATCCCCGGAAAACCATTCCCGGCGGCCTCGAACACGATCCGATCGCCTTCGGCCTTCCGCGGGCCGTACGTCGCGAAGGATTCGTCGGTGGCCTGCTCCGGCGAGCATTCCCGGAGGGGCGTATCCCGTTCGCGAAGCGGCACCCACGCGTCGTACTGGTAGGCGTGGGTCGACGAGATGTAGACGTAGCGTTCCACGTCAGCGAAAATATCGGTCGCCGCACGGACGTCGGCCGGTTGAAACGCGGCGAAGTCGATGACGTAAGTGGGCTCGATTGATTCGTAAAGCGACCGCAGTTCCGCCGTGTCGCTTCGATCGACCCGCTCATGGCGGACGTCCCGTTCGCGTATCGCCTCCGGCGGCTCGCTGCGGGAAATCGCCGTGACGTCGTACCCGTCGGCGGCCAGCCGGGACACGGTGGCTGCCCCGATGAACCCGGTCCCGCCGATCGCGAGATAACTCGCCATGGCGCCCCATGCCGCAGCAGGAAAATAAAGGATCGGTGGGCGTCACCGCCGCGTCCATCCGAGATCGACCGCGATCCCCTCACCGAGCGATCGTTCGACGTAGCAGGCCCGCTCGGCTTTGGTGAGGATGCGATCGAGGTCGTCGTCCGACCCGTCGGTTTCGAGCGTCATTTCGATCGTCACGCCCTCGAGCGGTCCCGACGTCGGTCGCCCCTCGACCTGACAGTTGATCTCGCCGACCTCGACCTGGTCCCGCTCCGCCATCGCGCGCACCGAAAGCGTGAGACACGATCCCAGGGCTCCGAGCAGGTGCTCGACGGGCGTCGGGGCTTGGCCGGAACCCCCCACGTCCGTCGGCTCGTCGAAGGGGACGTCGATCCCGCCGACGGTATACTCCCCCGAGAGTCCCCCCGAGGACCGGACCGTGATCGATCGGGTCTCCTCGGAGCGACCACCCCCGAGGTCGATCTCCGCGTCGAACCAGTCCCGGAGCGACGTCGGATCGGTGAGTTCCTCGGCGATGTCATCGATGAATCGGGCCGCCGGGGCGCCGTTGACGACGCGGTGATCGAACGTGAGCGAGAGCGTCATCGTGCCATCCCGGACCCGCCCGACCCCGAGGATGCCGATTTGCGGAGGATCGACGATCGGGTCGAAGCTGTCGACGTCGAACATGCCGAGGTTCGACACGGTAAAGGTCCCGCCCTGGAGCTCCTCGGCGGTGACCTCATCGGCCCGGACCCGATCGGTGAGGGATCGACGCTCCCGCCCGATCGCCTCGACGGATTTCCGGGTGACGGCGGGGATCACCGGCGTCAGCAACCCGCGTTCCATGTCGACCGCAACCGCGACGTTGACCTCATCGAACCGGCGGAGTTCCCCGTCCTCGAAGTGCGCGTTCAACCGCGGGTGCTCCGCGAGTGCGCTGCCGACCGCTTTGATGACGAGGTCGGAGATCCCCACGGGAAGCCCCCGATCGTCCGCCCGCTCGGTGGCGGTCAGGAGCGGACCGGCGTCGATCGACCGGCGGAGCGTCACGTGGGCGCCCTCCCCGGTGCTTCGTTGGAGCCGGTCGGCGATCGTTCGCTGGGTCGTCGAGAGCGGTTCCGTCGTGGCGGCGGCTCCTTCGCGCGTCCCGCGTTCCTCGGCGGCCGCCTCCACATCGCCCTCCGTGATGACCCCTTGGGGGCCGCTCCCCTCGATTTCCGCGAGTGCGATCCCGGCCTCGTCCGCCCGTCGTCGCGCCCCCGGCGTCGCCCGGGGGCGCTCAGAAGACTGAGATTCGTCGGAACTCGTCGTTCCAGGGGAGGAGGTATCCGGCGCCGACGTGGTCGCGGGTGGATGCTCCTCGATCTCGTCGGCAATCTCCTCTGCCGTTTCGTCGGGCCCGGTCAGAATGCCGATCGGATCGCCCGGCCCCACAGTCGTGCCCGCATCCACGAGTATCCGCTCGACCGTACCGTCCTCCCGGGATTCCACGTCGATCACGGTCTTTTCGGATTCGACTTCCGCGATGGAATCGCCGGCCGCCACCGTTGCCCCCTCCTCGACGTACCACTCGAGCACGGTCCCCTCGTCCATCGTCATCCCCATCTGGGGCATCCGGATGACGTAGCCCATGGCGGCGCCAACTTCAAGGGCCACATTAAACGTGCGTGCCCCCGCCGCACCTTTTTCGGGTACGGGGGGGTCCTGCGTGGCAACGTTTGCCCGC
>CAYSMB010000053.1:9783-11061 GCA_964432005.1 uncultured Halobacteriales archaeon
ATCGTCATCCCCATCTGGGGCATCCGGATGACGTAGCCCATGGCGGGGATAACTCGCGAGCGGACCAATAAACGTGCGTGAGTCCCCCGGACGTTTTTCCGGGAAGGTTCACCCAGCGGGGCCACGGATGCGCGTCTCTCGCCGGGCATTCCTCCGGACTGTTTACGTGGGGTCCTTGAGCGCCGGATGTCTCGAATCGACCCCCGATCCCTACGAAGAAACCGTCGCCGCGATCCCGACCAACGCCTCGGGGACCCCATCAGCCAGTGCCGTTGAGGGCGCTCACTGGTTTCCGGCCGGCGCATTCGCGTCGATCGCGGATCGGCTGGATCGGGCCGGTTCGGATGTCGATCTCACATGGAAGCACTTCGACGATCGCCGAGCGCTCGAGACCACGGTCGCCGACCGCATAGTGGCGGCCCGACCGCCGGATCTCGTCCAGACCGCTCTCGGGGCCGAATTGCGCCAGTACGAGATCGTCTCGGCGATCGATCCTGTGCCCGCATCACTGCTAGACGGTCGTCATGACCTCGCCGACATGTGCACGATCGACGGCGAGCCCCACGCGGTGCCGATCTCCTGGATGCCAATGAATGCGATCGCCGTCGATCCGGCCGTCGGAACGTTCCGATCCGACGGTGTGATCGACGCGCTCGCCGGGATCGGTCCCGTCGGGGTGCGACGGACGTCGGCGTCGATCTTCCACCTCTTTTGTCTCTGCGTGCTCGCGACGGCCGGCCCTGGGGCGTACCGCGCGGTCGGGGCGGGGGATAGCAACCGGACGCCCGTTTCGGAAAGCGTCGAGATGGTACGGGCAATCATGGCCGATGGCCGCTGGTTGTCTCCTCGCCCAACTACGAACGAGATCGACGAGTGTAGCGCCGTCTTGGTCGATCCGATCACCGTTCGGAGCCTGGGACCGACCGCGTGGCGGATCCAGCCGTTCCCGGGCGGCCGTGGACTGACGCCAATCCATGCAACCGGGCTCGCTCGGCCGAGCCGGACCCGGGCACCCCACGGGGCGACTCGCGTCCTCGATGCCACGACCGCGCCAGGCGTCCGGACCGACATCGCGAGGCGGGCCGGACAGCTCGCCGCGGACGCAGCGAACGAACAGGCGTGGGCGGGCCTGGTCGAGGTCGTGCAGTCCGGCGATGACGTTCGACCCGCTGTCAGTACCGGTTGCGGGATCGATCCCGACCTGCGGTGGCATGCGCTCCGGCGGATTCGGCCGGAAAACGTGGAGCGCAACCCGGAGGGCCTGGCGACCCGGCTCGC
>CAYSMB010000054.1:0-10995 GCA_964432005.1 uncultured Halobacteriales archaeon
GTCTCCCACAGGCTCACCACCGCGTGATGTCCGTCCGCCTCGTAGATGCTCGTGACGTTGTGAGTGTCATAACGATCGAAGCCCAAGGACAGGTCCTCGACGGCGGCTTCGAGTTCCTTGACGGGGGCCTCCGAATATACCACGAGCGCGTGAATGTCTTCACCGTGTGGCTCTCCGGCGTAGATCCCCTCGGCCTCCAACGCCGACCGGACGGATTGATTCGATGGCTTCGCGTCGTCAGCGGCCCCGCCGACGGGCCCGGTCGCGACCGTGGCGTCGCCGGGTAACTCGGCGAGAAATCCCGCAGCCGTGTCGGCGGCGCTCCCAGTGGTCCAGACGCTCACCACGCTCGCGTCCCCGGCGACGGCGGTCCCGACGTGGCTGTCGTAGTGCTCGAAGTTCCCTCGGAGCCCGTCGACCTCCGCCGCGACCTCCTCCCTGGGAGCATCCGTGCGAACGATGACGGCATGGGCGTCCGCGGGGGCCTCGACATCGACGTCGAGGGCATGAATCTCGTCTCCGAGGGCCTCGGTCTCGTCCGAAACCTCGGGACCGATCGCTTCGCCGGAGAGAAATGCCTCCAGATCCCCGGACGGAAAGCGCCGCCCGACGTAAAACGGTCCGAATTCGGCGAACCTCGAGGTAGAGGGGTCAAATCGCATCTCCACGAGGAGATCCTTGATCGCGATCATGTCGTTGGCAAACAGGGTCACGCCCCACTCCCAGTCGTCGAATCCGGTGGTCCCCGTGATCATCTGGGTGACCTGGCCGGCGTACTCCCGGCCGATGTCGCCGTGGCGGGCGATGTGCTCCGCGCGTTCCTCGAACGGCAGATCGTACCAGTTCTGCTCCGGTTCGCGACGCTTGTCCATGAAATAGAAACTCAGGAACTCGGCGTCCGGGAGATCGGGATAGAGCCGCGAATCCATGTACCGTTCGAGGCCCGCATCGACCTCTCCCCCCTCCTCGAAATACGCCCGCGCACCCTCGGTGTATCCGGAGGCCTCCGTTGCACCGACCGCTGAGGTCGTGCGTTCGGTAAACTCGCTCAACTCTAACCGATTGAACTGCCGCTCGAACGTATCCAAGTCGGCCATCGTCGGCCGCAGGACGAGAATCAGGAGATCGGCCTTGTGGCCCATGATGCTGTACGCGCCGAGCCCGCCCTCTTCGACCGCGGTCTCTGCTTCGAGGAACGAGGTCGCTTCATCCAGGACCGAGCGCCTCGTGGAATCGGACAGCCGGCGCCAGTTGGCCCAGTCGATTCGGCGAAAATCGTGAAGCACGAAGTATCCGGCCGCCGTCTCCGGCGGTCGTCGACGGGACATGTGTGGCGGTTGCGCGGCCGCCACGAAGGGTCTTTTGCGTTCGATCAGGTGAGCAGGCCCTGGCCAAAGATCATCAACACGAGTCCGGCCAGCATGGCAAGGCCAATGCTCACGGTGACGTACTTGACGGCCATATACCGGTTGTCGATGGGGAGCCGGGAGACGATCGCTTCCGCACTCGAGCGCAGGAGATGGCCCCCGTCGAGCGGGAAGGCGGGGATGCAGTTGAACACGGCGAGATTGAAATTGATCCACCCGGTCCAAAACAGCACGTTTGCCGTCACAAACACGGTGCCTGGGCTCAAGGCAAGCGGGCCATGCACCTCGTAGAAATTGGTCACGTAGCCGGTGAATCCGGCGAAGTTCTGCTCGATGCCGGCCCCGAGGAGGCCCGCGAGCGGGAGCACCAGCGACGAGAAGATCTTGCCGAAGAACGAATCGAGCCCGAACAGCGAGTCGCCGTTGGCACCGCCGATCGTCGCGAGGAAGCGTTCGCTCGGGAAGAATTGAGCGCCGAAGTCATCGAACACGACCCCCGCGATTCCCGGTTGAATGGCGATCCCGACATATCCGTGGCCGTCCTCGTGTTCGCCCAACTCGACGGAGTAGGATTCGGGGTCCGGGACACCGTCGGCGGCCCCGGAGACGTTGTAGATCTCGATCCGGACGGTGTCGCCGGGCGCGGTCTCCTGGAGAACCGCCTGAGCATCGTCGTTATCAACGACCCGTTCACCGCCGATGGCCGTGATCACGAGTTCGACGTCCCCGGCGGGCGCCCCGGCCTCGGCCAGCGGACCGCCTTCCGCGACATGGGGCACGTAAATCCCGGCGGGGAACGCATGCTCGACTCCATTGACGGTCTCCACCTCCACGACGGAGGTGTTCGCCGCGTGCGCATGGAGAGACGCCTCGGTGTGGATCGGCTCGCCGTCGACGGTTGCGATCCGATCGGCCGTTCCGAGTCCCGTCGGTCCCTCCGGTACGGCCGCCACGACCATCAAGGAGCGGTCGACCGGGATCGTCCGTCCGTCGGCCAGTTCGACGTCAACTCGCTGCTGGGGGTTCTCCTGAAGGGCCGCATCCAGAGCGGAAGCGTTCGCCACCGCCATGTCATCGATCGCCGTGATCCGGTCCCCGGGGGCCAATCCGGCCCGGTCGGCGGCCGATTGATCGATCGTCCCGCCGACCCCTGCCCCCGGTGCGACGGCGATCGCCCCGCCGACGAGCGCGAACAACATTCCGAAGGCGATCACCGTGATGGCAAAATTGTTCATCACACCGGCGGCGAACATGCGCGACTTGGCCCCGCGGTCCGCGGTGCGCTGGGTCGCCTCGTCCGGCTGAACGAACGCCCCCAGGGGGACCACGGCGATCAATGCGACGCCCATCGAGTCGATGTCGATGTCTTCGACCATACACAGGAGCCCGTGACCGCCTTCGTGGACGACCAGGCCGACGAGGAGGCCGGCGACGATTTCTGGGGCCACCGAAAGCGGTAGAAATTCGTTGAGCCCGGGGATCACCAACACGTTCTGTGGCTGCGTGACCGGACTTTCCTCGGCCGTCAATACCGACGCGATCGCGGCGTTGACGACGACCAGGAACATCCCGATCATGATCACGAGGGCGATGCCGACTCCGACGTTCCCCCATGCCCGCCAGAACCGCCGGGGGCGCGCCAATCGGTCGAGGAGACGGCGGCCCCGGAGGGTATGCACCGTGATGATCGGTCCTTGGGTCTTCACGTTCTCGGGCAGCCGGCCGGTGTGCGAGAGGACAGCAAGACTCGCCCAATAGGCGAGAAATCCGGCCAGCACCCACCACCACAGACTCATCGGCGGTGGTCGGATGTGCGCGACCAAATCCGTTGGGTTCGAGGACTCATCGCTGGCGCCGGAGCCGGTCGACGACGAACGACTCGTCCAGCGAGGCCAGGAACGGGCCGAGCTTCGGCCCCTCCTCCCGGTCGAGGAACAGCCGATAGCCCGTACGGAACAGGGACGCGGGTTCGATGTCGTGGTCGCGGGCCGCTTCGAAGATCGTCGATTGGACCTCCTCCCCATCCGCGCCCGCCGCGACGGCATCCGCGATCTCGTCGAGCGCAGCGGCGGTGGCGTCGTCGATTTCTACGGCCGGGCGGTGCTCGCGCTGGAGCCGGTAGTTGTACTCGTTGCCCGTGCGGCCTGCCCACGCTCGCGCGCGATTGACCCGTCCCATGGCCTCCTCGACGGCCCAGTCCGGGGCATCTTCTGGAATGTGTCCCTCGCGTCGCGCGATCTCTTCGCGCAGTTCGGGGTCGTCCGTCATGCCCAGCACGGCGGCGAAGCGATAGGGGATGCGGATCCGCTCCGGGCGGATCTCGTCGACGAGGAACGGATAGACCCGTTCGGCGTATGCCGTCTCGTCAGGATCGCCGGTGGCCCGGCCGAGTGCAACTGCCTCAAGGCGATCGAAGCGATCGACCAGCTGATCGATCCGTTCGATCGAAAAGTCGCGACCACGCGTCGGATCCCTGGCGAAAAACGAGAGCATGACCGGGGCTTCGACGAGCTCCAGGACGTCACCGACCATTACGACGTGACCCTCCGACGAGGAAAAGGGACGGCCTTCGAAGGTAAACCACTCGTAGGTCATCGGGACCGGGGGCTCGATCTCGAAGAGTTCCTCGGCGATCTCGACGCCGCTCGGCCACGAACCCTCGGCGTGGTCCTTGCCGAAGGGCTCGAAATCGACGCCGAGGGCCGCCCACTGGGCCACCCATTCGAAGCGCCACGGAAGCTTCCCGTCGCGGAGATCGGCGACTCCTTCGTGTCCACAGCCCTCGATCGTTCGGTTGCCCGCCTCGATATCCGTACAGCGGTACGCGATCTCTCCCGCTTGGACGTCCACGGCGCGGACCGTTTCCGTCTCCTTCCCGCAGGCCTCGCAATGAGGTTTAAACGGGACATAGTCCTCGTCAACCTTGGATTGGTGGCGGGCGAGGACCTCCGCCGCCACGTCACGTTCCTCGAGGAGGAGCCCGATCGCGTCGTCGAACTCGCCGGACTCGTAGAGTTCTGTCGTCGAGGTGACGTCGACCGGGATCGAGAGGTCCTCCGCAATTTCCGCGATCAGGTTCGTGAAGTGGTTGCCGTAGGATCCACAGCAGCCGAACGGATCGGGGATTGCCGAATATGGGTGCCCGAGGTTCCGTCCCAGCGCGCCCGCGTCCACATCGCTCAGATCGACGAGATTGCCGTCAAGATCCGCTAACATCCGTGGAAGCTTCCGGAGTGGATCCCGATCGTCGGCCGTGAACACCTGCCGGGCGGCGTAGCCACGTTTCCGGAGCACTTCCGCGACGAAATATCCCAACACGATCTCGTTCGCATTACCGAGATGGGGGACCCCCGACGGGGAGATCCCGCCCTTGATCACGATGGGCTCTTCCGGGGCCCGTGCCTCGATGCGGTCGGCGATCTCGTCCGCCCAGAAGACGCGGGCTGCCGCCTGTGAATTCATGAATCCGCCGAAGGAACGATCGCTGTTCCATCGTACTCGCGATCAAGGAACGCCGGGGGCAAGGTCCCGGGGTCGGTGCCGTCGACGACGAGAGCCGGCATGCCGGCCCGTTGGATGAGCTTGGCCGCCAGGAGATCCACGGGCGCGGGGCTGCCGGCATTCATTTCGAGGTCAGCGATCGTCTCGACCAGTTCCTTCGGCGTCATCTCCTCGAACCGGTTCGCCTCCTCGTCTTCGTTCGGATCGGCATCAAAAACGCCCGGAACGCTCGTCGCGAACACGAGGAGGTCGGCGTCAATGTATTCCGCCAAGGCAGCACTGACGGCATCGGTCGTGTGACCGGGTGAGGTGCCGCCCATCACACAGACGTCTCGAGTCCCGAGGTGCGTCCGGGCCTCTTCGTACGTTTCCGCGGGCGTCGGATGGACTGAATCCCCGAGCGCGGCGATGAGCAACCGGGCGTTGATCCGCGTCACCGCGATCCCGAGCGCGTCGAGCTCGATTTCGTTCGCGCCGAGCGCTCGCCCCCGCTGGATGTACTCGCGGGCCACCGCCCCGCCACCGACCACAACGCCGAGCGTGCACCCCCCGTCGGTCACCGCTTTGATCGTGTCGGCGTAGGCCGCTACACGTTCGTGGTCCTCGCTCGGCGAGAGCACGCTGCCGCCGACGGAGAGGACTGCTTTCATCGGCCGAAACGAACCCTGATCGGGGCTTAAGGCTTTTCAACTCCCCGATACGGGCCCCGTGACGAAGGCTACAAGCCGTTGGTCCGCCAGGTACGACGTATGTACGTGCTCCGACTGCAGCATGCCCCGCAGGAACTCACGCAGTCCGTGGTCGACGAGCTGTCCAGTCGGGGGGACGTGGGCATCGTGCGGACCGATGGGCGGGAGACGGCCTTCGACCTGCCGGAGGACACTACGGTCGTGACGTCGGCCGACCCCGGCGAGGACGCGCTCGATCTTCTGGCCCCGCGTTGTGACTTCGCCCTGCTCGTCGACGTTCCGATCGAGTTCGGGGGGACGCTCACAATCGAGGAGGGCGCGGTGAACGGATCGTTCCTCGACGAGCCGACCCCCACCGCCGAACTCCCCGTGTCGACGATTCTCGACCGCCTCGAGGAGACGGAACCGTACGTGACACTCGAGTCGTTGGTCGCCGAGATCAAGGAGCGCCCCGAAGAGGATCGCGCCGGCGCGATCGCCACCTTCACCGGACGCGTCAGGGCCAAAGACGGGCCCGAGGACACCCCGACCGAGCAGCTCGAATTCGAACGCTACGGCGAGGTAGCGCGCGAAGAGATGCAACGGATTCGCGAGGAACTCGCCCAGCGCGATGGGGTCTACGAGGTGTTGATGCACCACCGAACCGGCGTTCTCCCGGCCGGCCGGGATATCGTGTTCGTCGTCGTCCTCGCCGGCCACCGGTCGGAGGCCTTCTCGACCGTTGCGGACGGCATCAACCGGCTCAAGGCCGAGGTCCCGATCTTCAAGAAAGAGGTCACGATCGACGAGGAGTATTGGGTCCATAACCGACCTTAGGATGTGCGTTCCAGATGGTCGATCGCAGTTATGCGGCAATATAACCCGGTTAATGGTCAAATGAGCGTCCAAGGAGGCGGCTTGATCGGTGATGAGAGCAATCGTCCGAGTAGGTTATGAGACGATCGTAAATACCATTATAAAATGTCTAACCGAATATGGACCCTTCGTAAAACGTTCCCCGGAGACCCTTTGGCCGTAAAACAGCGGAAAATCGTGTCAATCAACCCTCCTTTATATCGGTGTTACGGCGTCAGGGACAGTCGAGGCAATCCCGCATGAGCACGACACAATCGCCCTCCATGGAAACGGTCGACAAGGAAACCCGCTTGCGCAAATATCTCCGGGAGAAAGTCTCGGATGGCGAGGTGTACTTCAAGAGCAAATTCATCGCGGACGAGGTTAACCTGAGCCCAAAGGAGATCGGTGCCCTGATGGTCAAACTCAAGGATTCTGCTGGTGATCTGGAGATCGAGAAGTGGTCGTACACGAGTGCGACCACCTGGCGTGTCACCGCGGCATAACGACGTTGGATGGCCCTTAACTGACACGATCTGCCGTCCGATTCCGACCCTTCATTTGGTTCCGACGCATACTCGGATGCGATGCCCGGGGCGTTGGCGTCGATGGATGCTCCTTCACCATCGGCGATCGAGCACGTTTTTCTGGTCTACGAGACAGAGATCGACGGCGAGGAGATCCGTTACTACGGAACGCCGCGAGCACCGATGCAGGAGGTCGTCCAGGAAGTCTGGGAACTCTTCCGGGAGGCCGGCTACGATGTCCGCCTGACCCGGGAACTTGGGGAATGGATCCTGGTGGCCGAGCCGGTTTCGCTGGGCGTGGACGGGATCCCCTGGACGAACCTGATTCTCGGGATCGCCACGCTGGCCTCAACGCTATTTGCCGGTTCGATGTGGTACCACATCGACCCGTTCTCCCCCCAGCATAGTTGGCTCGACATCATACACGCCTGGCCGTTCGCCGCAGCGATCATGTTCGTCCTCGGCGTCCACGAGTTCGGCCATTACCTCCTGAGTCGTTATCACCGCGTCGACGCCTCGCTGCCGTATTTCATCCCCGTTCCGACGTTGATCGGGACGATGGGGGCCGTCATTCGAATGAAGGGTCAGATTCCCTCCCGCCGTGCGCTCTTTGACATCGGAGTTGCCGGCCCGCTTGCGGGGTTCGTTGCGACGGTTATCGTGACCGTCGTCGGGCTCCACCTGCCACCGGTCGAGGCACCAGCGGAGCTGGTTGCGGATCCGAACGCGATCGCGATCGAGCTCGGGTACCCGCCATTACTGGAGTTTCTCGCGTGGGCCGTTGACCAACCGCTCGTGTATGAGAGCCAGGCGATGGCGCCGAATCCGGTCGTCATCGCCGGCTGGGTCGGCATGTTCGTCACCTTCCTGAATCTCATTCCCGTCGGTCAGCTCGACGGGGGACACATCCTCCGGAGTATCCTCGGGCAACGGCAAGGTGCGGTCGCCACGCTCGTGCCGCTGGGGCTGTTCGGCCTCGCGGGGTACGTGTATGTGACCCGCGACGTGAGCGTCCAGGCCGTCGCGGTGTGGGCGGTGTGGGGCGTCCTCACGACCGTTTTTCTCGCGGTCGGATCGGCCAGGCCAATCAACGACCGGCCCATCGGTCGCGGCCGGGTCCTCGTCGGGATCGTCACCTTCGGATTGGGGCTGCTGTGCTTCACCCCCGTTCCCATCGATGTCGCGATGTGACCGCTCCCGTCGTTACACGCCGGTGTGGGTGTAGCCGCGATCGGCCAACGGCGAGCCGTCCATCGTAACGTCTCCATCGGTGGTCCGCCCGATTTCAGTGATCTTTGTATCCGTCTCGAGCGCATCGATGGCCTCGGATGGCGCAGTAAACACCAGTTCGAAATCCTCCCCGTAGTAGATCGCGCGGTCGTCATCCCCTGGCAGCGACGGGTCGACGGGGATCGCTGACCGGTCGATGGCGAATCCGCAATCGCTAGCACCCGCCAGCTCGTGGAGCGATCGTGCGAGCCCGTCGCTCGAATCGATCATCGCCGTGGCGGCGTCGGCGACGGCCCGTCCGGTGGCGACCCGCGGGGTAAAGCGCAGGAGCTCGTTTCCCGTCTCGTCGTCCCCCGCTTCGAAGCGGTCGAGGGCGGCCGCCGTCCGTCCGAACACACCAGTGACGAACACCCGCTCGCCCGGTGTGGCGCCGGATCTGGTGACCGGATCCGCCGCCCGACCGACGACCGCCGTCGCGACCGTGAACTCCTGGTGGGCGTCGAGATCGCCCCCGACGTACTCGGCCCCGACGAGCTCGCAGACGTCCTGGGCGCCGCGGACGAAATCTTCGAGTTCCGCCGCTTCGAATGTCGGGGCGCCGTACGCCGCCACCGACGCCAGCGGCGATCCGGCCATGGCGGCGATATCCGAGAGCGACGCGCCGACGGCCCGCCAACCGGCCGTGTATCGGCTCGTCCCGACCGGGAAATCCGTCCGTTCGTGCAGCATGTCGATGGTAAAGACCAGCCCGTCGGCGATGGCCGCGTCGTCGCCAGCGCGGGCCACCAACGCCGACAGGTTTCCCAGCGCCTCCCGCTCGTCCATGCCCGCCCCACGTCCCCGGGGCGCGAAAAACCTCCCGCCCGAGACGATGCGTTTTTACGATCAACCGGGGTATCGGAGGCTATGCCGACGTTCTACGACGTCCCGGCGGATGCGTTGATCGACGCACTCGCCGATCGCCTGTCCGATCGCGTGACCGAACCAGACTGGGCGCGCTATACGAAAGCCGGTGCGGACCGCGAGCTCGCCCCCGAACAGGAGGATTTCTGGGAACGACGCGCCGCGAGCGTCCTCCGGCGAATCGGGATCGAAGGCCCCGTGGGCGTCGGAACGCTCCGGAGCCATTACGGCGGCGCAAAGGAGGGGACCAATCGCTACGGGGTCGCGCCGGCGTCGCACGCCGACGGGAGCGGCAAGATCATCCGAACGATCGTCCAGCAACTCCAGGAGGCAGGATTGGTCGAGGAGGCCGGGTCGGCCGGCCGGCAGCTCACCGGCGAGGGCCGCAGCCTCCTCGATTCCGTCGCGAGCGAGGTCCTCGAGGACCTCGTCGAGGAACGCCCCGAACTCGAACGGTACGCGTAGGTCGGCGGGTCCGTAATCATTTTCCCCAGCCATCATATAGACGCTTGATAGCATGAGTGGACAGCCCGACGACGAGCGCCTCGAAGAACTCCGAGAGGAGCGCCTGCAAGAGCTGCAGGAACGTCAGGGGAGCGAGCAACAGGGCGGCGGGAACGAGGCGGCCCAGCAAGCCGCCCAGGAACAGGCCGAGGCCCAAAAACAGGCGATGCTCCGGCAGTACCTCACCGACGGCGCCCGAAAGCGCCTCAACTCCGTACGGATGAGCAAGCCGGACTTCGCCGAACAGGTCGAACAGCAGGTCCTGGGGTTGGCCCAGAGCGGCCGCCTCCAGGGCAAGATCGACGAAGATCAGATGAAAGAGCTCCTCAAGGAGCTCACCCCCGACTCCCGCCAGTTCGACATCAAACGCCGTTGAGATGGACGTCGGGCTGTTGTTTTCCGGTGGTAAGGACTCCTCGCTGGCGGCGCTGTTGCTCGACCCCTTCTACGACGTCACGCTGGTGACCGTGCATTTCGGCGTCACCGAGGACTGGCAGCAGGCCGAGCGAACCGCGTCCTCGCTGTCGTTCCCGTTCGAGGATCTGCGGCTCTCCCGGGAGGTCGCCGAGGAGGCGGTCGAGCGCATCCTCGAGGACGGCTATCCGCGCCAGGGGATCCAAGCGGTCCACGAGGCCGCCCTTGAGGCGCTTGCCAACGAGGGCTACGGCGGGATCGCCGACGGAACGCGACGCGACGACCGCGTCCCCACGGTTTCGCGGGCGCTGGCCCAGCGGCTCGAAGACCGCTATGACGTCCGGTACATCTCCCCGCTGGCGGGGTTCGGTCGGAGTGCCGTCGACGAACTCGTCGAACGGGAACTGGACGTCGAGGTCGGCCCCAGCGCCTCCCTCGATCGGGCCGATTACGAGGCCGAACTCCGCGAACTCGTTGTCGAGCGCGAGGGCCCGCACGCGGTCGAGGAGATCTTCCCGGCCCACGAGCAGACGGTCGTCCACGGCCGGACGGCAACCCGATGAACGAACAGGTTCAAGCGAGCGAAGGGGAAATCCCACCCCATGTACGACCGCGTCAAGGGATTCCGGGACGTCTATCCCGAGGAGATGGGCCCCCAGCGGATCGTCATCGATACGGTCGAAGAGGTGGCCCGGCGATACGGGTTCCGGGAGATCGCCACGCCCGCGCTCGAACGGACGGAGATGTATATCGAAAAGAGCGGGGAGGAAATCGTCGACGAGCTCTACTCCTTTTCGGACCAGGGCGGTCGCTCGCTCGCGCTCACGCCCGAACTCACCCCGACCGTCGCCCGGATGGTCACCGACCACGGCCAGGAACTCAACAAGCCCATCAAGTGGTACTCGACCCGGCCATTCTGGCGATACGAACAAGTTCAGCAGGGCCGCTTTCGCGAATTCTATCAGACCAATGTCGACATCCTCGGATCGGACGAACCGGCGGCCGACGCGGAGATTCTCGCCTTCG
>CAYSMB010000055.1:0-10888 GCA_964432005.1 uncultured Halobacteriales archaeon
ATCCCGGACGCGATTTCCACCCGCAGGGAGCCTCGGTGATTCCGGGGAGCTTCCCGCTGCCGGAGAAAGATCCCGATCGAGAGGGCGAGGTCGTCGAGTACGAGATCGATCTCGACCCGGATTGGCTCGAGGTCGATATCACCGACCACGATGTCCTCGAAGAGGGCGTCGACATTACCGGCCACGAGGTGGTCGTCTGTATCGGCCGCGGGATCGGTCGCGATCCCACCGAGGGCATCGAGGCCGCCCTCGACCTCGTGGAGGTCTTCGACGACGCCGCCCTCGGTCTGACCCGCGGAGTCGTCACGGCGTCCTATCAAGTCGACGGTCACGTCGCCCAGTACGTCACCGAAGAACGACAGATCGGCGAAACAGGCGTCGTCGTCGAGCCGGACGTCTACATCGCGGCCGGCGTCAGCGGCGCGGTCCAACACAAAGTGGGGATGGACGAATCAGAGACGATCATTGCGGTAAACACCGACCGCGAGGCTAGGATCCGGGACTTCAGCGATTACTTCATCGAGGGTGACCTCTTCGAGGTGATTCCCGCACTCACCGAGGCCGTCCGGGCGGGGGAGTTTGAGCCGGAGATGATCGCCCAAGGGAGTGATGATTGAGCATGACCGAATACGAACACTACGAGGCGATCGTCGTGGGGGCCGGGCCTGGCGGCGCGGCTGCCGCCGCGGCGCTGGCCCAGAACGATGTCGAAACCCTCGTGTTGGAGCGAGGGGTCGAAGCGGGATCGAAAAACGTCAGCGGCGGCCTCATCTACGCCGAGGAGTCCGCCCCCTACACCATCGACGGCCTCTTCCCGGATTTCCGGGAGGAGGCGACCGAACGACCCGTCACCGAGTACCATATGCACAACGTGGCCGGCGACCGGGTCCAATCGGTGGACATGACCCGGCTCCACGAGCACGACACGGCCTGGTGTGACGCCGTCCTCCGCCGGGAGATGGACTCGTGGCTGGCCGAGCGCGTCCACGAGTTGACCAGCGCCAGTGGCGGCGGGGTTCTCGAAGGCGTCCGGGTCAACGGGCTGTTGCGCGAGGACGGCGAGATCGTGGGGGTGACATGCGACGAGATCGAGCCGATCACGGCGGACGTCATCGTCGCCGCCGACGGCGTCAACAGCGAGTTGGCCCGTGATGCCGGGTTGATGGACTGGGAAGAACCCGAGGAATGGTTCCAGGGCGTCAAGGCCGTCGTCGATGTACCCCCCGATGCGATCGACGAACGCTTCGGCGTCGACGAGAATACCGGGGCCGCCCACCTCTTCGCCGGTGACCTCTTCGAGGGCGTCCGGGGCGGCGGATTCCTCTACACGAACGAGGACACGCTCTCCATCGGGACGGTGTTTCACCTCGACAGCCTCGTCGAGGAGCGCGCCGAGCCCCACGAGCTGCTCGACGCCCTCCTCACGCACCCCCTGCTCGACGAGTGGCTCCAGGGCGAGTACGAGGAGGTCGAATACAGCGCAAAGCTCGTGCCGGATTCGAAGAAGGTCGCCCACCCGGAACCGTATCGCGATCGCCTCCTGCTGGTGGGGGACGCCGGCGGTCAGATGCAGGCCCAGGGACCGATCATCAAAGGCATGAACCACGCCGTCACCGCCGGTGGGCTGGCGGCGGAGGCGTACGCGGAAGCCAAGCTGCGCGACGACCCCGAGAACGTCGGGGAGCGGTACTCGAAGAAGCTCCACGACGAGGGCGTGATGGGCAAGCTCCGACCCCGCCGCTATCGGGCCGTCTCCGCACTCGGGGAACACGACGCGCTCACGTCGATCGTCGACGGCATCCTCTCATCGTCGGTCGGCCGAGCGATCCTCCGCCAGGGCCCGACCCAGCGGCTCGTCGAGCGGCTGTTTAATTCGCCGACGATGATGGGGATGATCCCCGATACCCGCACTTCCTACGTGACCCTGCCCACGCTGCTCGGCGAGGAGCTGGGCGAGCGCATCGAGCGCGAGGGCGAACCCGTCGAGCCGCCGACGCTGCTGGATCGGATCGGGGAGCTGACGTGGGATACCGACATCGGCAATCCGCACATCGAGGTCCTCGATGCCTCCTACGAAGCGAGCGGGGCGGCTGTCACGGCCTGTCCGGTCAGTGCCGAAGGATTCGGCGCCGGGTGTTACCGCGAGGAAACGGTCGCCTCGAACGGCGACACCGAACGCATCGTGAGCCTCGACACCCAGCCGTGCATCGAGTGTGGGACGTGTGCCATCGTCGCCGACACCCACTGGGAACACCCGACAGGCGGCAAGGGCGTCGAGTTCAAGCAGGGCTGAAATGGCCGACGTCTCGGCGAGCGAGGTCATCGGCCCCGACGGCGACGTCGACCCCGACGCGGTCGACCGCGTGATCACGGAACTCGACGAGTCGGCCGAAACCGCCGCCGAACGGTTCGCCCCGCCCGCCGAACCTCCGGCCGAGCAGACGGCCGAGAAGTTCCTCCAGGAGGGCGTCGGACGGGCGATCGGGCTCTACATTCTGCTCCGAACCGACGATCGTCACTACCGCTTCTCGCCGGATGAATACGATCGACTCGAATCGGCCCTCCGGACGTATCTCGAACTGTACGCGCGCTGCTATGGGGTCGATACCGATGTGGATGTGACCCTGCGCACGGCTGCGGAAACCCTACTGGATACGGACGACCTCACGGATACGGCCACGTTGTTGACGGGCGCCCCGGACCGGAACGGGTGAACGGGTCGACGAATCGCCACCGGGTTCCGAAAGGCAATTCGGCCGGCGTATCGAACGTCGGGTGATGATAACGGTCGCCCTGGCGGGCAAGCCCAACGCCGGGAAGTCGACGTTCTTCTCCGCCGCGACGGCCGCCGACGTCGATATCGCGAACTATCCCTTTACCACGATCGATCCGAACCGCGGCGTGAGCTACGTCCGGACCAGGTGTCCGTGTCTCGATCGCGAGGAACGCTGCGGGAACGAACACTGCCGGGATGGCAACCGATACGTGCCGGTCGAGCTCCTCGACGTGGCGGGGCTGGTGCCCGAGGCCCATACCGGCCGGGGGCTCGGCAACCAGTTCCTCGACGCGCTCTCGGACGCGGACGTGATTATCACGGTGGTTGACGCGGCCGGGGCGACCGACGAAGAGGGCGAGCCCGTCGAGCCGGGCACGAGCGATCCGCGCGAGGAAGTCGGGTTCGTCGAATCGGAGCTCGATCACTGGATCGCGAGCATCCTCGAGCGCAACTGGGAGACGGTGACCAGGCAATCGCGGTCCCCGGAGTTCAATCTCGAGGAGGCCTTGCTCGACGTCCTCACGGGCGTCGGGGCGGGTCCCGGCGATCTTGCGCGGGCGTTCCGCGAAGCCACGTATCCCGACGATCCCCGGGCGTGGGAGGACGACGATCGCCTCCGTCTCGCCACGGCCGTCCGCGAGCGGATCAAACCGGTCGTGGTGGCGGCAAACAAGGTCGACATCGCCCCCGATGATTCGATCGAAGGGTTACTGGAACTCGACCAGCCGGTCATCCCGGCGACGGCCGACGGCGAACAGGCGTTGCGGCGTGGGGACGAGGCCGGCGTCATCGAGTACGCCCCCGGGGACGAATCCTTCGAGATCGTCGGGGAAGCGACCGACGAGCAGCGTGAGGGCCTCGAGCGAATCGCCGAGGTGATGGAACGATGGGGCGGAACGGGGATCCAGGCAGCCCTCGATACGGCAGTCTATGACGTCCTCGAACGCATCACGGTCTATCCGGTGGAAAACGAGACGCGTTGGACCGACGGCGACGGAAACGTCCTGCCCGATGCATTTCTCTTGGAGGCCGATGCGACCCCCCATGATCTCGGATACGCTGTCCATTCGGACATCGGCGACGGATACCTCCACGCCGTGGACGGCCGGACGAACCGCCGGATCGGCGAGGATCACGAACTCTCGGAAGGTGACGTCGTCAAGATCGTGAGCACGGCCGGTTGAACGCGGGCATCACCCTGGCTCGATCCAGACGGCACCGATGAGGAGGGCGAAGAAGACGTACGACCCCCGCACGAGCAACGCGGTCGCCCGTTCGGGGTCGATGGGGACGGTGACGGCGACGATGGCGACGAGTGCGAGACCGGCGACGAGCGTGCCTGGCGGGAAGACGGCGGCGAGAACGAACGTCACGAGCAGTCCCAATGCGAGCCCGAACAACAAAAGCGAGCATTGGCGGGCACGCCGCGGACCGACGACCACGGCAACGGTCGCCTTCCCGATACTCCGATCGTATCCATAGTCCTGCTCGTCGTCGATGATCTTGATCGCGGTGATAATCACCAGCAGCACCAGCGCGAACGCGACTGCCGTCATGCCAATGGCGGCAGCCTGGACGTAGAATCCGCCGAGCAGCGAGAGCGCGATCCCGACCGGGTAGCCCATCGTCACGCCGATGGTGTGGGTGTCCAGCTGGGGGGCGTGCAGATACGCGATCGCCCACGTCGGGGCGGTCAACGCGACCGCAACGAGATCGACCCGGATCCAGAGGATTCCGAGACAACCGGCGAAGAGGATTCCGGCCAGCACGAGGCAGAGTCGACACCCCGGCCGGGTCAACGGATGATCGTCGTCCTCGCCGCGCCGGTAAAAATCGACGTAGCCGTCCTTGACGTGTGCAGTGTAGACCGCGGCGAAAATCGCCACGCTGTGTACGGCCGCCAGCTCCCATTCGGCTCCGCCGGCGAGGATCGCCCCGAACCACGACGCCGCGATCGGCGGAAGCATAAAGACCGGATGGATCTGCGAGGCCGCAGCCACGAGGGCGGCGACGGGCCCGGTGCCGTGGCGGGCGACGGGCATCGCCAATAGGGACGGTCCGGGGTAGTATAAGCCCGGGGGGCTCAGACGACGGCCGCAGCGTCGGCCATAATTTCGATCGCCGTCTTTAGCTCCTCCATGCTCGTCGCATACGAGAGGCGGGCGTGACCGGCGCCGTGTTCGCCGAAGGCCTCCCCGGGAACCACGATCACGCCCGCGTCGATCACCGCGTTGACCCAACCGTCGGGTACCTCCGGCATCACGTAGAACGCGCCGTTCGGGGTTGGAGTGGGCAGCCCGGCATCCTCGAGGCCGTCGAGCAGAACATCCCGGCGTGCTTCGAAGGCCTCGACCATTTCCTCGACGTGATCCATCGGGCCTTCGAGCGCCGCGACGGCGGCGTACTGGGCCGGCGCGCTGGCACAGGCCTGCGCGTACTGGTGCACCCGGAGCATGCGTTCGATCCGCGGCTCGCTCGCCACGATCCACCCCAGCCGCCAGCCCGTCATCGAGTACGACTTCGAGCAGCCACTGATCATCACGACATTGTCCGTGTCGGCGAATTGCGCCGGGGACCAGTGCTCGCCCTCGAAGACGATGTGCTCGTAGACCTCGTCAGAAATGCAGATGACGTCTTCTTCATCGGCAATCGCGGCGAAGGCCCCCATATCGGCTTTCGATTGGACCGCTCCCGTCGGATTGGCCGGACTGTTGACGACGAAGGCGGCAGTCTCATCGTTGATCGCGGCCGCGACCGCATCCGGATCGAGGGTTAGGTCGTCCCGGAGCGGTACGGGGCGCGGCCGGCCCCCGGCGAGCCGCGTCAACGCGTCGTAGGAGACGAATCCGGGATCGGGCACGATGACCTCCTGGCCCGGGTCCACGTGCGCCTGTATGGCGATGTGAAGGGCTTCGCTCGCCCCAGACGTGGCGATCACGTCCGTTGGACGGACCGACAGGCCGTAATCCGATTCGTACTTCTCGGCGATCGCCTCCCGGAGTTCCTCGATCCCCTTGTTCGACGTGTAGCCGTCGACCACGCGATCCTCGATCGCCTCTTGGGCAGCCGCTCGGACGTGCGGGGGCGTCGGAAAGTCCGGCTGGCCGAGCCCCAGGTTGATCGCGTCCGCGCCCGCCGCCTCGAAGACTTCCCTGATCCCGCTGATCGAGACCTCCTCGACGCGACCGGCGAATTGGCTCATGGTCGCGCTGGCGGCGGCCACGGGCTAATCGTTGACGGTCCGCAGGCGGTCGAAACCCCCATGGGCGATCGGTCGTTCGTTCCGCTATGGATCCCTGGGAGCGTTACGCGTACATCCTCGTGGATACGGAAGCGTTCCGGCAGGCCTGCCGGCGTCCGCTCCCGACCGCGGTCCGGGTCAATACCATCAAAATCGACCCACAACGGGTCATCGATGCCCTCGGAGAGGACGACGTGGCGGTCGAGCGACGCGGCCACGATCCCCGGACGTTGATCCTCGACACGGATAACCCGGGACGGACCTGGGCCTACCAGCACGGCTGGATGCACGGGCAAGAGGAAATCTCCCAGCTCCCCCCACGCGTACTGGATCCGGATCCCGGCGATCGAGTCCTCGAGATGGCGGCCGCGCCAGGGGGGAAGGCGACCCAACTGGCCGCCCTGGCCGAGGACGGGATCGTGCTGGCCAACGACGTGAACCTCGGCCGCCTGGCCGCGCTGCGCTCGAACGCCGACCGGCTGGGCGTCGCGAACATGGTGGTGACCAACCAAGATGGCCGGAATCTGTCCCCACCGCTGGAGGAACTCGAGACCTTCGACGGCGTGCTCGTCGACGCCCCCTGTTCGGGCGAGGGCACCCTCCGGAAGAACCCCGACGCGCTCGAGAACTGGAGCGAGTCGGCCGTCGAGAGCCTCGCAGCTCTCCAGACGGGCATGCTCCGGCGGGCCGTCGAGCTCACCCGGCCCGGTGGGTCGATCGTCTACGCCACTTGCACCTTCGCCCCCGAAGAAAACGAAGGCGTCCTTGCGCGCGTCCTCACGGGAAACCAAACGGTTTCGATCGTCGACTTCGAGACACCGTACGACAGCGAGCCCGGCGTCACCGCCTGGAACGGGGAACGGTACCCCGACGTCCTCGAGCGCGCCAAGCGATTCTATCCCCATCGCAACGACACGGGCGGGTTCTTCTGTGCTAAACTGGAGGTGGAAGCATGACGGCGGGCAACGTCGGAACTCGCTACGATCGATTGCCGGCGGACGCGTCAGCGCGCTCGGTCCCCGAGCGACCGACGCGGGCGGAGGTGCTCGCGTTCTTCGAGGAACGCTACGGCATCGATCAGGGGATCTTCGAGAATTACACGTTCTGGGAAAAGGGAACGGGGAAGATCTGGGCGTTCGCGGGTGACGTCCCAGGCCCCGTGAACGTCGAGGCCCTCGGCATCCACCTCCTGCGGACCAATCAGCACCATTGGAAACCCACGACCGACGCGATGCAGCGCTTCGGCCATGCCGCGACGCACAACGTCGTCGACCTGGGTCCGAGCGACGCCGCCCGCTTCTGGGCCGGCGAGACCCAGGAGATCGGCCGGGAGCGATTGCGGGGCTACGTGATCGTCCGACGAAGGATGGCCGACCAGTGGGAACCGCTCGGCGTGGGACTGGCCGTCGAAGGGGAACTCCGTTCGCAGGTCCCGAAGGGTCGACGCCGGGACTTCCGCGACGGGACGGGCTGACGGCCGCGGTTTGTGAACGCTTTTAGCCGGTCGCCGGCTCGCATCTAGTATGAGCGATTCCGAAGAGGGAGCGACCGCCGACCCGACCGAGTCCCAAGGGCCGGCGAACGAGGCGCAGTCCGGCGTGGGCACGCTCGTCGAAGCACTGGCCGAGGCCCGCAAGGAGCGGGACACACTCGCCGAACGCGTCGAGGAACTCGAAGACGAACGCGAGGCTCTGGAGGAACGGGTCAAACGTACCGCCGCCGACTTCGAGAACTACAAGAAACGCCAGGAACAGCAACGCGAGCGGATCCGCGCCGAAGCGACCGAAGAGCTCGTCGAGCGGCTCCTTGAGGTTCGGGAGAACCTCAAACGGGCCCTCGAAGGACCGGAGGACGACGCCGAGGGGCTGCGCGAAGGAGTCGAACTCACACTGGCGGAGTTCGATCGGGTACTGGATGCCGAGAACGTCGTCGAAGTCGCCCCCGAGGCGGGCGACGCGGTCGATCCCCAGCGCCACGAGGTCATGATGCGGGTTTCGGGGGACCAGGCGCCCGGAACGATCGAGGAGGTCTACCGTTCGGGCTACGAGATGGGAGAAAAGGTCATTCGTCCGGCACAAGTCGCCGTCAGCGAGGCCGACGATGATTCCGGATCTGACGAAGAACAGTAGGATTGCGGTTCGGGGCCTTGAATTCGAAAAATCGGCTGATGGCGACCCGATGTCGAAGCCTTGGTAGGTAGCAACCTTTAAACGCCAGAACGAACTATCTTCCCAAAAGATGACAAGTGAGAAGATTCTCGGGATCGACCTCGGCACGACCAACAGCGCGTTCGCCGTGATGGAGGGGAACGATCCGGAGATCATCGTCAACAGCGAGGGCGACCGGACGACGCCCTCGGTGGTCGCGTTTACCGACGATGGGGAACGACTCGTCGGAATACCGGCCAAGAACCAGGCCGTTCAGAACCCGGATCGAACGGTCGCCTCCATCAAACGCCACATGGGCGAGGAGGATTACACGGTCGAGATCGGGGACGACGAGTACACGCCCCAGGAGATTTCGGCGATGATCCTCCAGAAGATCAAACGCGACGCCGAGGAGTACCTGGGTGACGAGGTCGAACGCGCCGTGATCACCGTTCCGGCGTACTTCAACGACCGGCAACGCCAGGCGACGAAGGACGCCGGGGAGATCGCCGGCTTCGAGGTCGAACGCATCGTGAACGAACCCACGGCCGCCTCGATGGCCTATGGGCTCGACGACGAGACCGAACAGACCGTCCTCGTCTTCGACCTGGGCGGTGGCACCTTCGACGTCTCCGTGCTCGAACTCGGGGGCGGTGTCTTCGAGGTCGTCGCGACCAACGGCGACAACGACCTCGGCGGAGACGACTGGGACGAAGCCATCATGGAATGGCTCGCCGACGAGTTCGAAAACGAGCACGGCGTCGACCTCCGCGAGGACCGCCAGGCCCTCCAGCGGCTCAAGGACGCCGCCGAGGAGGCCAAGATCGAACTCAGTAGTCGAAAAGAGACCGAGATCAACCTGCCCTTCATCACGGCGACCGACGACGGTCCGATCCACCTCGAGAAGTCGCTGACGCGTGCGAAGTTCGAGTCCCTCTCCTCGGACCTCATCGACCGCACCGTCGAGCCGACCGAACAGGCGCTCGACGACGCCGACCTCTCCAAGGACGACATCGACGAGGTGCTCCTCGTCGGCGGCTCCACGCGGATGCCCCAGGTCCAGGAGAAAGTCGAGGAGCTCGTCGGCCAGGAACCGAAGAAGAACGTCAACCCGGACGAGGCCGTCGCGCTCGGCGCGGCCATCCAGGGCGGCGTCCTCTCGGGCGACGTCGACGACATCGTCCTGCTCGACGTGACGCCGCTGTCGCTGGGCGTCGAGGTCAAGGGCGGCCTCTTCGAGCGCCTCATCGAGAAGAACACGACCATCCCCACCGAGGAGTCGAAGGTGTTCACCACCGCCGCGGACAACCAGACGTCCGTGCAGGTCCGCGTCTTCCAGGGCGAACGCGAGATCGCCGAGGAGAACGAACTGCTCGGCGAGTTCATGCTCACCGGGATTCCACCGGCCCCGGCGGGGACCCCGCAGATCGAGGTGAGCTTCAACATCGATCAAGACGGCATCGTCAACGTCAGCGCGGAAGAACAGAGCTCCGGGGAGGCCGAGGAGATCACCATCGAGGGCGGCGCCGGCCTCTCCGAGGGGGAGGTCGAACAGATGCGCGAGGAGGCCGAACAGCACGCAGAGGAGGACCAGCGTCGCCGGGAACGGATCGAGGCGCGAAACGCCGCGGAAAGCGCCCTCCAGCGGGCCGAAACGCTCCTCGAGGAGAACGAGGAAATGGTCGACGCGGAACTCCAGGAAGAAATCGACGCCGCCATCGAGGAGGTCGAGGCGGTCCTCGAGGGCGAGGAGGCCACCAAGGAGGACCTCGAGGCCGCCACCGAGGAACTCAGCGAATCACTCCAGGAGATCGGCAAGCGCGCGTACCAGCAGCAGGCTGCCCAGGCCGGCGCGGAGGGCATGGGCGCCGAAGGGATGGGCGCGGAAGACTTCGATCCCGAAGATTTCACCCAGGGTGACGGTGACGAGTTCGTTGACGCTGACTTCGAGGACGTCGACGAGGACGAAGACGAGAATGACCAGTAGGTCCGCCGTTCAATCGGCCTCGTGAATCTTCTCCCCGCGGTGGAGCCGATCGGCGATGCGGAACGTCTGTTCCCCCGAGCGCCGCGTCGGCGTGTGGGCCGCCAGATAGCGACCCGTGGCGATCAGGTGTAGTGCCGCCCGCTCGGGATCGTCCGCGACGCGGTGCTGGCGGAACGCCGCCTCGAGATTCTGCCGGGTGTGAAAGCCGACGTCTTCCCGGAGCAGTGCCGAGCCGAGGGCCGCCTTGAGTTCGGCGACATCCCCGTCCGCATCCAGGTACGCGGCAACGGCGCGACCCGCCCGGTCGACCGCGTCTTCGGCTTCGACCTCAAACGTCTCGCGGAGCGAATCGAGGGCCTTCTCCGCCGTCCGATCGCCGGACGGCTCGGGCAGCGATGCGGGAGGCGTGTTGAGAAATCGGTCCAGGTAAACCCGCATGGCCGCATCGAAGACGCCCCGGTAGAGCTCGGGCGCTGGCGTACGCGTGGCCAGTCCGTGGACGGCGTTCGCATACGTGTAGGTATGATGAACGGTATTCCAATCGTTGAACTCGTTCGAGGTCCCGAACTGGGCGATCCGGCGGGCGGCAGCCGCGGCCACCGGTTCCGCGAGGTCGGCAGTCCCCGCACCGGCATCAATCGCGTCCAGGAGGTGGTCAATGATCGCCTCCGGATCATCCGAGAGTACCACGTCGACGAACCCCGCCGGTTCGGTCCATCCATCTCCGCGTCCATCAT
>CAYSMB010000056.1:0-6473 GCA_964432005.1 uncultured Halobacteriales archaeon
GCTCCTACGGTGTGTGAAACAGGGCGTGCCTGTTCCTACGGGGACAAGTCGGATGGGCGGTTTAAACCCGTCGAACCGCGGTTTTAGCGGGCAAGACAGCCGGATCGATGGAATCATCTCGATCGCCAGCCCACGGCCGCCGATGGCCGAGATACTGCTGACCGGGGCCACGGGCGTCCTTGGCGAGATCCTTCAGGACGCCTTGGCGGACGGGGGATATTCCGTGCGGGCGGCGAGTCGATCGCCCCCGGCCGATGATCGGTGGGTCCACCTCGATCTCGCCAGGGGAACCGGGCTCGAATCGGCGGTCGAGGACGTGGATATCGTCGTCCACGCGGCCAGCGATGCCCGCGGGGATCCGCAAGCGGTCGATGTACGCGGGACCGAACGGTTGCTCCGGGCGGCCGAGGCGGCGGACGTCGGCGAGGTGCTGTACGTTTCGATCGTCGGCATCGAAGACATTCCATATTCGTATTATCGGGCCAAATTGGAAGCGGAGGAGCTGGTCCGTGCTGCCGAGATACCGACGACGATCGTTCGGTCCACGCAGTTTCACCCGTTCGTCGCCTACATCCTGGATCGCGTCTCGGTCCTCCCGGTCTGGCCGCTTCCCACGCGGTTTCAACTGCAGCCGATCGCCGTCCAGGAAGCTGCCGACGCAATCGTGTCTGCCATCGATCGCCACGACACGATCGAGATCGGTGGCCCACGGGTCCACTCCGTCAGCGAGCTCGCCACTACCTATCGCGAGGTACGGGGCCTGCGTCGCCCGATCGTCCCCATCCCGCTGCCGGGGAAGATCGCGTCGGCCTTTCGCGAGGGGGCGGCGATCCGTCCGGGTTCGAGGATCGGGACGATTACCTGGGCGGACTGGCTCGACGAACAAGGTGAGCGGCCGGGCCGCGGACACTATTGAAGTATCAGAAAGGCCGGTCAGTTCTCGAAGTACTCGTCGTACTCGCCGCCGTCGATTTTCGCCTTGAAATTTCGCGCGTCCTCGCCGTCGATCGTCACCCCGAGGGTAACGCAGGTCCCGACGACCTCCTTGGTGGCGTTTTTGAGGTCATACGCCAGGAGGTCGGGGAGTTTTTGCTCGGCGACTTCGATCACTTCTTCGATCGAAAGGTCCGCCACGAACTCCTCCTGGGGGATGCCGCTCCCGGTTTCGAATCCCGCCTTGTCTTTGATCAGGGCGGCCGTCGGCGGCACCCCGACGTCGACGTCGAAACTGCCGTCCTCGTCATAGGTGATCGTGACGGGGACCTCGGTCCCGTCGAAGGCCGATGTCTGATCGTTGATCTCCTGCACAACGGCCTGCACGTCGACCGGCGTCGGCCCGAGTTCGGGGCCGAGCGGCGGTCCGGGCGTCGCTTGACCACCCGGTACGAGGGTGTCAATCGTCTCAGCCATGATGGACACCTACCAGGCTGCGCTGATAAACCTTCCTTTCAGCGAATCGACCGACAGCGATGCGCTCTCCGACAAGGACAGGTTTTTCGAGCCCGCCGGCCGAGGGCCCGACGATGGGGCTCGAGGAGGAGATCAGGGAAATCGAGGAGGAGATCTCCACGACGCCTTACAACAAATCGACCGAGGCCCACATCGGCCGGCTGAAGGCGAAGCTGGCCGAGAAAAAGGAGCAGCTCGAACGGCAGTCCGGCCCCGGCGGTGGCGAGGGCTATGCCGTCCAGAAGACGGGCGATGCCACGGTGGCGATGGTCGGATTCCCGAGCGTCGGCAAGTCCACGTTGTTGAACGCCCTGACGAACGCGGAAAGCGAGGTCGCCGCCTACGAATTCACGACGCTGGAGGTCAACCCCGGGATGCTCCAGTACAATGATGCGAACATTCAGCTCTTGGACGTCCCGGGGTTGATCGAGGGTGCCGCCACGGGCCGGGGGCGCGGTCGGGAAGTGCTCTCGGTCGTCCGTAGCGCCGACCTGCTTCTGTTTGTCATCTCCGTCTTCGAGCTCGAGCAGTACGAATTGCTTCGCGAGGAGCTCTACGAGAACAAGGTGCGCCTGGACGCCCAACCGCCCCGCGTCCGGGTCAGCAAACGAGACCGGGGCGGCATCAGTATCCAGACGTCGGTCGATCCGGGGCTTGAGGAGGAGACGATCAAGGATGTCCTCCGCGAGCACGGATACGTCAACGCCACGGTGACCTTCCGTGAGCGGCTCACCGTCGACCGGCTGGTCGACGCGATCATGGACAATCGGGTCTATCTGCCCTCCCTCGTCGCCGTCAACAAGACGGATCTCGTCGACCCGGAGTACGTCGAAACGGTCGATTCCGAACTCCGGGAGTTCGGCCTCGATCCCGACGAGGTCGCGTTTATTTCGGCCGAGGACGGCCGGGGCCTCTCGGGATTGAAGGAGCGGATCTGGGACCGACTGGACCTGATCCGGGTCTACATGGACAAGCCCGGACGCGGGGTCGACTGGGACGAGCCGTTGGTGTTGGAGGCCGGGAGCACCGTAGGCGACGCCATGGACGACCTGGCCGGGGATTTCGCGGACCGGTTCCGGTTCGCCCGCGTGTCCGGTCCGAGCGCCGAGCACGACGAACAGCAGGTCGGCACCGATCACCTCCTCGAGGACGGCGACGTGCTCAAGCTCGTCCTCCGACGATAATCACGCGATTGCGTGGGGGCGCATCGCGTCCGTAATGGCGACGAGGATGTCGACCGCGAGATCGCACCGCTCGGTCGCGTAGATCGCCCCGTCGTCCCGTCGTTCGATCAGTCCCGCTTCCTCGAGCTTGGGCAGGTGGAAATGCCGGAGCCCTGCGTGGATCCGCCGTTCGGCATTGGGTTCGTCCTCGCGCCGCGCTAGCAACGCCGCCAGTTCCCCGGGGAACATTCCCCGATCATGGCCGTCGAGCGCCCGAACGATGTCCCGCCGGCGTTCGTCGGTCAACACGGAGAGCACGTCATCAATGGAGGCGCCAAACCCGACCGTGTCCTCGAGATTCATGAGGAGATCGCGGTCGTTTTCGTCATTACCACTGGCCATCGTTTATTACCATTCCATCGGAAGTATATACCTCTTTTTCACGGACGGCCGACCGTTTCCACGTTCCCGGCAGAACCGCCGAACGTGCTCGCGTGCGATGACGCCAATCGGTCAACCGAAACGGGTGGACGCGGGACCGAAGGATCCATGCGGTTCCCCCGTTCCGACCGGGAACCTCGGCGGCGCGAAAGGTATCGGCGACAGGATCAAACTCCCGTTGCGAATCCGTGGGACGGCCGGGTCCTCCCGCGACCGGGTGGGACGGGAATGGTATCGCGCGACAACCGTCCCCGCGCTTGGTGGCGAACCTCGACGAGCGGCGCGACGTTACGCTGTCGGACTCACTTCGTTCGGGTCGAGTTCCCCCTCGAGGAGGGCCTCGGCCCGGTCGCGATCCTCCGGATAGCCGACGTCCACGCGCCAGCCGTCCATCCGGATCGCGTCGATCGTGCGCCCGCTCCGCAACAGGAGGTCGATGGCCTCGCTGATCTCGTACTCGCCGCGGTTGGACGGTTGGGTCAGGTGGCAGGCGTGAAAGATCGCCGGCGTGAACGTGTAGAAGCCAGTCATCACGAGGTTCGACGGCGGGTCTTCGGGCTTCTCGACGACCTCGACGATCTCGCCGTACTTGTTCGTCTCACAGACCCCATAGCGGCTCGCGTCCTCCATCGGGACCTCCTCGACGAGGAAGGCGGCGTCCGCCCGATCCTCGGCCTGGCGGTTGACCACGTCCCCGAGGTTGGCGTCGAAGATGTTGTCGCCCAACATGAGCATGAAGTCGTCCTCGACCTGATCCTCGACGGTCATCAGCGCGTGGGCCAGCCCTTTCTGTTCGCGCTGGTGGGCGTAGGTAATGGGGATGTCGTCGTGTTCGTCCCCGTAATGCTCGATGATGTCCTCCTTCTGGTAGCCGACGACGACCAGAAATTCCTCGGCCCCGAGCTCCGCGAGTTGTTCGAAACAGTGCGTGAGGATGGGCCGACCGGCGACCTCGACCATCGCCTTGGGCTTGTCCTCGGTTAGCGGCCGGAGACGCGTGCCCTTGCCGGCAGCCAGAATCACCGCTTGCATGCTCCAAACCCACCGTCGGCATCAGTAAATATTTTGTTGCTTAGATTTCCGTCCACATTCGCGATCGACCGGCGGGGTGGATAACCGACGGATTAACGAACGCCCCGGCACCGATACCGCTACGGAACCGATGGCGTATCAATCGAGGGGGCGTCCATGCACGTCGCCGTAATCGGGAGCGGTTACGTGGGCACGACGCTGGCGGCGAGCATGGCGGACATCGGCCACCAGGTAACCGCGGTCGATATCGACGAAGCGATCGTCGAGACGATCAACGCCGGCCGGACCCCGATCCACGAACCGGGCCTGGAAAATCTCATCGCCGAACACGCCGGGGGACGTCTCGAGGCGACGACCGATTACGCCGCGATGAGGGACGCCGATCTCGTCTTCGTCGCGGTTCAGACGCCGAGCCGGGACGACGGCAGTATCGACGTCGCGGCACTCCGCGCGGCCGCGCTCGATGCCGCCAACACCCTCGCCGACGCGGACACGGCGGAGCCGGCGGTACTCGTGATCAAAAGTACCGTCACGCCGCCGCAACTGGCCGCGATCGCCGAGGCCGTCTCCGCGGAGACCGCAAACCGCCCTCGCCGCGTCGAGGTCGCCGCCAATCCGGAGTTCCTGCGTGAGGGGACGGCGATCGAGGACTTTCGAACGCCGGACAAGGTCGTGTTCGGTACGACCTCCGCGCTGGCCCGCGAGCGCCTCGTGGAGGCCTTCCAACCGATCATCGCGGACCAGGACCCGGCGGTGATCGCCACTGATCCGGAAACGGCGTCGATGATCAAGTACGCGAACAACGCGTTCCTCGCGGCGAAGATCTCCCTGATCAACGATCTCGGAAACATCTGCAAGGAGTTCGACATCGACGCTTACGAAGTCGCGGAGGCGATCGCGACGGACCACCGGATCGGGGCGCCGTTTCTCCGGTCGGGGGTGGGCTACGGGGGGTCATGTTTCCCGAAAGACGTGCAAGCTATCATCGCCGCCGCGCGGAAGGCTGGCTACGAGCCAGACCTGTTGGAGGCGGCCGAGATCGTCAACGAGAGCCAGCCCGAACGCCTCCTCGAGCTCCTCGAACGCCACCTGGACCCGTCCGGCGCTCGGATCGCCGTGCTCGGACTGGCGTTCAAACCCGGGACGGACGACGTCCGCAACGCCCGGGCGATCCCCGTGATCGAGGGGCTTCTCGAGCGAGACGCCGAGGTCGTCGCGTACGACCCGGTCGCGACGGCGAACATGCGCGAGCGGTTCCCGGATATCAATTACGCGGATTCAGCGGCCGCCGCGTTGCAGGACGCCGACGGCGCCGTCGTCGTGACCGACTGGGACGAGTTCGCGACCTTGGACAGCGCGTTTGACGCGATGGCGAGGAGCGTCGTGGTGGACGGCCGACGGATCGTCGAACGACGGGACGGGATTACGTACGAAGGGCTAACCTGGTGAATCACTCCTCTCGGAGGCGATCGAGTACGTCGGAAGGAGCGCCCGCGAGCGTTTCCAGGGCATCGGCCTCCATTTCGTGTAATTCGCCGGGCACGACCAGCACGTGGAGCGGCGGTCCGAACGACATCTCGCGAAGGTTCTCGATCGTATCCGCACACACCGCGGGATTCGTACTGCCAGCTCTGGCTACGACGACGCCGAGCTCGTCGCCGAACGTCGGAGCCAGCGCATCGGCCGCCCTGGCCGCGTCCAGGGCGTCCTCGCCATCTTCGTCGAGATCGAGGTAGACGAGTGTGTGAAGCCCCCGGGCCGTGTTCTCCCGGATCGTCTCGAGGACGCTCGACGGGACGTCCGTCCCGAAGGTGCCGGGATAGGGCAACGTCGTCGCCTTGCCGAACCGATAGTTCTGCAAGCCGGTCAGGCCGGCCGCAGCGGTCTCGATGCTCGGCGCGTGGACCACCCGAGTCGTGATCCCCCGATCGACGGCGCGGAGTCGCAAGTCCACGTGTGTCGTCGAGACCATCGGGTCCCCGCCGGTGAGAAACACCACGTGCTTCTCTTGTGCGTCTTCGAGAACACGCTTCGGTCGCACTTCGACTACTTCGCGGTCGAGGACATCGATCTCGGTATCGTGAAAGCGCGCCAGCGCGGCCGGTTCCGTCCCACCGAGCCGGCTCGTATAGAACTCAGCGACGACACGATCGGCATCCGCGATCGCCCGACGGCCGCGCAGCGTCACGGAGTGTTCGTCGTACAGGCCCAGCCCGACGAACGTGAGCATATCGAGGCGAGACCAACCGTCGCCGTAAGTGTATGCATCCGAACCAGTAGCCCTTAACGCGCGGTTTGTCTACCGATTCGCATGGAGGTGCCCTGCGTGCGCGTCCCGCGGGAGGCGGGCGAGCGGACGCGCCAGCGCCTCGCGGAGGCCGACTTGAT
>CAYSMB010000056.1:6483-10886 GCA_964432005.1 uncultured Halobacteriales archaeon
CGGCGATTCCGCATCGAAGCCGATGACGGTCACGTCTTCATTCCCACCAACGACCCGGACGTGCT
Source organism: uncultured Halobacteriales archaeon (assembly GCA_964432005.1). Lineage (GTDB taxonomy): Archaea > Halobacteriota > Halobacteria > Halobacteriales > SKNY01 > SKNY01. Next base: position 6,549 of record CAYSMB010000056.1, read on the forward strand.
CGAGGAGGATTACGATCTCGTCTACCGGGCACCGGAACGACGCGAGGAGCAGACGCTTCCGCGCGACCTGTTGGACGAACCACCGTCGTACGAACGCCTCGGCGACATCGCACTCATCGACGAGAACGATCCCGAACGGGCGGTGGCGGTCGCTTCGGCCATCATGGAGTCGGCCCTGCCGATCCACGCCGTCCTCAATCGCCAATCGAAGATCAAGGGCGAGGAGCGCGTGCGCGACTGGGAACTGCTCGCCGGAGACGACACCGAGACCGTCCACCGGGAGTTCGGGGCAGCGTTCGCCGTCGACGTGACGAAGACGTACTTCTCGCCCCGTCTGGCGACCGAGCGCCACCGGGTGGTTTCGCAGGTCAGCGAGGGGGAACGGGTCTTCGACATGTTTGCCGGCGTCGGGCCGTTTCTGATCCCCGCAGCGATGGCCGGCGCGGAAGGGGTGGGCGTGGATCTCAACCCCGCCGCGATCGACTATCTCGAGGACAATGCCGCACGGAACGGGGTGTCCGATCGGGTGACGGAGATTCTCGGCGACGTTCGGGACGTCGCCAGCAATTACCGCGACTGGGCGGATCGGATCGTCATGAACCTCCCCCATCGCGCCGACGAGTTCCTCGAGAGTGCGGGAACCGTAGCCGCCGAGGGTGCGGTCGTTCACTATTACGACATCCAACCGGACGAGGAACCCTTTCGCCCCGGCGAGGAGGCGTTCGAGCGCGCGTTGGGGGATACCTTCGAGCTCGATATCCTGGAAAGGCGTGTGGTCCGCTCGTACGCTCCCCACGAAGTCAACGTCTGTTTGGACGTTCACCTGTCGTGCTGATCGGAACCCTTATTGAACGATTGTGGCCTATCACCGAGCGGTGCCGGTGTAGCTCAGCTGGCAGAGCGAATCCTTCGTAAGGATTAGGTCGAGGGTTCAAATCCCTCCACCGGCTCTCGAGACCATTCTCGTCAGCGATCGTCATTCACGAATGAAGCCTCCGAATTACCGGATGTGCCCACGATTCTGGTGGGAACGAATCGCGCCTTTCCGGACCGGGGTCTTGGTGAACCGAACAGTGGGGGCGATCAAGCTCGACAATGTGATTTTTTAGAAGGGGCTCGCGACGTTCCGGCTAGCGGGCTTCCGGAACCCTGACGATATCGGGGATTCGAACGGCCCCCATCGACAATTTCAGAACACCACTCATGACAAATCCATCACAATCCGACGAGCCGCTCGGCGAGATCAGTCATCAACTCTACGAGGACGGTCTAACGGACGGATTATCGGTCATTCCGCCGACGGAAGAACGCGTTCAGGAGATGCTGCGGGGGACCGATCACTCCCCGGATCATATCATCGGCCGATACGGCAACGCCGAGAACCCGCTGATCGTCGAGCAACTGGCGGCGAACGCTGTCATGGCCGGATGCGTGCCCTCGTACATGCCGGTGTTGGAAGCGGGCGCGAGAGCGATGGCCGACCCCCAGTCGAACACGATCCAGATCTCCGTGAGTACCGGGTCGTGGGCCTACTTCTGGATGGTCAACGGGCCGGTAAGGGACTCGCTCAACATCGAATCCGGGTCGGGCGCGTTCGGACCGAATTTCCACGCGAACCAATCGATCGCCCGCGCCCTTGGGATGGCCTACCGGAATACCGCCAAAATCTACCCCGGCGAGCAGGACATGGGCGTGATGGGCAATCCGGGGAAATTCTCGCTACTTGCCGGTGAGAATCAAGAGGAGAGCCCGTTCGAACCGTATCACGTGACCCACGGGTACGATCCCGACGAGAGTACGATCACCATCGGCGCGCCGAACAGCTGGCTCCAGTGGCTCCCGAGCGCGAACACGGCCGAACACGTCGTGGAGGGCATGATCCTGAATACGCCCCGGTCGATGCGCGGCGACGCGAGCAACCGCTTTTACGAGAACAACGCGACGATCTTCCACCTCATCAATCCGTACAACGCCGAGGAACTCGGGAAGGCCGATCTGACGAAGGCAGAGATCAAGGAGTACATGGTCGAGAACTCCTACGTCGAGGTCAACCGGTTCATCGGGTCGCCCGGAGACGTGGATGACGAGGCCACCCTGTCCTCGCGTCAGTACAGACAGTACTACGATCCCGAGTCGATCAAAATGTTCGTGGTCGGCGGCGCCGGTCGGGTCAACGCCATGGCGGGCATGTCTCTCGGCGGACCCGTCACCAAGAAAATCGAATTCCCGAACGGGTGGGAAGAGCTGGCCGAAGAGTACGAGGTCGCGCCGGACTGGTACCCCGACGAGGGGTTTTACGACTGACCCGGAGCTTCCGAACCCTTTTCATCCGACGCGTCGCTGCCTTCGGTTCATGGATGCCGAAGAGCTCGAGGACACGGAAGTCAAGACTCCGAAGGGCCCGCCGGCGGACATCGAGACCCGAACCGTCCAACGCGACGAGGCGCCCGCGCGGGAATCCGTCTCGGCGGACCTGTGCGTGCTCGGTGCCGGAATGTCCGGCGTCTCGACCGCCATCACGGCCGCTCGCAACGATCTCGACGTCGTCCTCATCGACGCCGCACCGTCGGTCGGCGGATCGGCGGTCAACTCGATCGTCGGCTCGATCGCGGGGTTACACGAGCACAACGAGGCGCCCCCAGAGCAACTTACGCACGGCGTCGCGGACGAGTTGACCGAGGAGATGATCGCGGAAGGATCGATGGTGAGACATTACAGCGAGTATCTCGAGACCACGACCTACGCGTACGAGGAAGTCCGGCTCGGCCGATGGATGGAGCGCAAGATCGAGGAGGAAGGCATCGACACCCTGCTCGGTTCCGTGCTAGAGGACGTCGCCTTCGAGGATCGGCGCGTCCGACATATCGATTGTGTCAATCGGTTCGGGCCGGTTCGGATCGAGGCCGATGGATGGGTCGACGCCTCGGGGGATGCCGTCCTGACCTGGGAGAGCGGCCTGGAAGTGCGCGAACCGGTCGCGCCCATCTACGGCACGTTGAGCTTCACGATCGAGAATTACGATCCGGAAGCGGTCTCCGAGGGCGTCGTCACGGATGTCCGTGAACGGCTTTCCGAGGTGCGCGAGGAATACGACCTCGACCGAGGGGAGGGCGCGCTCGTCCATCAGGAAAACGCCGAATTTCTCACGGTCAACTTCAACCACATCGAGACGCCGCTGGAACCGTTCGGATTTGGGCAGATGGTCTTCGAGGGCCGGCGGAAGGCCGATAACTTCGTCACGTTTCTGCGAGAGGAGTTTCCCGAGATATTCGGGGATGTTCGGGTGCGGGCGTACGGCGATCCCGGTATCAGACAGACCCGGTGGATCAAGAGTCGGGAGCAATTCACGCTCGAGGACATCCGCACGGGCCGCCGACACGACGATGCGATCGGTCGGGGCGCCTGGTGGGTCGAACTGCACGATTCGATCGACGAGTTACACGTCGAGCACTGGGAGCCCGGGCACGTGTACTACATTCCGCTGTCCTGTATGATCCCCGAGGGGGCGGAGAACCTGATCGCGGTGGGTCGCTGCGTTGACGGGGACAGTCGCGCGCTTTCGGCGATCCGCGTGATGGGCCCGTGCATCGCAATGGGCACGGCCGCGGCCCACGTGTTCGATCTCGTCGGGACGGATCCGGTCTACGAGGTCGACATGGATCGGCTGCAGGAGCGGTTAGCGGCGAACCTCGGGGATCGCGCATGAGTGCTGTCTCGGATGACCGCCGGAAGGCGGGAGGAGTGGTCGAATGGGCAAGGTATAAATCCATGACGGGAGCGTGATATGGTACGTTTCCGCATGGCCACGCTACTCGAACGGAGCAAAACCATCTGGGGGGAACTTGCGGAGCATTATCTCGTCGAGAGCTTCGTCAACGGCCTCCGGATCTATCTTTCCGACCGGCTGACCGCGTTCTTTGCGGTCTGTCTGCTCGTGCTCGTCCTCATGGCCATCATCGGACCGATGATCATTCCGTACGACCCCGGGACCTACCACCGGACTGACGAGGGTGATCTCAACCGTTTGGCCCCGCCGTCCTCCGATCACCTGCTGGGCACGAACGATCAGGCCCAGGACGTCTTCTCGCGGTTGGTCTTTGGGGCCCGCGCCACGATCCTGATCGGATTCACGGCCGGTGCGTTGATCGTGTCGATCGGCCTGCTGGTCGGCCTCGTCTCCGGGTACTTCGGCGGCCGGGCCGATAGCGTGTTGATGCGCCTCACGGACTTTGCGTACGGCATCCCGTTTATCCCCACCGCGATCCTGCTCATTGCCTTCATGTGCCTGGGGTTCTGGAGTACGATATTTCTCATCGGCATACTCATGTGGCGGGGCAC
>CAYSMB010000057.1:0-10826 GCA_964432005.1 uncultured Halobacteriales archaeon
TACTTCGCTGACGACGCCGGAACCGTGGGGGACGTCGTCGGCGAGGCGTTCGCGCTCGCCAGGAGCGGCCGGCCCGGGCCCACGGTGGTCGACCTCCCAAAGGACGTGACGACGACCGAGATCGACGACGCCCCGGGACCGGCGCGGTTGCCGGATACCTATCGCCCGCCCGGACGCGCCGACGAGGATACACTTTCCGAAGCGGCCGGGGCACTTGAACGCGCCGAGCGGCCCGTCATCCTGTCGGGCGGCGGCGTGATCAAGGGCGAGGCCAGCGAGGAACTGCGGGCCTTCGCGATCGCCAACGAGATCCCTGTGATCACGACGATGCCCGCAATGGGTTCGTTCCCCGAAGATCACCCCCTCTCGCTCGAAATGGCGGGCATGCACGGGACCGGCTATGCCAACATGGCGATCACGCACTGCGATTACCTGCTGGGTGTCGGGACCCGATTCGACGACCGACTGACCGGCGCCATCGAGACCTTCGCCCCGGAGGCCGAGGTCGCCCATGTCGATATCGATCCCGCCGAGATCTCGAAGAACATCGAGGCCGATTACCCGCTGATCGGGGACGCACGAGCGGTCCTCCAGCAGCTCGACGAGGCCGTCGACGGCGTGCCCAATGCGGACGCGTGGCGCGAGCAGTGCCAGACCTGGAAGGAGGAGTACCCGATGGACTACGAGTGGGATACCGAAGGCCCGCTCAAGCCCCAGTACATCGTGGAACGCTTCGACGACGCTACCCCGGACGAGGCGATCGTGACGACGGGGGTCGGCCAGCACCAGATGTGGGCGGCCCAGTACTGGACGTTTACCGAGCCGCGGACGTGGGTCTCATCGCATGGCCTCGGGACGATGGGGTACGGTCTTCCCGCCGCGATCGGCGCGAAGATCGCCGCCCCCGATCGAGAGGTCGTCTGCTTCGATGGGGACGGCTCCTTCCTGATGACTGCCCAGGGGCTTGCGGTGGCGGTCAGAGAGCAACTCGACATCACGGTGGCCGTGCTGAACAACGCGGCTGTCGGGATGGTTCGCCAGTGGCAGGACGCGTTCTTCGAGGGCCGCCACTCGGCCTCGCAGTATCCCTGGATCCCGGCGTTCGACAAGCTCGCCGAATCCTTCGGCGCCCAGGGGCTCTCCGTCGAATCGCACGACGAGGTCGAGGACGCGATCGCGACTGCCCGGGAAACCGACGGGCCGACGGTCATCGACTTCCACATCGATCCCGACGAGAACGTCTACCCGATGGTGCCAAGCGGTGGGGACAATGGACGCTTCGCCCTCTCGGAGGAACAACTGTAGGCTACCCATGACTGAAACCAACCACGTCCACCATGACGGTTTCCAGGTCAGTTTCGCCCGCTGCCATGGGCGCGGTGCTCGACGACGGTTCAGCGGGATTGAACCGGTCCGTTCAATCCCACGTACTCCCGATCGGGGATTTCATCGATCGAGGATCCCTCGTGGCCGCATGCACGCGACCGATCGAGAGGTCGTCTCACCCTGCTTTAATTCCACGTGTCCTCGCGCTCTACCCCACGGCGGGGACGGAGCGGCCGATGGCATCACGTTCGCGGTCACTGTCCCGTGGTTTCGACCACAGGGGTCGGGGAGATCTTCCCGGGGCCTGCCTACGGAGGCCCGTACGCCCGGTCCGTTGTGGACCAGTCGCACTGCCCCAGTTGGCAGCGCGATGCGTCATAAAGGAGAGGTCGATTCCAAATGTCAAATGGACGCCGCCAGGCGATATTTGGAGGTGAATGCTGAATGACCGAAGGACTCCAGGGCCCGCCGCCGGAGGAGCGGCCGCACCCGGACGGCCGCCGAACCCCGGAGGGCCAGCGGATCGATCCCGATGCCGCGGCCGAACCCGAGCGACATCGCGCGGTCATGTCCGCGCTGGTCAAACACGAGCCCGGCGTCCTCGCGAAGGTCGCGGGCCTGTTCTCGCGCCGGCAGTTCAACATCGAGAGCCTGACGGTCGGGCCCACGGCCTACCAGCGCCACGCCCGCATCACCCTCGTGATCGAGGAGACCGAGCCGGGGATCGACCAGGCCAAAAAGCAACTCGAGAAGCTGATCCCCGTGATCTCGGTCACCGAGCTCGAGGAGGACGCCATCGACCGGGAGCTGGCGATGATCAAGGTTGACGGGGAACACCCGGACGCCATCAGTGCCGTCGCGGACATGTACGACGGCCAGGCCGTCGACGTCAGCGCCGAGACGGTCACCGTCGAGATTACCGGAGCCGAGGAACGCATCGACGCCGCGATCGAAACGTTCGAACGGTTCGGGATCCGCGAAGTCGTTCGGACCGGTACCGCCGCGCTGGCTGGCGGCGCTCAGGAAACCGCCCCGGGCCATGCGGCCAACACGCACATCCCCCACGAGACCGAGGAGTGATATCATGACAGACGAGACAACCGTTTACTACGAAGACGACGCGGACGGCGCACAGCTCGCGAACAAGACCGTTGCAGTGATCGGTTACGGCAGCCAGGGCCACGCCCACGCGCTCAATCTCCACGAATCGGGGGTCGACGTCGTGGTCGGGCTCCGACCGGACTCCTCGTCCCGCGATGCGGTCGAGGGCGACGGCCTGACCGTGGCGACGCCCGTCGAGGCGGCCGCCCAGGCCGATATCGTGTCGATGCTCGTCCCGGACACGGTGCAGCCGGCGGTGTACGCGGACATCGAGGACGAACTCGAGGCCGGCGACACCCTCCAATTCGCCCACGGGTTCAACATCCATTACAACCAGATCCAGCCGCCGGCCGACGTCGACGTCACGATGATCGCGCCGAAAAGCCCGGGCCATCTCGTCCGGCGGAACTACCAGCAGGACGAGGGCACCCCGGCGTTGCTGGCCGTCTATCAAAACCCGACCGGAAACGCGAAGGACGAGGCCCTCGCGTACGCGAAGGGGATCGGCTGTGCCCGTGCGGGCGTCGTCGAGACGACATTCAAGGAGGAAACGGAGACGGACCTCTTCGGCGAGCAGGCGGTCCTCTGCGGTGGGGTCACCGCGCTGATCAAAGCGGGCTACGAGACGCTCGTGGACGCCGGTTACAGTCCCGAGATGGCCTACTTCGAGTGTCTCAACGAGATGAAACTGATCGTCGATCTCATGTACGAGGGCGGGATCGGCGAGATGTGGGATTCGGTATCCGATACCGCCGAGTACGGCGGGCTCACCCGCGGTGACGACATCATCACCGAGGAAACCCGCGAGGCGATGGAGCAGATGCTCGAGGAGGTCCAGGACGGCACGTTCGCGCGCGAATGGATCGCCGAGAACCAGGCGGGCCGTCCGAGCTACACGCGCCTGCGCCAGCGGGACAAGAACCACGAGATCGAGCAGGTCGGCGCCGAACTCCGCGCGCTGTTCGCGTGGGCGGAAGAAGCGGAAGAGGAGCGCACGGAGGTCATGGCCGATGATTGAACGCCAGCCCCATTACGCCCCGGACCCGGAGACGGAGCGATGAGCGACGGCACGCTGTACGACAAGGTCTGGGATCGGCACGCGGTCGCGGAATTGCCGACCGGCCAGACCCAGCTGTTCGTGGGATTGCATCTCATCCACGAGGTCACGAGTCCGCAGGCGTTCGGGATGCTTGAGGAACGGGGACTTGAGGTCGCCTACCCCGAACTAACACACGCGACGGTCGATCACATCGTCCCGACCGACGACCAAACGCGGCCCTACGTCGACGAGGCCGCCGAGGAGATGATGGCGGCACTCGAGCAGAACGTCCGTGCGGCGGACATCGAACTGGCGGACCCGAGTACCGGTCGCCAGGGCATCGTCCACGTCATCGGTCCGGAAGAGGGACTCACCCAGCCCGGGATGACGATCGTCTGCGGAGACTCGCACACCAGTACGCATGGCGCCTTCGGCGCGCTCGCGTTCGGCATCGGGACGAGTCAGATCCGCGACGTCCTGGCCACCCAGTGTATCGCGATGGAAAAACAGGACGTCCGACGGATCGAGATCACCGGCGAGCTCGGGGAGGGCGTGGAGGCCAAGGACATTATCCTCACGATCATTCGGCGACTGGGCACGGACGGCGGCGTGGGATACGTCTACGAATACGCCGGCGAAGCCATCGACGGGCTGGACATGGAAGGCCGCATGTCCATCTGCAACATGTCGATCGAGGGTGGCGCACGTGCCGGGTACGTCAACCCCGACGCAACAACGTTCGACTTCCTCCGGGAAACCGCCCGGTTCCGGGACGATCCGGCGGCGTTCGAACGGCTTCGCCCGTACTGGGAATCGATCCGATCCGAACCGGACGCCGAATACGACGACGTCGTCACGATCGACGGATCGGAGATCGAACCGGTGGTCACGTGGGGCACGACACCCGGACAGGGCATCGGCATCACCGAACCCATCCCCCATCCGGACGATCTGCCGGCGGACAAGCGGGAGACCGCCCGGGCCGCCCAGGAACACATGCGCGTCACGCCCGGCGAGACGATGGTGGGCTACGAGATCGACGTCGCCTTCCTCGGATCGTGTACCAACGCCCGCCTGCCCGACCTGCGGCGGGCCGCCCGGATCGTCGAGAGCCAGGCGGTCCATCCGGACGTCCGGGCCATGGTCGTCCCCGGGAGCCAGCGCGTCAAACTCGCCGCCGAGGAGGAGGGCCTCGACGAAATCTTCACCGAGGCCGGATTCGACTGGCGGGGGGCCGGCTGCTCGATGTGCCTCGGCATGAACCCCGATCAGCTCCAGGGCGACGAGGCCTGTGCGTCATCGTCGAACCGGAACTTCATCGGGCGCCAGGGGAGCAAGGAGGGCCGGACGATCCTGATGAACCCCCAGATGGTCGCAGCGGCCGCGATCAAGGGCCACGTGACCGACGTCCGGGCGCTCCCGGAGGTGGTGACGGTATGAGCGACGGTCCCGCCGATCCGGTGACGACCGTCTCCGGGACCGGCATCCCCGTACGCGGGAACGACATCGACACCGACCAGATCATTCCGGCGCGGTTCATGAAGGTCGTGACCTTCGACGGCCTCGGCGAGTTCGCGTTCTTCGATCAACGCTTCGACGACGAGGACAATCCCAAGGATCACCCCTTCAACGAACCGCAGTTTCAGGACGCGTCGATCCTGGTGGTTAACGCAAACTTCGGGTGCGGTTCCTCGCGCGAGCACGCCCCGCAGGCCTTGATGCGCTGGGGGATCGACGGGATCATCGGCGAAAGTTTCGCCGAGATCTTCGCGGGCAACTGCCTCGCCCTCGGCATCCCGACGGTGACCGCGGACAGCGAGATCGTCCAAGGGCTCCAAGACCGCATCGAATCGGATCCCGACCTCGAGATCGAGATCGACGTCGCCGACGAAACCGTCACGCTCGAAGACGACGCATCGATCGACGTCGACGTCGACGAAGCCCAGCGCCGCGCCCTCGTCGAGGGCGTATGGGACACGACCGCCTTGATGCGATCGAACATGGGCGAGATCGAGAAGAAGGCTGACACGCTACCGTACGTGACCGTCGGCGATTGAGTCCTGTCGCCCAGGTAAACCGAACGCCTTTCCACGCCAGTCGACGTCACCGCGAGCATGACTCACGAGATCGCCGTCATTCCGGGTGACGGGATCGGCCGGGAGGTCGTCCCCGCCGCGGTCCGCGTCATGGAGTCACTGGAGCTCGATATCGAGATCGTCGAGGGGGACGCGGGCGATGCCGTGGCCGATCTGACCGGCGACCCGCTACCCGAGGAAACCCGAGAGCTTGCCGCCCGGAGCGACGCCACGCTGTTCGGCGCCGCGGGGGAATCGGCCGCGGACGTCATCCTGCCGCTGCGGGAGATCGTCGGCTCGTACGCCAACATCCGGCCGGCGAAGGCCTACCCGGGGGTGGACGCGCTCCACCCGGAGACGGACGTCGTGTTCGTGCGTGAAAACACGGAAGGGGTATACAGCGGGATCGAAAGCGAGCTGAGCGCCGACGTCTCGACGCTCACCCGGGTGATCACGCGTTCGGCCTCCGAACGCATCGCCGAGCATGCCTTCGAATTTGCAATGGAACGCGGACACGACCGGGTGACGATCGCCCACAAGGCGAACGTGATGCGGGTCACCGACGGGCGGTTTCTCGATACCGCCCTCGAGGTGGCCGAACGCTATCCCGAGATCGAGCACGACACGGCGATCATGGACGCGCTGGCGATGCACCTCGTGCTCGAGCCCACCCAGTACGACGTCATCGTCACGCCCAACCTCGCGGGCGACGTGCTCTCGGATCTCGCCGCCGGCCTGGTCGGCGGCCTGGGTCTGTTGCCGTCGGCGAATGTCGGCCCCGACCGCGGCCTCTTCGAGCCGGTCCACGGCTCCGCGCCGGACATCGCCGGCGAGGGGATCGCGAACCCTTCGGCGACGGTGCTCTCGCTGGCGATGCTCCTCGAATTTCTCGACTACGATGACGCGGCGAACCGCGTCGAATCCGCGGTCCTGGCGACGTTGGAGGCCGGTCCCCATACCCCCGACCTCGGCGGTGAAGCCACGACCGAGACTGTGACCGACGCAATCATCGACGCCCTGTCGTAGGGGCATTGCATATCCTTTAACCCGACCCGTAGCCACCTCGGCATATGGACCCGGCGGCACGACGTGCGCGCGTCCTTCGGCACACGGCCGAGGCCGTGACCGAGGAGGAGTTGTCGGACGTACTCGACGAGGAGGCGTCTCCGCACGTGTATATCGGCTACGCGCCGACGGGGGAGATGCACATCGGCCATTTCACGACGATCCGCAAGATCGTCGACTTCCTCGATGCCGACCTTGAGGTCACGGTGCTGATCGCCGATCTCCATGCGCACCTGGACGACGAAAAATCCCCGTTCGGCCTCCTCGAATCACGGAGCGCGTACTATCAGCGCGCGGTCGAAGCCATGGTCCGAGCGACGGGCGGTGACGCCGATGCCGTGAACTTCGTGCGCGGATCCTCCTATGAGCTGGAGGAACCGTATACGCTCGATCTCTTCCGCTTAGCCACCGAAACGACGACCAGCCGAGCCAGACGGGCCGCAAGCGAGGTCGTCCGCGAACAGGACAGTCCGACGGTGGGGAGCTTGCTCTACCCGCTGATGCAGGCCCTCGACGTCGATGCCCTCGACGCCGATATCGCCTACGGTGGTATCGACCAGCGCGGCATCTACATGCTCGCCCGCGAGGTCCTGCCGTCCCTGGGGCGTCGCAAGCCGGTGTGCCTGTTCGCGCCGCTGTTGAGCGGCTTGTCGGGCGGGAAGATGAGCGCGAGCGAGCGGACCTCGGCGGTGTGGCTCACGGATGCCGCCGACCAGGTCGCCGAGAAGGTCGAGGACGCGTATTGTCCCGCCGGGGAGGTCGAGGGGAACGGCATCCTGGAGTACCTGCAGTATCTGGTCTTCCCGGCCAACGACGGGGCGTTCGTGGTCGACCGGCCGGATGAGTACGGCGGCACACTCCGCTATGACTCGTATGAAACGCTCGAGGAAGATTTCGTCGACGGCGAACTCCACCCGGCCGACCTCAAGCCGGCGGCCGCCGATGCCATCGCCGAGATCATCGCCCCCGTTCGCGCGGACCTCCTCGAGCTACCGGAACTGCTGGCCGAGGCCTACCCCGAACGCTACGGGGAGTAGTGGGTCCGCGGAGGCGGTCATCACGGCCTACAGCGGAGCTATGGGATCGTTTTTACTCACGCCCGACCGCAAGAATTAGGCCGGAATTTCGTCGAGCACGTCCGCGGCGTGTTCGTCCGGGGCCACGCCTTCGTAGGTGTGCGCGATGCGCCCGTCGGGATCGATCAGGTACGTGTTTCGGAACACGCCCATGACCTCGTTGCCGAAGACCTCCTTCTCCCCGAAGGAATCGTAGGCTTCGGCGACCTCGCCGGACTCGTCGCTGAGCAGCGTGAAGGGAAGGTCGTGTTTCTCGGCGAAATCCTTGATGTCAGGGACGGGATCGTCGCTGATCCCCAGGACGTCGATCCCGCGTTCCTCGAAGAGATCCCAGAGGTCCCGGAACCCGCAGGCTTCCGTGGTACAGCCCGGCGTGTCCGCCCGCGGATAGAAGTACACCACGACCCACGAACCGCGGAAATTATCGAGCGACACCGGTTCGTCATTCTGATCCGGCAGCGTGAACGTCGGCGCTTCCGTGTCTTCGTCTAGCATACCTGAACTTTCGTACGGGTTGCTCAAAGGGGTTGTGTTGATATGTCGGCGAGCAAAGGCCAGGTATGCGCCGGTCGACGTTCGTCTCCATCGGACTCGCCGCCTTCGCCTCCATCCTCGGGACGTTCCTGCTGCGGGGCACGACCCGGTTTCTGATCGGCGAGCGGATCTCGATCCTCCTGGCGACGCCGCTGGCGCTCCTGAGTCTCGTGCTGGTCCTCGTATTGCTGGTATTCGCGATCGGCGAGGTCACGGGGCTCTATCCAATGACCGACGACCTCGAGGACGACGAGTGAAGATCGGCGGGAACCCCACCCCTTCATTTGCGGCGATCCCCAAGCGCCGCCAATGGAGACACTTCACCCGCGCATCATGATCGTCTGGATCGTCCAGGCGGTGATCGTCGGCCTCGTGCTGGGGGCCGTGGTCGGCGCGTTGGATTATTTCGTCCTCGAGATCGGATGGTGGCTCGGGCCAGTCGCATTCGTTCTCGCCGGCGTACTCCTCGTTGGCCACGCGATCCTTCGCTATCGCATCTGGCGATACGAAGTCCGCGAGGACGAGCTCTACCTCGAGCGGGGGGTTATCGTCCGGGTGAAGACGATCGTCCCATACGTCCGAATCCAACATGTCGATTCCCGACGGGGACCGATCGAGCGGCTCCTCTCGCTCGCGACGACCGTCGTGTATACGGCCGGTTCCCGGGGGGCGGACGTCACTATCCCAGGGCTGACGACCAACCGCTCGGAGGCACTCCAGGACGAGCTCAAGGAACTCGCGATCGAGTCCGAGGGCGAGGATGCCGTCTAAGCTCCATCCGCTATCGGTCCCTTATCGGATCGTCCAGGCGTCGTGGGGGTTCATCCCGGCGATCCTGGTGGTCGCGTTCGCCGCAAGCCAGTTTTACCCGCTGTCGACCCCGGTGTTCGCCGCCCTGATCCTGATCGGCGGAGCCGTGATCATCGGCTGGCAGGTCGCGTACTATCGCCGGTTCGAATACGAGTTAACCGAGGACACCTTCGACATTCGATCCGGCGTGATCTCCCGGCGCCATCGTGAGATCCCGTACCGTCGCGTCCAGAACGTCGACATCTCGCGGACGCTCGTCCAGCGGGCCCTCGGAGTCGCCGAGCTACGCATCGAGACGGCTGGTGGTGGCTCATCAGAAGCGCACCTACGATACGTCGGCTACGACGAGGCAAAGCGACTCCAGGACGATCTCCGTCGTCGCAAGGCGGGCGATGTCGAGGCTTCTGGCCCTGAACTGGACCAGCCCGACCGGCCCACCGGCGAGTCGCTGTATGCCATCACGAACCAGGAGCTCGGAATCCTCGCCATCGCTTCGTTCGATTTGCGGGTCGCGTCGTTCCTCGCATTCATCCTCACCTTGACGGCCCCGTCGGTGTTCGTCGATGTCCTATTTGCGGTTCCGATCGAACCGTTCCTCGTGTTGGTCGCCGTTGCGCTCATCGTCGTCATTCTCTCGGCGATCTTGAGTGGCGCCAGCGCCATCGTGAACAATTACGGGTTCGAGCTCGAACGAGTGGGTGAGGAACTCCGGTACGAACGGGGGCTCCTCCAGCGTTACGACGGGAGCATTCCACTCGACAAGGTCCAATCGCTCATCGTGCAGGAGAACGTGCTGAAACGATTGGTCGGTCACGCTAGTCTCACCGTCGAAACGGCCGGGTACGCACCAGGCCAGGAGAGTCCTGAGTCCGCTCGGGCCGTACCCATCGCCCGCCGCGAACGGACTTACGACATCGCCAAGCGGATCGATCCCGTCGTCGAAGAGTTGTCCTTCAATCGCCCGGCCAAGCAAGCAAGGGTGCGATACACGTTCCAGTATGTGATCGCTGTCGCCTTGTTGACGGCCCTTTCGTTCGGGATTCACTGGTTCTCCGAGTTCGAGTTCACATGGTGGCTCGTCGGTGGTCTCGTTGTTCTCGCGCCCCTCGCCGCTCATTACAAGTGGAAACATCGCGGGTATGCGTTGGCCGAGGACGCGATCTTCGCCCGATACGGATTCTGGCGTCGACGGACGCACGTGGTCCCGTACTATCGGACCCAGATCGTCGACGAGTCACAAACAGTCCTCCAGCGTCGGTGGCGTATCGCGACCGTTGTCGTTGATACGGCCGGCTCGAGTGGCCTCGTGTCCGGAGATCCCACCGTCTACGACCTGGATGAGGCCGAGGCCACGGAGTTGCGGGAACGGCTCGGCGATGCACTCCAGAACAATCTCGATCAATGGCGACAACGGCGCTGGGACGTCCGGACGCAATCGGGTGGCCCTGAGCCGAGTGGCTGAGTACCGCTGGCAACTCGCACGGCAAGATCCCCTCCATTCGTGTTGGCGGGATTTGTTGGAGTCGTCGATGAAACCGAAGGCGTTTGGGGCTAATTAGGACGCCCGCTGCTCGCTGTTGATCGGTAAGGACGGACGATAATATCCCTTACAGGCCTCAAAACTCGAAATTAGCAATCACGCCAACCGAGACTATTTGATATATCGACATATAGTTTACAAGGATGATATTTGACATACTGGGAATATAGTTCCCATGGGGGATCCACCTATTACACGGGAAGCGAATAGATATTCGCGAGGTATCGCCGACGGACGCGGTCTCCCCAGTTGTGCGTGTA
>CAYSMB010000058.1:0-10727 GCA_964432005.1 uncultured Halobacteriales archaeon
ACAGCCCGTGATGGTCATCTTGAACTTCCGCGGGAGGTTCGCGTACTCCCGGTTGTCGGTGAAAAAGTCCGAGACGGCGTCGACGACGGGCTGGGCGTCGAAGGCCTCGTGCTCCGAGAGGCCGGCCGCCGGGCAGCCCAGTACGTTCCGCGCCCCGTCGCCACAGCCCTGAACGGTCGTCAGCCCGACCTCGTCGTAGCGCGCCCAGATCTCGGGCATATCATCGATCTCGATCCAGTGCATCTGGATGTCCTGCCGGGTCGTGATGTCGAGGAAGCCATCTCCCCAAACGGCGTTTTGCTCCTCGCCGCCGTAGGCCTCGGGGGCGCGGGCGAATTCGTCGGCGACCTCGCCGATGACCTTGGCCTGCTCGGGGGTGAGGCGACCGCCGGGGACCTTGGTCCGGACCATGTAGTAATCCTCGTGGACCCCGTGGGTGTACATCCCGGCCCATTTCATGCGCTCGAACTCCCCCGGGCCGGCCCGCTCCTCGATCTCCTCGAAGCTCAATCCCGCCTCGGCGTACTCCGTGACGTCATCGATGACGTCGAGGGGGTGTTTCTCCTGTTTCCATCGTTCGACCGTATTCATAGATCTCCAAACTGCCGCCTGTCGACGGCGGACCTCCTAACGAGAACACCCAAGCCCCGAACCATGTAGGTCCCTGTACCGGTGAATCTCGATGCGGCTGCGCCGCGCCGGCCAGCCTTGCCGACATCTCGGACACACCGGGCCGTTCCGGCCTCCAGATGGCCCCGGGAGCGGACGGGAATCAGAGGCCGCGGCAACCCTTGCCCCCAACCGGAAGCGACGGAACGCTTCGCCCGTAGCCGCGCACTCAAACCATCCCCATACGATACCCGACTATGAGCGGCGAGCGCGTCACGCATGGATCGAACCGACGGCGGGGGCGATAGCGTGCCCGAGATCGAGGAGCCCGAAGAGGAGTCGACCGATGAACACCTCGCGGATCTCCCGGACGGGGCCGGCTGTACCGACATCTGGGAGTACCTCTCGGAGCGACGCAAGGACGATGACTGAACGCCGCATCGAGGGGAAGGTCTATCTGGTCGGTGCGGGACCGGGCTCGCCGGACCTCCTGACCGTCAAGGCGCGACGCGTGATCGACGCGGCCGATACGATCCTGTATGACTCGTTGATCAGCGACGGCGTGCGCGAGACGTTCCCGCCGACGGCGACGGCGATCGACGTGGGCAAACGACCCGGCGGCGAACGCACGCCGCAGTCCGAGATCAACGACCTCCTCGTCGATCATGCTCGAGCCGGCAAGACCGTCGCCCGGTTGAAAGGCGGCGACCCCACCGTGTACGGCCGCGGAGGCGAAGAGGCCCAGCACGTCGCCGCCGCCGACGTCCCCTTCGAGATCGTCCCCGGCGTCACGAGTCTCGTCGCCGCCCCGGGCGTCGTCGGAGTGCCCCTCACCCACCGGGAGCACGCCTCCTCGGTTACGGTGATTACCGGACACGAGGCGACCAAGGACGACAGCGCGCTCGACTGGGACGCGATCGCCGATACCGTCGAAACCGGCGGGACCCTGGTGATCCTGATGGGCGTCAGGACGCTCGCGCGAAACGTCGACCGGCTGTTCGATGCCGGCGTGTCCTCGGACACACCCGTGGCGATGATCGAGCGGGCGACCTGGCCGGGCGAGACCGTCGTGACGGGAACGCTCGACTCGATCGGCGACGAAGCCCAAGCGGCCGATATTGCACCGCCGGCGCTGACCGTCGTCGGGGATGTCGTCGAGGTTCGCGACGAGGTGGCCCACGCCCTCGACCGGGGGGAGGTACTCCCGGCCATCGCCGAATCGGCCACCCGGGAGGACGCGCTACTGACGGTGTCCCAGCTATGACCGAGTGGACGCTCGAACGCCTGCTCGGCGAGGTGGTCGGTTCCGGCCCGAAATCCGCCGAAGATATGACGCGCGGACAGGCCCGGGCCGCGTTCGACCAGATCCTCGAGCGATCGGCCGATCCGACCACGCTCGGCGCCTTCCTCCTCGCGAATCGCTGGAAGCGCAACACCCCCGAAGAGCTGGCGGCGTTTCTGGACGTGATGATCGAACGATCGGTCGATCGGGCGCCGGCGGATCGCCCGGTCGTGGATTGCGGGGCCAACTATGACGGAAAGGACCGGACGGCGTTGCTGGGCGTGGGGGCGGGCCTGATCGCGGCGGCCGTCGGCGTCCCGGTCGTCGTGCACAGCGGGGATCGGGTCCCCGTCCAAGCGGGATGTGCGTACAAGCATGTCCTCGACGAACTCGGGGTGCCGACCGAACTCACCCCCGCCGAAAGCGGCCGGATGGTCAACGAAACCGGGTTCGGCTATTACTATCAACCGGCGTTCAACCCCGAAATCGACGCGCTGGAGGATCGACGCCGACAGGTGGCCGTCCGCACGATGATCAACACGATCGAGACGCTGGCGAACCCGGCGGACGCCTCGGTCCACCTCGGGAGTTTCTACCACCTCTCGTTCGGCAAGAAACTCGTGGAAACCCTCGAGCGGAGTGAAGCGGCGGGCTTCGACCGCGCGGTATTCGTCCAGGGTCTCGAGGGCTACGACGACGTCCGACCGGGCCTGACGAAGGTCGCCGAATGGACCGGGGATGGCCTCGATACCAAGGAGATCGATCCATCGGCGTTCGAGATGAGCTTCACCAGGGAGGATCTCGAGGTCGAGGACGTCTCCACGGCTTCCGCCCGATTGACGCGGGAGGTGTTGACGGGCGAGCGCCACGGCCAGATCGCCGAGGCCATGATCCTCAACGCGGCCCTCCGCCTGTACGCCGGCGGTGCGGTGGCCGACATCGGGGGCGGCGTCGAACTCGCCCGGGATGCGGTCGCCGACGGGCGGGCGGCCGAACGGCTCGAATTGCTCAGAAATGAGCGCGTGGACGTCCCGGCGTGATGACCGATCCGGCAACCGTCGGTGGAGACGGCCCGCCCGTCGAGGATAAGCCGTACAAAATCCTGTTTGACGCCAACGGGTGCATCGGCACCGGCCGATGTGCGGAAGTCGGCGAGAACTGGGAACTCGACCTTTCGACGGGCGTCGCGCGGCCGGGGTCGTATTTCCTCGACGAGAGCGAACTCGAGGCGAACGTGGCCGCGGCCGAGCGGTGTCCGGCCAAGAAGGGCCGTGGGGTCATCCACGTGATCGACCGCCGCACCGGCGACGAAATCGCGCCCGACCCCCGCGGCGACGGCACGATCAGCGTCGACCGGTAGATCACGCGCTGCGGAAAGGGTCCTCGTCCGCAAAGCGCTTCGCCGCCAGGTAGCGGATCCGGTGTCGATTCGCGGGATCGGCGAAATCGCCATCGGGGATCTCCCCGAGGTCGCCGTCGGCTGCCCGGGTTACGATCGCGCGCAACTGGCGTCGCTCGGTCGGCGTCAGTTCCCCGATGATAGCCTCGGTCGCCTCGTCTTCCCTTTCCGCCCACTCGCGGGCAGCGGCGATGAGGAAGGAACACGGCTCCCGGCAGGGAAACGCGCCGTCGCCTCGCTGGACCTCAAGGGGACGCTCGGCGTCGTACTCCCACTGCCTTCGTTTCAGACACTCCTGGTCGGTACAGCAGGCCTCCGCCGCCCACGCCACGGCTTCCGGCGGGAGGTCGGCGACGTCGGCGTAGCGCCCGGTCTGTCGTCCCGCGGTGTCCACCCAGTGTTCGACGTCGAGATCGCCCTCGCATTCGTGATGCCAGTTCGCGATCGAGGCGGGATAGCAGTGCTCGATGACGTCGACGACCTCGGTCCGATCGAGCGAGTGGAACCGCCAGCCTCTGGCCATCGTCGGCTTCGAGCGCAAGGGTCGGTACTGGCCACGGTCATCAAAGCGGGACAGCTCGCGGGCCGCTTGCGGGTCGCGATAGGGTTCGAGGTCGTCGGGTGTGACGGCGCGGTCCGCTCGATGTCTGACCGCGTACCGCCGCTGGCCGGCGTCGTCGATTCGCGTCGAGACGAGGAGTTCGCCCCACGTGCGCTCGAGGTGTTTCCCGTATCGTTCCGGGACGGATCGGTCGTCGGCGTGTTCGAGCCAGCGGGTGAACGCGTACGCCGCCTCGCCCGGGTCGTGGGGGCCGTGCTCCCAGACGTACCAGTTCGTCACGTAGGCGGGGTATTCGGCGAGGAGATCGCGGGCGTCCCGCGGGGTGAGATCCTCGTTGCGCTCTTCCCCCACGACTACCTGGACGAATCCCGCCCGCCGGTGCACGGACAGCCCATCGAACTCCACGGGGCGTTCGGCCGATGCCAGGAGTGTATCCAAGTAGCCGTCGGGAGGGGTGACGCTCATTCGGGCGCGACCTCCGGGGTGACCGCCGGCGTCATCCCGGCCGACGAGGCCCGCTCGAGGATGACCTCCGCCATCCGGGGATCGGTCCCCACGGCCGGCGCGTACCGGATGCGACGTCCGTCGATCTCCGCCCGGATACCGTCTTCGCCGAACGCGGTCGGATCGAGCCCGATCGCGCGGGGGATGTCCGTCTTGGTGTGCAACCCGTCCGCGACGAACAGCGGCACGACCACCACGGTCTCGGCGGTTACGTGGTCGGACAGATCGCCCACGTACGGCGGCTCGTCCAGGAACAGCGCGAGGACCTCTCCGAAGCGATCGAGCGCTCGCAGCCGCTCGACGTGCTCCTGGGTGGAGGCCCCACTTTCCGGATGGCGCTCGGTCCCGTGCCCGACCACGACCAGCGCCGTTTCCGGGCCCGAGGCCCCCTCACCGGCAACGGAGGCGGCCCGGTTGATGATCACCTCTCGCATCGCGGGATGCGTCCCGACGGGCGGGGTCAGGTGAACGGATTTCTCGACATCGAGGGTGGCATCGTCGGTCAACCGGAGCTCGCGGGGGAGGACGGTGTCGACGAAATACCCTTCGGCCATGAACAGCGGGACGACGTAGACCGTCTCGCTGGCCAGCGTCCGTAGGACTTCGCGGAAGGCCGGCTCCTCCTTCCAGAACGCCGCCCGTACCTCGTCGACGATGTCACGGTTCCGGATGCGGTCGACGTGTGCGAACGCGGAACGGGCGGCGTCGGGATCGTGATGGGATCCGTGTGCCGCGACCACCAACGCCGTCGTGTCGACCATCTTTCCGGTGGATATCCCCCGGCGACAAAGAGGGTTATGCCCCCGACGCGTCGAGCCGTTCGAGGCTAGCCGCGACGACCAGCGGGAAGGTGATCGTCGCGTCCCCGTAGACGCTGACGTTCTCGCCATCCGGGGCGATCTTTCCCCACGATCGTGCCTCGTCGAGCGAGGCCCCCGAGAGTCCGCCGGTCGCCGGCGGATCCATGGTCAACTGGACCGCATACCGGTGCGCACCGGGCGTGACGAGGCGCGACTGGAGCACGTAATTCTTCGGTACCCCACCACCGACGACGAAGGCGCCGGTCTCCTCGGCCTCGTAGACGAGGTCGTTAAGCCCCGTCATGTCGCCGAGGGCATCCAGCGTGATCGGGTTCACCTGACTCCACAGCCACGCCTGCAGGCCGAGCACGGAGTCCTGGATCGCCGGGCAGTAGGTCGGGATCTCGTGGGCCGCGGCGGCCGCCGCGATGCCGGGATCCTCGGCAACGTTCTCGGCCGCGTTCGCTTCCCTGTTAGCCGCGCCGAGCGCCGCCGTCAGCTCCTGGATGGTGACACGTCCGTCCAGTTGTGGGAACACGCGGTCGCGCAGGTGAGATTCGAAACCCGCGAAGTGCTCCTGGGGTAAGTAGACATTGTATATCCGGTCGACGCTCTCCTCGCGGAGTCGTTCGTCGTGCTCACGTTCGGAGCGATCCGCTGGCACCACCTCCCCGTGTTCGTGTTTGCCCCCAATGGCCTCGATGGCATAGTGGGTCAGGTTCGCACCGGTCGTCACGAGCGCATCGACGTGCCCCGCCCGGATCAACTCCGAGACGATCCGGCGCATCCCCGCCGGGACCATCGCCCCGGCGAGTCCGAGGAGGACGGTCACGTCATCGTCTTCGAACATCCGCGCGGTGACCTCGACGGCATCATGGACGTTCGACGCGCCGAAGCCCGCATGCCGGTACGCGTCGACGAGCTCGCCGACAGTCATGCCGGACCGTACGCGAACGTGCTCGATCGGGTCGCGATCGTCGGCCATCTCTGCCGGCTATGGTGGGACCGGCGGCTTCAACGGTCCGGTCGCGTGGCTCAGATGCCCGTCGGATGATCGATATACGTCGTCGATACGTCCCAGTCCGCGACGAGCGCTGCCAGCGAGCGGACGCCGAACGTTTCGGTGGCATAGTGGCCACAGCACAACACGTTGATCCCGTGTTCCCGGGCCTCGTGATAGATCCACTGGGCCCCCTCGCCGGTGATGAACGCGTCGAGGTCGGCGGCGACGGCCGCTTCGAACCAATCGGTGCCATCGCCGGTGACGATGCCGACGGTCTCGATCCGATCGGGGCCGAACGGGAGGACGCGAACGGTCCCCTCGCCGGTATCCAGTTCGTCGACGAGCGTCGAGACGACCGCATCGCGGTCGGTCGGGGTCTCGAACCGACCCCGCCGGCCGATGTGTTCCCCATGGTACTCGCCAAAGGGCGCGGTGTCGACAAGCGCGATGCAATCGGCCACCCCAGCGGCGTTGCCGTATGCCGGATGTCCGTCGAGGGGTAGGTGCGAGACATACAGGCCAAGTTCGGCCGCGACGAGCCGCTTGACCCGCTCGAGGGTCGGCCCCGTGAGCCGCTCGGTGCCCTCCCACCAGAGGCCATGATGGGTCACGAGGACATCCGCATCCGCGTCGATCGCCGCATCGATCGTAGCCGCGGCCGCATCGACGGCGAACGCGGCCCGCTCGATCGACCAGTCGCCGTCACCGACCTGCATCCCGTTGGGACTGCCATCGATGTCTGCGTATCGTTCGGTGTTCAGCACGTCGTCGAGGCGGTCGCTAAACGTCTGAAAGTTCATCTGGTTGCCTCCGCGTGACTGTAGACGAGCCGCCGGACGAGCTTGGCGGCCAGCGTGGCGGCCTGTCCTTCGTCGCGGTCGTTGACCTCGACCACGTCGGCCCCGACGACCGCCGGCGCCAGTTCGGCGACGATCTCTCGGAGGACCGTCGGCTCGATGCCGAAGGGTTCGCGCGTGCCTGTTCCCGGGGCGTAGGCCGGGTCCACCCCGTCGATGTCGATGCTGAGATACACATCGCGATCCGCGAGCGGATCACGATCGAGCCACTCCTCGATGGCGTCGACGCCGACGGTGCTCACTCCTTCGTCATTCGCTGCCCGGTCCCACTCCTCCCGTGATCCCGAGCGAGCCCCCAGCACTACCAGATCGACGTCGCGCTCTCGCACGTGGTGGCCGACGGTCGCGTGGCTCCACGGGTTCCCGTCGTATTCGGGTCGGAGATCCAGGTGCGCGTCGATCGCGACATACACGTCCGGATCCGTCGCCCGGACGCCGGCGAGCGAGACGGTGTGCTCGCCGCCGAGCAGGATCGGCAGGCCGGCGGCATCGCCGACCTCCGCGGCCAGAAAGTCGAGGTAGGCTTCGGCATCCCCCCACGCCCGGACGTCCCCCGCGTCGACGACCGACAGCTCCGTGAACGCCTGGCCGGTGCGGTGGTCGTAGTCCTCGAAGCCACGCGCGTGATGGCGGATCAGCTCCGGACCGAACTTGGTTCCCGGATAAAACGACGTCGACACCTCCAATGGCGCGCCGAACAGGGCGTACGGGGCATCCGCCGGATCACCGGTGGATGCGCCGGGGAACATCCTAGACGATCTTGCGCTTGCCGTCGTGTTCGAGATACTCGATCTCGTCTTCGGGCTGGAGCGATTCGTCATCGGGGATCCGCATCGTAAACGTATCATAGGTCTCGAGGTCCATGATCTGGGCGTCGCCGTTGGTCACGCTCAGAACCTGACCCTGCTTGCGCTCGATGATCGGGACCCAGATCTTCGCGTCGACCGGCTGCGAGAAGTTCCGTTTCCTGTCGTCGAATACCCCGCGGCCCTCAACCCGAGCCTTCGCGCTGCCGTGCTTGCCCGGCTTGGCCGTGCTATAGGAGTTGATCACGCACGGGGTGTCGTCCATCATCACGTACGCGCCCTCCTGGAGATCACGGACTTCCCGTTGTTCCTTCGCCATATGCAATCATAGCCGGATTATCGTAAAAACGGTTTGGAAGCCAGTCACCGCGAACGGCGCTCGCGGAGGTTCTGCCGGGTGAAACGGGGGCGTGCCCCCAGCGCGGGGTGGCGCCGGAACGATCGATACAGAGCGATGAGACAGAGCGCGAGTACCACCAGTGCCGCGATCGCGATCGGATCGATGCCCCGTGCCGCGTAGACGATAGCACCGGCCACCAGGGCACTGGCTCCAAACAGACCGAGCACCACCCGCCGCGCCAGTCGTTCGAGCACACGTTCGGGGTCCTCGACGCCCACCCGGACGAACGCCTCCTCGCGCTCGATCCGATCGAGGACGCGTTCGGCCTTCGGGATCGCCCGCAGCGTCGCGAGGCCAGCCTCCCCCATCGCTCGCCCCGTTTCGCGAGCCGCCCGGCGAACGGATTCGTCGCGATAGCCGCGCTCGGTCAGAAAGTCCGTCGCGACGGCAATGAAATCGAAGTCCTCGTCCAAGGTCACACAGACGCCCTCGACGACCGTCGCCACCCGCATGACGAGTGCGAGCCGCGACGGCAGCCGGAGCGGGAACTCGTACATGGTCGATTCGACGCGATCGATGATCTGCTGGACGCGCCAATCCTCGATCCGTTCACCGCGGGCATCCGCGATTGCCACCTCAAGTACACGGCCCATCAGCTGTCTGTCGGCGTCCGGACTCAGCGTGCCCAGCGCAACGAGCGCGTCGAGGATCCCGTCGATATCCCGCTCGGCGACCGCGACGTAGAAATCCACGATGTGATCACGATCGGCCGAGCGTACCCGGCCGCTCATCCCGAAATCGTAAAAGACGATCGTGCCGTCGGACTGCACGGCGAGATTCCCCGGATGCGGATCGGCGTGGAAGACGCCCTCGACGACGATCATCTGGAGGTAGGCTCGCTCCAACCGCTCGGCGACGCCCGTCCGGTCGATCCCCTGCTCGT
This sequence comes from uncultured Halobacteriales archaeon, assembly GCA_964432005.1. GTDB lineage: Archaea > Halobacteriota > Halobacteria > Halobacteriales > SKNY01 > SKNY01. The sequence continues at coordinate 9,106 of CAYSMB010000058.1, forward strand.
CCAGGGCCGAGACGTCGGTGATCTTTGTCCCCTCGACGAACTCCATCGTGAGGACGCGGTCGGTCGAACGATCGGAGTACGTCTCCGGAACCCGGACCATCGGTTCGTCCGCGAAGTTCGCCCGGATCTCGTCTAACATCTCGGCTTCGCGCTGGTAATCCATCTCCTCCTTGATCACCCGCGCGAACTCGTCCGCCAGGTTCTCCAGGGAGAACGCCCGGGCATCGTCGATACAGAACAGGAGTACCGGGAGCGCCATCCGAATGACCTGCAGATCGGTCTCGACCCGTTCGGTGACCCCCGGACGGCGAACCTTCACTGCCACCGGCTCGCCATCGATCCGCGCCCGATGGACCTGTCCCAGACTCGCCCCGTGAATCGCCTCGTGTTCGAAGCTCGAGAAATGGTCCTCGACCGGACCGAGCGACGCTTCGATCACCGGCTCGGTCGCCGGCCAACTAGCCGGCGGGACATCGTCCTGGAGCTCCGAGAGCCGGTCGATGTAGACCGGCGGGAGGATGTCCGGGCGCGTGGAGAGCAACTGCCCGAGCTTGATGAATGTCGGTCCCAGATCGAGCAGGACCCCGAGCAATCGATCCGCGCGGCGCGCCTGCGTTGCGGGATCGGGCTTTCGACGACCGCCCGCAACGAGAAAACGCCGCCGGTCGCGGGCATACGCGAGCAGGATCGGGAGGAATCGCCACCCCACCTCGAGGAACCGCCGGACGGTCCGGACCACGCCTCACTCGCCCTCGATGGGGATCGACGTGCCGGACGTGCGTCGGGGAATCGTCACTTCGAGGACGCCGTCGGTCAAGGACGCGTGCGTCTCCGAGGCGTCGGCGTCCGCCGGCAGTGGGAGCTCGAGGGACAGCTCGTCGGGCCGTCCGTCGTGGACGACCAGAGCGTCCTCGGGTAGCGGTGGCGTCCGGTCGGTCTCGACCCGGAGACTCCCGTTGGTGGTCTCCACCGTCGTGGTTTCGGCGGCCGCGCCGGGGATATCGAGGACGACGAGATAGGCGTTCTCGCTTTCCAAAAGATCCGCCGCGAGCGGGGCCGTGAGGTCGCCGACGGCCTCGCGAAAATCTTCCATGGGGCATCGTTGCCGCCCGGCCACGAAAAAGGCTAGGACCGTCCGGGGAGCAGGACGTTTTTGGCCTTACCGCGGGTACGATGCCCAATGGCACACGAGGACATCCGCCGACGGGGGTTCAAGGACCGAACGCGCCTCGCGGCGGCCCGCGAGGCCCTCCGGGAGCGCGTGGCCCCGCACGGACGGACGGAGGAGGTCTCCCTCGAGGCGGCCGACGGACGCGTCGTCGCGACGGGCGTGACCGCCAACCGGGACGTGCCACACTACGACCGGGCGGCCATGGACGGATACGCCGTCCGCGCGGAGGACACCTTCGGCGCGTCCCGCCAAGCGCCGGCCGACCTCCGGGTGGGCGAGGAGATCTCCACGTCTACGGCGGTGCGCGTGCATACGGGTAGCGAGCTGCCCGACGGCGCCGACGCGGTCGTCATGATCGAGGACGTGGAACGCCGCGAGGACCGCCTCGAAGTCTTCGATGCCGTCGGAGAGGGGGAGAACGTCGGCGAACGCGGCGAGGACGTCCCTGCGG
>CAYSMB010000059.1:0-3993 GCA_964432005.1 uncultured Halobacteriales archaeon
ATCGACGCCGAGGGGATTTCCCCTGAGCGGCTCGCCCAGCTCGCACGCGGCCGCGGCGACGAGGGCGCCATCACCGATCGGATCGTCGTGCGCGCGGTCCACGACTTCGACGAACAGCGCGAGGCCATCCGGGAGGCCGCGGACGTCGCGCCCGAGCTCGGGCTGATCGTCGTGGATAGTCTCACCGGGTTCTATCGCCTCGAGCGGGGACGAGAGGACCGGGACGAGGCCGACGCGCTCCGGGCGGTCACGCGGCAGGTGACCCACCTCCTCTCGATCGCGCGCAAACACGACCTCGGGGTCCTGGTCACCAATCAAGTGTTCATGGATCCGGAGGCCGACCGGATCCGGCCCCTCGGCGGAAACAGCCTGGGGCACTGGTCGGGGGCGGTCGTCCGCCTGGATCGATTTCGGGGCGGGAACCGCCGGGCCACGCTCGAACAGCACCGGTCGCTCCCGGCCGGCGAGACGGTCATGTTCCAGATTACGGATACGCGGCTACAGGCGGCCGACGGGGTGGGCGGCGAGCCCAGCTTATAGCTCGCCGAGTTTTCTGAGCAACTGGCCGCGGTATTCCTCGTCGCTTGCGAGTCCTTTGACCTCGAGGACGTTGCGTTCGAGCTTGTCGAGCGCGACGTGGAAGGCCGATTCGGCGCCGTAGCCTTCCCCGGAGCCGGCTATTTGACCGGCGTTCGTTCGCAAGCGGATCTTGCAGTCGATCAGCGGGACGCCGCGGAGCCGTTCCTTGTGTTCGTGAAACCGGACGTGGGCGTGCTGGACCTGCATCGCGCTGTACTTGTCAGCGACGTCCGTAATCGACGCGCGGATCTCCTCGCGAGTCAGCGTATCGAGGATGTCGATGTTCGTGATCTGGACATCCATGTGGTCCTCCTCGGTGAACGTCAGCGCCCGGAGGATGTCGGTCTTCGTGATCACGCCCTGAATGAGCCGATCGTCGTCGTCCGGGGTGACCACGAGGCCGGAGTAATCGTTCTCCAACATCCGTTCGGCGGCCTCCTGCACGCTCGCATCGAGCGCAACCGTGGCGACGGGGTTGTTCATGGCATCGTAGACCGGGAGATCGAGCATCCGATCGATGTCGCCACTGCGATCCCCGACGGTCTGGGACTCCATCCCCCGGATGATGAGATCGCTGAGGTCATAGACCGTCACGATCCCGTCGAGCAGTCCATCGTCGTCGACGACGGGCAGCCGGGAGATCCCGTGCTCCCGGAGCATGTTGATCGCGCGGCCGAGTGTGGTCTCCCGCGAGGCCGTGATGACTTCGGGCGTGTAGATCTGCTCGACCGTGATCGCATCGAGGTTCTCGAGGACCGCCTGCAGGATTCCGTCGACGGTAATGATCCCCCAGAGCCGTCCGGCCTCGAACACCGGTGCGACCTTGGTGCCACCCTCGACGAGTACCCGCGCCACATCCCGAATGTCGTCGGTCCGTTCGACCTTCGGGGCCGACCGCATGAGCGCCTCGGCCCGGGTGTCATCGTCGACGTGGGACTGGAGGATGCGGCGTTCGGTCAGGACTCCCTGGTATCCCCCGTCGTCGGTCACGATGATCCCCTTCGGGTTGTGCCGCTCGAACATCCCGCGGACTTTCCCGAAGCGGTCGTCGACGTCGGCCTCAACGTACTCCGGCGACGCGATCGATGCGATATTCATCCCACTAGGGACGTCGGGCCGCGCGGCCTTCAATGTTGATCAGGGCAGGGGTTTTGGCCCGGGCGGACGAACCGGGCGCATGGTCCCGGATATCGGCATCTTCGGCCCCTATACGTACCTCGTGACGATCGTTTTCTGGGGGACCGTCGCCGGTCTCTTGCTGTACCGCGCCGACGCGTTCCGTCGCGCCGGGGTCACGATCGTGGTGCTGTATCCGATCGCCTATCTCTGGGACTGGTATACGTTGCACGTCGGCGTGTTCGATATCGTCCTGCGCACGGGGATCGATCTCCTCGGTATCCCGATCGAAGAGCATCTGTTCATGATCGTCGTGCCCGCCCTCGTGGTAGGCATCCACGAGAACCTTCACGGCGACGAGAGGTGGCCGTGGAAGAGGTCGTGAGTGGCAGGCGATCTGCCGACGCGGCACCCCGTGATGGCGACGGGACGGTTCACGGCGCGACTATGCGGAAAGCCGATATGTCCACACCGCCGTCCATCGACCCGGATTCCCGACGAATGAAGGTGACCGCGCCCGGAGGCCACAGACCGGGGTCGGTCCCGGTTCACGCGGAGCCCGTATTCGGGCTTTCCCGCCATCGGGTAGCGAGTACCCCAACGGTTTGTCCCGATGGGAGATCCCACTATTCGGTTCCTAACAATGTAACTTCCCGGTGACTGTCCGGGTGGCATGAAACTCGCGCTCATCGGGTTTGGTAACGCCGGCAGCAAAGTCGTCGACACGATCCTGTCGGCCGACCGCAGCAACTCGCACGAGCTGTGCCGCGACGTCATGGCGGTCAACTCGGCCGAGACGGACCTCAAGCGTCCCGATCACATCCCGGAGGAGCGCCGGGTGTTGATCGGGCAGACGCACGACCGGGTCAAGGGACATGGCGTGGGGGCCGATCCGGATCTCGGGGCGGAGATCGCCGAGATGGATCTCTACGAACTCAATCGGGCCGTCGACGAGGTCCCCATCTACGATATCGACGCGTTCCTCATCGTCGCCGGGCTGGGCGGCGGGACCGGCAGCGGCGGTGCACCAGTGTTCGCCGAAGCGCTGCGAGATACGTACCAAGAACCGGTCTATGGACTCGCGATCCTTCCAAGCGAGGACGAGGGCGGCCGGGCGACCTACAACGCCGCCCGGGCCCTGCCGACCTTGGCCGAGGCGACGGACAACCTCCTGGTCTTCGACAACGACGCCTGGCGCGGGACCGGTGATACCGTCGGCGACGGCTACCAGCGCACCAACGAGGAGATCGCCCGGCGGGTGATGACCCTGCTGTCGGCGGGGAGCTACGATGGCGAGACCGTCGCGGAGAACGTGATGGACGCCAGCGACATCCGCCGGACCCTGGAACCGGGCGGGCTGAGCTCCATCGCCTTCGCCGCGGCCGAGGCGAGCGGCGAACGCGGGCTCCTTCATCGATTCCGGGGGAACGGGGCCGACACCGACGGCGCCCAGAAAGTCAGCGGTCTCGTCCGTCGCGCCGTCCAGTCCAGACTCACACTCTCGGCGGACATCGACTCGGCCGAGCGGTCCCTCATCGTCATTTCGGGCCCGCCCGAGGAATTCTCGCGGAAGGGTCTCGAGAATGCGCGTCGATGGCTCGAACAGGAGACCGACAGCATCGAGGTCCTCGCCGGGGACAATCCGATGCCAAACGCCGATCAACTGACGGCGACGGTCTTGCTCTCGAACGTGACCGACGTCCCCCGCGTGAAGGGGCTCCAGGACATCGCGGTATCGGCCAAGGAGGACGTTCGTCGCAAACGATCGCGCCGCGAGGAGAAGATCGATCGGCTGCTCAGCATGGAAGAGCTCGAACCGGTCTAACGGCGGTCCTCCAGGGGAGGCTCCTCCGACGCGAGTTCGTCGACGAGCGGCAGGCCACTCATCTGGGCGGCGGCGACCTGAACACGGCAGAAGTCCTTCCCGAGCATGAACGCCTCGAGATCGGACAGGACGGCGATCCGGGTCGCGGTCATGGCGGTCGGCGCGGCGAAGCGACCGATGACCGGCGGGGCCCCGTGCATTCTCCGGAGACGGGCCACACGCGAGGATAAGGGTCGCGGTGACCGGGGGTCGGCTCAGTCGTGGCCTTCGATCGCGACGGGCTCGTACGGTTCGGCCAGATACTCGAGGTCGCTGTCCGAGAGGTCGATGTCGACGGCCTCGGCGGCATCCTCGAGGTGGTCCATGCTCGTGACGCCGACGATCGGCGCGGTAACGGGCGCCTGGTGGAGCAACCAGGCGAGCGATATCTGGGCCATCGAGACGCCGCGATCTTCGGCGAGCTCCTCGATGCG
>CAYSMB010000059.1:4004-10674 GCA_964432005.1 uncultured Halobacteriales archaeon
CCCGCCGGCCAACGGGCTCCAGGGGATGACGCCGATGCCCTCCTGCTCGCACAGCGGGAGCATCTCGCGCTCTTCTTCCCGGTAGGCCAGGTTGTAGTGGTTCTGCATCGAGACGAACCGCTCGAGGCCCCGCATGTCACTCGTGTGGAGCGCCGAGGCGAACTGGTAGGCATACATCGAGGAGGCGCCGAGATATCGGACCTGGTTGCGGCGGATGGCGTCGTCGAGGGCTCCGAGCGTCTCGGCGATCGGCGTGCCGTAATCCCAACGGTGGATCTGGTAGAGGTCGATCGTATCCACGCCGAGCCGGTCGAGACTCCCCTGCAGATCCTGTTCGATCGACTTCCTGGAGAGGCCGTTCCGGCCGTCATCGGAGCCCAGATCCGCCTGGGTCGGCGGATACGACTCCGGGCTGCGCTGGGGATGGGTCTTCGTCGCAATGACGAGTTCGTCCCGATCGTGTTCGTCGATGGCGTTGCCGAGAATTCGCTCGGACTCGCCGTTCGAGTAGACGTTGGCCGTGTCGAAGAAATTGATCCCGAGTTCGATCGCCCGGTCGACCAGTTCCTGGGCGTCCTCCTCCTCGAGCAGCCAGTCGGCCCATCCGGATCCGAAGCTCATGCAGCCGAGACAGATCCGACTGACGGCCAATCCTGTATCGCCGAGTTCGGTGTACTCCATACGAGAGATTGTCTCGACGAGGGTAATAAACGTATAGAGGTCGGTTCCGACGGCGTCCGCCGCGCCGATCCAAACCCCTATTCATCCTGGCCCCGTCCCCGTCGGCAAACACTCGCGTCACCCATGTCCACGACCTCCAGCCTGGTGTCGGGCGACCTCCTCCTGTTTTTCATCATCGGCCTGCTGGGGGGCGCACACTGCATCGGCATGTGTGGGCCGCTCGTGACGATCTATTCGAACAAACTGAACGAGCGGACCGACGAGCCGCGGGGTCACTTGACCCTCTATGAGGTCCGTCAGCACAGCCTATTCAACCTCGGGCGGACACTGAGTTACGCCACCATCGGTGCGGCGTGTGGGGCCCTGGGCGGCCTCCTATACGTCACCACCGACACGTTGACCGCGGTGGCGGACACGATCCGCGGATCCATGGGGATCGTCGTCGGCGGATTCGTCATCGTCGTCGGGATCTATTACCTGATCGGCCGCAGCTCCGTCGGCGGTCACGTGAGCGGGCTCGGGTTCGAGCGGTTGTTCGGCGTGCTCTCCGCCCGGCTGGATGAGCTCGCCGCCGGCCCGGGCATCGTGGGGTTGGGAGCCCTCCACGGGCTCCTGCCGTGTCCGATCCTGTATCCGGCCTTCCTGTATGCCTTCGCCGTCGGCTCGTGGTCGGTCGGATTCCTGTCGCTGGCCGCACTCGGGCTCGGAACCTTCCCGGCGGTGTTCCTATATGGGACGGTAGTGGAGGCCGTCGATCCGGTGCGACGCGGCCAGCTCCACCGGCTGCTCGGCGGCGCGTTCGTCCTGCTCGGGTACGTCCTGTTCGCCCACGGACTGATGTCCTTCGGCGTCCACCTCCCGCACCCGCGCTTGCCCCATTACCAGCCATTCGCGGACGCGGCCCTCCTGCCATGACGACGGCCGAACGTCGTTGCGAACTCTGTGATCTCCCTGCCGACGATGTCCGCGACGACGCCGGGCACGCGTTCTGCTGTGAAGGGTGCCGACACGTCTTCGAGACCCTCGATGCGGTGGATCAGGTCGACGCAGATGACGTGCGGGAACAGGCCGAAGCGGACGACGCCCCCGACATTCCAGAGGAGCACGAAGCCACGTTCCTCGAGGTCGACGGGATGTACTGTACCTCGTGTGAGGCCTTTATCGAAGCAGCGGCGACGGACCTCGATGGAGTGAGTGCCGCCAGCGCGAGTTACGTCACCGAGACCGTTCGGATCGATCACGATCCCGCGATCGAGACGTCGGCACTCCGGGAGGCACTTTCCGGGCTCGGATATACGGCGTACCCTCGGGAGGACGCGATGAGCCGCCGGGCGGCGGATAACTGGGCGTTCGCCCGGCTGGCCATCGGGGTCCTGGTCGGCATGATGGTCATGCTCCAGTACGTGCTGATCCTCTATCCGACATTCTTCGACGGCCTCTTTTACGACGATCGGACGGCCCAGTTCCTCGCCGACATGCTCGCGGCCTCCGGGGCCCGCTATTTCTTCATCGCGCTCGGCGTCATGACGACGATCGTCCTGTTCGTCACCGGCAAGCCGATCCTTCGGGGGGCGTACGTCAGTATCCGCACCCGGACTCCCAACATGGACCTCCTGGTGGCCCTGGCGGCGGTGAGCGCGTACGTGTTCAGCTGGATCACGGTCGCGACCGGGGGCATCCACGTCTACTTCGACGTGACCGTGGCGATCATCGTGATCGTGACCGTGGGGAATCATCACGAATCGGCCGTCAAACGCGAGGCGACCGATCGGCTGGCCGATCTCACCAGCATCCAGGTCGATCGGGCCCGTCGGGTCACGGACGGCGAGCACGAAGACGTGGCCGTCTCGGAGCTGGGGGAGGGCGATCGTGTCCTCGTCCGCGCCGGGGAGCGAATCCCCGTCGACGGGCGCATCGTGGAGGGCGAGGGCGCGGCCGACGAGGCGGTGGTCACCGGGGAGGCCCTGCCGGTGCACAAGACGCCTGGCGATCGGGTGATCGGGGGCGCGGTCATCACCGACGGGGCGGTCGTCGTGGCGGTGGATGCGAACCCGACGAGCAGCCTCGATCGGATCGCGAACCTCGTCTGGGACCTCCAGAGCACGTCCGGTGGCATCCAGCGACTGGCCGACAAGCTCGCGACGGTGTTCGTGCCGCTCGTGCTGGTGGTGGCACTGGTCGTCGCGGTCGCATATCTGGGCCTTGGGACCTCCATCGGGGCGGCCCTGCTGGTGGGATTGACCGTCCTCATCGTCTCCTGTCCGTGCGCCCTGGGACTGGCGACGCCGCTCGCGATCGCCAGCGGCGTCCGGGAAGCCCTCGATCGAAACATCGTGATCTTCGACGAGACCGTCTTCGAACGACTCCGGGGCGCCGATACCGTGATCTTCGACAAGACGGGTACACTGACCACCGGCGATTTTACCGTCCGGGACGCCGAGGCACCGGCGGGGTTGCTGGGCGAAGCGGCCGCTCTCGAGTCCCGGTCGTCACATCCCGTCGCCCGCGCGATCGCGGACGCATTTGAGGTCGCGACCGACGGCGGTACCGTTGAAAAGGAGCCAGCGATCGATGCGTTCGAGAGCCGGGCGCATGGCGTCGTCGGGACGGTCGCCGGGACCAGGATCGCGGTGGGTCATCCGGACCTCTTCGCGGAGCTCGGGTGGCCGGTTCCCGAGCACGTCGAGGCAACCGTCGAGGCGATTCGTAAGGCGGGTGACCTCCCGATCGTCGTGGGGCGGGCCGGGAGGGCCGAGGGCGCCGTTGCGGTCGGCGATACGCCACGGGACGGTTGGGAGGAGACGGTCGAGGAGCTGGCGCGTCGGGGCATGTCGGTGGTGGTGTTGACTGGGGACGATCGGCGCCGCGCTGCCCCGTTTCGAGATCATCCCAGCATCGCCGAGGTCTTCGCGGGCGTACCGCCGGAAGCGAAGGCCGAGACCGTCGCGCGGCTCGCGGCGGAGGGGCGGACGGTCATGGTCGGCGACGGCACCAACGACGCGCCCGCGCTCGCCCGGTCGGATCTCGGTATATCGATGGGCGGCGGGACGGCGATGGCGGTCGACGCGGCTGATATCGCCATCGTCGACGACGACCTCCGGTCGGTCGGAACGGTCTTCGATCTTGCAAGCGCGGCGGGCCGACGGGTCAAGGAGAACATCGGCTGGGCGTTCTGTTACAACGCGATCGCGATTCCCGTCGCGATTGCCGGCCTGCTCAACCCGCTGTTTGCCGCCGGCGCGATGGCCACCAGCAGCGTCCTCGTGGTGACGAACTCCTCGCGCTCCTTGCTCGCCGATTAGTCGTCCGGCTGAGCAGGGCGTCCTCGATGAATGTGCTTCGCTGTGTGAGGGTCACGTCGCGGAGAAATGGCGTTTTTGCCGCTCGGGCGCCCTGATGACGCATGGAAGCGTACGTCCTGATGATGGCAGGGACGGGCACGGCCCGGGATACCCTGTCCGCGATCGAGGGGATCGACGGCGTGGTGCGCGCGAACATCGTTGCCGGCGAGTTCGATATTATCGCGCTACTCGAAGCCGAGGACGCCCACAGCCTCTTACGGATCGTCACGGAGAAGATCCACGCGATCGAGGGCGTGGGCAACACGCGGACCTCCATCGTGCTCGAGTGAGACGGTCACCCGAAAGGTCCAGTCCCGGACCATTCACGGAGAGCTGACGGTAGGCGGAGGCTTTTCCCCGCGCAGTTCGACGAATCGGTCCATGGCGCGCACCGAAAAATTGAGCCATCTGTACGACGTCGTCGGGGAGCTCACCTACCCCATCGATCGGGAGGCCGCCATCGACGCCACGGAAGGTATTACGCTACGCCTGGCCGACGGGGAGATCGGCCTCGCGAGGGTGATCGAGGATACCAGCTCGAGGGAGTTTACCTCCCGGGACGATCTCACGATCGAGATCATGAGCAATCTCCCTCGGCGGGCTGTCGGCGAACCGTACCAGTCTGAGGGCGAGGGGTAGCCGGGGAGGGCACAGGCGATGGCTGGCACGCTCCGAGGCTAATGAGCGCTGTCGAGAGGGACGATCACCCGGCGTCGATCATCCCCTATTCTTCGGGAATAGGTGGAAGCGCTGCCGATTCGTCATCGCCACCGATTCCGGTCGTGACGACCAAGCGCATCCCCTGTCGGACGCTCATGTCCGTTTCGAGTAGCTGATCCTCCGAAAGGAAGAGCAACTGCGCGATAGTGGGATTCGGGCTATGGGGAACGTAGACGCTGTAAACGTCCTCGCCGGCGACATCCCCGACCTCCTGGGGTGCTTCTCCCGTGACGAAGCCGATCGCGTAGACGTCCTCCCTTGGGAACTCCACCAAGACCACGCTCTGGTAGGCAGTATCTCGATTCACGAGCGAGGAAGCGACCTGGCGGATGCTCGCATAGACAGTGCTGACGAGCGGAATGAAATAGACGAGCCGGCCGAGTTGGCCGAACATACGGCGTCCGGCGCTTTGCTGAGCGATGTACCCGATCACCGTGATCGCGGTGATGATGAGGAGCGCCGCGATGATCTGGGCAATCAGTTCGATATTGCCGGTATATTGGGGCAAGCCTGTACCCCGGACGAGGGGGTTGATGAGATCGAACGCCCAATCGGTCAGAAACTTAAGGACGAACAGCGTGATCGCGAGCGGCGCGATCAGGATCAAGCCGGCGATGAAGCTGCTCTTTACGGCCGATTTCAGGGTCATGTGCGGGGCATATCGCAAAGCCCCATAATACATGGTTCGAAGGCGCCACACCGACAAGCATCCCACGCCCAGGAACGGGATCGTGCACCAAACCAATTTCTTCGAATCGGCCAACCTCATATCCCTGGATTGTAGCGAGAAAAGAGACCACTTATAGAATCGAGTGACTCCGCCAGTCGGGCGGTGAGACCAGGTATGGGAGAATATTGAACAGTATAGCATACTGATTTATAAAAGCAATTACCGTTGGGGTTCTCATGTACCGCCCTTCATCTATCTGGGCGATTCTATCCTATGCTATCGTCTGTTCGCTCGTTGGGGCGTTGATCGTCCTATTTATCGCCCTGGATGCGAGGCTCGGACTTATTTTCATAACCGGAGTGATCGTCGGTACCGTTTTCGTAGTGTCGACCCTCTGGATTTACGGATATATCGATGCCGAAACGGGAGAGGAGGAAACTTCCACAACACGAGACCCGTGGTCCGATTGGGAAGACCAGGATGAAGGCGCTGGATGGGGATCGACGGCGAGTACGTCAACGAGTAGGGAAGACGAAGCGCAGGATCCTGAAGAAATGACCCAAGAACCGCGGTCCCAACGAGACGCTAGTTCGGGCGGTTCTGGGAATGATCCGGATCGCTGATTTCTCATTACCTGCTCCCCTTTCCGGCGCTAGTGTCCGGAGTCGGCGCGATCGCCATGGCCTGATCGTCGCTCCTCCTAAGATGGATAAGTCGTTGGCCGAGTCCATCGTATAGACCAGACTCCCCGAATCTCCATCTTCTTGAACGGGGCTCGACACCACGCCTTCACCGCGGAAATCCACACAACCAATCCTAATGGGCGACGGTAGTGACGAGGTGACGACAGAGACGCTAGGCTCGGACCCGTCGGCTGCATGCTGACCCTCAATTGGCGCGGTAGGATCGCGGAATAAGGCGGTCAGTTAATGTTTACTAGTCCCCAGGATTGCCTTGATACAATTACTATCGAGGAATGCAATGCAACCCCCGGTAGGATAGCAACCATCGGGTTCGGAAAGGCGGACTCCTTCGGCTACATCAGAAATTGCATATTCTTCATGGGGGGACGAAGAATAACTGATCCAATTTCCGTTCATCGGTTCGAATCGTAGACGCGGGACAACACGGGAGAACTCCTCAAACGAGGAATTGTCGGTAAATAACAGCAAACCCGACTCAAAGCCGGGTTTGACTGAAGAAGATGGGTTGGGGCGGATTTGAACCGCCGGCCTCCTCCATGTCAAGGAGGTGTCAT
>CAYSMB010000060.1:0-7469 GCA_964432005.1 uncultured Halobacteriales archaeon
CGGTGCCGGACGTTGGCGGACCGGTCGGCCCGAATCAGGGCGAAGAACCCGTGGAATTGCTCGTCCAGCTGGCCACGGACGGCCAGATCGATCCGTGGGATATCGACATCGTCTCCGTCACGGATGCCTTCCTCGCGAAACTCGAGGAGGTCGACCTGCGCGTATCGGGGCGGGCGCTGTTCTACGCGAGTGTCCTCCTTCGGATGAAAAGCGACGCGCTCGTCCAGATCGACGAGCCGGAACCGGAGGACGAGCCGTTCCCCGGAAACGAGTGGGACGAGCCCCCCGGACCGATGGACGATCCGATCGCCGACCTCGAGGCCGAGATGGATCGACGCCTCGACCGCAAGCGGGCCCGCGGTTCGCCGGAGACGCTCGACGAGTTGATCCGCGAGCTCCGGGACATCGAGCGACGGACCTGGTGGAAGCCACACCGCGAATACGATACCACGGATTCGCCGGCCGGGTTCGATCGGGGCATCCAGTCGATCGAATATCACGAGACCGACGAGCACCGGATGCCCGACGAACCCTCCGAGGCGGAGGTCACCGGGGCGACCCACACCGAGGATCTGGAGGTCCTCGTCGATCAGGTCTGGGCCGCGATCAAGGAGCAGTTCGATGCCGGGCGCGCGGAAGTCCTGTTCGCGGAGATCGACGACGTGGCCGGATCGCGATTGGAGACGTTTCTCGGGATTCTGTTCCTGACAGACCGAGGCCGAGTAGCCCTCGAGCAGGACGAGCTCTTCGGGGACCTCTGGATCGCCGACCCGTCCGCGGTCGTGACCCCAGAGCCCGTTTAGGCGGCCACCCAAGATTATTCGCTAGGTCCGGCGGTTGCACCCGGTGAACTCCACCAGTAATACCCCGATCACCGTCACGTGTGAACGATGCGCATTCCCCACAAATCGACGCGTTCGGCCGTGACACCTGTGGATCCGCGGACGTGACATAATCCTTTTTGCCACGGTCCTCGAACTCGATGACGTGTCACGCGGCATCCGGTGGATCGACGACATCGAGGGTACTGATCTAGAGATCGCCGGGGGGAAAGGGGCCTCCCTGGGGGAGCTAACATCAGCGGGGATGCCGGTCCCGTCGGGATTTGTGGTCACCGCGGAGTCCTACCGTTCGTTCCTCGAGACCAACAATATCGACGAGGACCTCGTGGAACTCACCGACGTGGATGCCGAGGATGCCTCCGAACTCTCCGAGGCGGCCGCACGGGCCCAGGAACGGATCATGGACGGGGAGTTCCCGGCCGATCTTCGCGAGGAGATCGAATCGGCGTACGCGAAGGTGGGCGACGGGGCGGAACCCTACGTCGCCGTCCGCTCGAGCGCGACCGCCGAGGACCTCCCCGACGCGAGCTTCGCCGGCCAACAGGAGACGTTCCTGAACGTGACGGGCGAGGACCTGATCGAGCGGATCCGGGAGTGCTGGGCGTCCCTGTTTACGCCGCGGGCGATCTATTATCGGGCGGAACAGGGCTTTGAGACCGACGCGGTCGACATCGCCGTGGTCGTTCAGGAGATGGTCGACGCCGAGGTGAGCGGCGTCTTGTTCACGAGCCACCCCAGCACCGGCGATGATCAAATGATCGTCGAGGCCGCCTGGGGACTCGGAGAAGCCGTCGTCTCGGGGCAGGTCTCCCCAGATACCTACGTCGTCGATGCCGAGGCGGGCGAGATCACAGATGTCAGTATCGGTGAGAAGAAGATCATGATCCAGCGCGAGGACGGCGAGACCGTCGAACGGGAGGTCCCCGAGGAACGTCGGCAGGATCAGGTCCTCGAGGCGGGGACGATCGAGCGGCTCGTCGAGCTCGGCCGCCGGATCGCTGATCACTACGGGGACCCACAGGATGTCGAGTGGGCGATGCGGGATGGGGACCTCTACGTCCTTCAGTCCCGCCCGATCACGACGCTTTCCGGCGACGATATCGAGCGCGACGAGGCGGGGGATCAGGGCGCTACCGCGGGCCAGTCCGGGGAGGATACGGCCCTACTGACAGGGATCGGTGCGAGCCCAGGGCGGGCATCCGGCCCGGTGCGCGTGGTACGCAAGGTCGACCAGCTCGACAAGGTCAATCCCGGCGACGTGATGGTCGCGGAGATGACGACCCCCGACATGGTCCCCGCGATGAAACGGGCCTCGGCGATCGTCACCGACGAGGGCGGCATGACGAGCCACGCCTCGATCGTCTCCCGGGAGCTTGGCGTCCCGGCCGTCGTCGGGACGAGTACCGCGACGGTCGTCCTGGAGGACGGCAAGCAAGTCACCGTCGACGGCGAGATGGGTCGCGTCGTCCCGGGCGGCCGGGCCGAGGAAGAGGAGGTCGAGACGGGACAGGCCGAACCCACAGCTGAACCCCGACGGGCCAAGCCGATGACCGCGACCGCCGTCCTGGTCAACATCTCGATCCCGGAGGCGGCCGAACGCGCGGCGGCCACGGGGGCCGACGGCGTCGGATTGCTGCGGATCGAGCACCTCGTACTCTCGCTCGGCAAGACCCCCATGAAGGTCATCGAGGACGACGGGGCGAAGGCGTACACCGATGCCCTCGTCGAGGGGATCCGGACCGTCGCCGATGCGTTCTATCCAAAGCCCGTGCGAGTCCGGACGCTTGACGCACCGACCGACGAGTTTCGCCAGCTGGTCGGCGGCGACCAGGAACCCGTCGAGCACAATCCGATGCTCGGGTACCGGGGCATCCGACGCAGCCTCGATCGGACCGAGGCGTTCGACGCGGAACTGGACGCATTCCGGCGGATATACGACATGGGATATGACAATGTCGAGCTCATGTTGCCTCTGATCACGGATGCGAACGAAATCGAACGCGCGGCAGAGCGCATCGAGGCCGCCGGCATCGACCTCGATCGCCGGAAATGGGGCGTGATGATCGAGACGCCCGCCAGCGCGATCCAGGCCGAAGAGATCGTCGACACCGGCATCGATTTCGTCTCCTTCGGAACCAACGACCTCACGCAGTATACTCTCGCCGTCGATCGGAACAACGAACACGTGGCCGACCGGTTCGACGAACTCCACCCGGCGGTCCTCTCGTTGATCAAATCCACCATCGATGCCGCCCGCGCGAACGATATCGATACGAGTATCTGCGGGCAGGCGGGGTCAAACCCGCGGATGATCGAGTACCTCGTCACCAACGGCATCGGCTCCATCTCCGCGAACGTCGACGCCGTCGCATCGGTCCAGGAGGAAGTCAAGCGGGTTGAACAGCGCCTCCTGCTCGACGCCGTTCGGTGATATCCATCGGCCCACGCGCCGGAATCGCGGGCTTTTACCCACCGTAGGATCGATCCTGGGACATGACTCCCGCATCCTATCCGACCGACGCCCCCACGGTCGTGACCTGCGGGCTCCCCTATGCGAACGGGGATCTCCACATCGGCCACCTGCGGAGTCTCGTCAGTGCCGACGTGCTCGCCCGCGCGCTCAAGGTGATCGGCGAGGACGCTATCTACGTCTGTGGTTCGGACATGCACGGAACGCCGGTCGCGGTCAACGCCTGGCAGGAGGACGTCGACCCCGAGGATTTCGCGCTCGATTGGCACGAGCGGTACCTGGACACGTTTCCGAAGTTCAACGTCGATCACGACAACTACGGACACACCCACGACGCGACGAACACGGAGACGACCCTCGAGATCGTCGAGACCCTGATCGAGGAGGGCCACATCTACGAACGCGAGATCGAGGTCGCCTGGGACCCCGAGGAGGACCAACCGCTCCCCGATCGCTACGTCGAGGGCACCTGTCCGTACTGCGGAGAACGGGCCCGCGGCGACGAGTGTGACGAGGGCTGTGGGCGCCACCTCGAACCGGGCGAGATCGAGGATCCCGTCTCGACGATCACCGGGAATCCGGCCGAGTATCGGACCCGCCCACACAAGTTCTTCCGCGTCTCCGAGTTCAAAGAGGTCCTCGCGGACTTCCTTGCCTCACTCGAAGGGACGGACAACGCCCGCAATCAACCACAACAGTGGATCGAGGAGGGCCTCCAGGATTGGTGTATCACTCGGGATATGGAATGGGGGATCCCGTATCCCGGCGAGGAGGATCTCGTGCTCTACGTGTGGGTCGACGCGCCGATCGAGTACATCTCCTCGACCAAACAGTACGCCGAACGGATGCCCGATTACGACTGGCGGGACGCCTGGCAGGGCGACGGCCAGGTCGTCCACGTGATCGGCCGCGATATCATCCAGCATCACACCATCTTCTGGCCGGCGATGCTCGATGCGGCCGGCTACAACACCCCACGAGCGGTCTGCGCCCACGGGTTCATCACGATCGACGGCAAGGGCTTATCGACCAGTCGGAATCGCGCGATCTGGGCCCGGGAGTACCTCGAAGCCGGGTTCGCGGCCGACCCACTCCGATTCTATCTCACCACGACGAGCGGGCTCCAACAGGACATCGACTTTTCCTGGCGGAAGTTCGCCGATCGCGTCAACGGCGAGCTCGTGGGGACCCTGGGGAACTTCCTGTACCGAAGCCTCCTGTTTGCCCACCGGGAGTTCGACGGCATGCCCGACGCCGATCCGAGCGACGAGGTCATCGAGCGGATCGAGTTGGCCATCGAGGACTTCCGGACCGCAGTGAACGATTACGACATTCGCGGGGCGGGCATGACCGCTCTCGAGCTCGCACAGTTCGGAAACGAGTACATCCAGCGCAACGAACCCTGGCGGCTCGTCGACGAGGACGAGGAAGAGGCCGCGCGGGTTATCCGCGATTGCGTCCAGCTGGCCAAGGCCATCGCCATCCTCTCGTGGCCGACAATGCCCGAGACGATGGAGAAGCTGTGGTGGGAACTGGGCGAAACGGACGTCCTCTCGAAGGTCACCGTCGAGGAGTGTCTCGTGGCCCCGGCGGACTCGTTCGGGTCGCCGTCCGAGCTGTTCGCCCAGATCGAGGACGAACGCGTCGATGAGCTCGGCGCCGAGTTGGCCGACCGGACCGGCGACGATGGCGGGACGGAGGAGGGGGGCGGCACTGACGCCGACGACCGCCTACCGTTCGAGGACTTCCAGGCGCTTGACCTCCGGGTGGGCCGGATCGAAACGGCCGAACCGATCGAGGGTGCCGACGAACTGATGCGCCTCGAAGTCGACATCGGCTCGGAAACCCGCCAGATCGTGGCGGGGATCCAGGAGATGTACGATGCCGACGCGCTGGTCGGCCAGCGAGTCATCGTGCTGGCGAACCTCGAGTCGACCACGCTGTTCGGCGTCGAGAGCAACGGGATGGTACTCGCCGCGGGTGAGGAAGCCGATCTCTTGACGACCGTCGGCGACGCGGAGCCGGGCGAACCCGTGCTCTGAGCCGATCGCGGGCAACGGCTTAGTACCACAACGACGGAGACCGAGCCATGCGCGGGGCCAAGATCGTCTGTACGCTCGGCCCGGCGAGCGAGTCGCTTCGAACCATCGAGAGCCTCGTGAATGCGGGGATGGACGTCGCCAGGATCAACGCGAGTCATACCGACGCCGACGGGATCGCCGATCTCGCCGAGGCCGTCCGAACGGTCGACGGCCGCGTGGACACCCACGTCGCGACCGTCCTCGATTTACAGGGACCGGAAGTGAGAACGCGGCCGGGCGAGACCCTGGAACTCGCCGCCGAGGAAACGGTAACGCTTCGTCCGGATGTGGACACCGCCTCGGGGGAGATCGGTCTCTCCCGGTCGATCGCCCGTGTTCGACCGGGTGACCGGGTGCTGATCGACGATGGCCGAATCGAGCTGGTGGTCACGGCCGTCGAGAGTGACGTCGTGAGCACCCGCGTCGAGAACGGCGGCCGGCTGGACGGTCGGCAGGGCCTCAACATCCCTGGCGTCGATCTCGATCTCCCGATGGTGACCGCGAAGGATCGTGCGGACCTGGAGATGCTCCGGGCAGGCACGATCGACTTTGTGGCCGCGAGCTTCGTCCGCGACGCGTCGGATCTCCTTGAGGTCAGCGAGGCCATCGAGGCCAGGGACGCTGACGCTCCGATCATCGCCAAAATCGAACGGGCCGACGCCGTCGACAACCTCGCGGAGATCATCGAGGCCGCCCACGGGATCATGGTTGCCCGGGGCGATCTGGGTGTGGAGTGTCCGATGGAGGACGTCCCGATGATCCAGAAACGGATCATCCACGCCTGTCAACGCTCGGGGACCCCCGTGATCACGGCGACGGAGATGCTCGACTCGATGGTGACGGCTTCCCGACCGACCCGTGCTGAGGCCTCGGACGTCGCCAATGCCGTCCTCGATGGGACCGACGCGCTGATGCTCTCGGAGGAGACTGCCATCGGGGATCATCCCGTCCGCGTCGTCGAGACGATGGATCGAATCATCCGGGAGGTCGAGCGCAGCGAGGAGCACGCGGATCTGCGCGAACAGCGCGTACCCGCGACCCCCGCGAGTCGCACCGGGGCACTGGCGCGATCCGGGCGGTATCTCGCTCGCGATGTCGGTGCGAGTGCCATGATCGTCACGAGCGAGACGGGATACACCGCCCGGAAAGTCGCCAAGTTCCGTCCCGGCGTTCCGGTCGTGGCAGCGACGTTGTCCGCGGAGGTGGCCCGTCAGTTGGCGATCTCGTGGGGGCTGGGTCCCCACCGTCTTGAGCCCGACGAGCCGACCGCCCAGGAGCTCGTCTCCGAGGCGGTCGCCAGTGCCCTGGAGGCCGGCATCGCGGAGAGCGGCGACACGGTAGTCGTCCTGGTCGGGATGATGCGCGAGATCGAGGGCGGGGAGTTTACCAATACGCTCAAAGTCCACGTCGCGGCCGAGACGCTCGTCACGGGGCGGGTCGTGGTTCGGGGGCGGGCGAGCGGACCGATCGCTCGCGTCAGCGACGGCGATTTACGATCGGTCCCGACGGGCGCTATCATCGCTATCCCCCACGACTTCTCCGGGGAGTTCTCGGGAGATCCGTCCTCCCTCGGGGGCATCGTTCATGGCGCGGAGGGGCTGACCGGATACGCCGCGATGATCGCCCGGGAGATGGAGATCCCGATGATCAGCGGTGCCCCCGTGCCGAGCGATGTCGAGGAAGGGGCGGAGGTTACGCTCGATGCCGAGCGGGGCGTGCTCTACGCGGGCAACATCGCGAGGCCCCATGGTGCCGACCGGGATAGCTCCGGAGAACGGATTAGTTAACACGTCGGCCTGTCTTTTGCCGCTCGATGCGCCGGCCCTGGGATCGGAACGAAGGCGCCGACGAAGAGGGGATCGAGGATCCCGCCGAACCGCCGATCGAACCGGGGTCCCCCCGGACGGAAAACGTCGTGTTCGTGATCTTGGGCGCGCTCCTGACGGTCCTCGTGTTCCTTCGGATCTTCGGGATCGTCTGAACGACACAAATGCTTAATCGCCCGACGGACGAATCGGTCCCCATATGGTCGAGGTCTTCGGGCAATCGCTCCCTCTCGTATTGCTCATCCTCGGG
>CAYSMB010000060.1:7479-10632 GCA_964432005.1 uncultured Halobacteriales archaeon
GTCGTGCTCGCCGTCGCCGAGGCGCTCGCTCCGGGGGCCCATCTGGTAGTTCTGGGCGTTGCCCTGATCGTCGCTGGCCTGGTTGGGCTCGCCTTAGGGACGGTGATCGGCTCGGGCGTGTTGTTGACGGCGCTTTTGGCCATCACCATCCTGCTGACGGGATCGCTCGCGTTGCTCGCCTATCGCGAGCTGGATATCTATGGCGGTAAAGGGGTCGGTCAGACGATGAGTTCCGATTCGCTCCGCGGGACCACGGGCCGGGTGACCGAACGCGTGACCCCGACCGAGGGCCAGATCAAACTCGAGGGCGGCGGGTTCAATCCGTACTATCAGGCGCGATGTATTTCCGACGAAATTCCTGTCGGCGCCGAGGTGATGGTCATGGATCCGGGCGGGGGCAACGTCCTGACCGTCGAGTCCCTCGAGACCAGCGAGGACGAAATCGACCGCCAACTCGCGCTGGGCCGCGAGAACGAGCTCGACGAGGAGTTCGAGACCTAACCGGGAGGAATACTTTTCCCCGGGACGGGCCAATTGACCGCCATGTTCCTCATCTCGGTGCCGGGAACGCTGCCCCTGACGGTGGGAGCCGTCCTCTTGGTGTTGCTCGCCGTCGTGACGGTCTGGCAGATGGTCGAGATCGTCGATGCGACCGAAAAGCGGGCACTCACGGTCTTCGGGGAGTACCGTGGTCTGCTCGAGCCGGGGATCCATTTCATTCCGCCGTTCGTCAGCCAGACCCACATCTTCGACATGCGGACCCAGACGATCGACGTGCCCCACCAGGAGGCGATCACGCGGGACAACTCCCCCGTGACCGCCGACGCCGTCGTCTACATCCGGGTCATGGACGCCAAACGGGCCTACCTGGAGGTCGACGACTACAAGCGCGCCGTCTCGAATCTCGCCCAGACGACGCTGCGGGCCGTGCTCGGCGACATGGAGCTCGATGATACTCTGAGCAAGCGCGAGGAGATCAACGCGAAGATCCGGACGGAATTGGACGAACCGACCGACGAGTGGGGGATCCGGGTCGAGAGCGTCGAGGTCCGGGAGGTCAATCCGAGCCAGGACGTCCAGCGCGCCATGGAACAACAGACCTCCGCCGAGCGGAAACGCCGGGCCATGATCCTCGAGGCCCAGGGCGAACGGCGATCGGCCATCGAGCGCGCGGAGGGCGACAAGCAATCCGCGATCATCACCGCCCAGGGTGAAAAGCAAAGCCAGGTCCTCGAGGCCCAGGGGGACGCCGTCGCGACGGTGCTGCGTGCGCGATCGGCCGAGGCGATGGGCGAACGCGCGGTCATCGAACGGGGCATGGAAACGCTCGAACGGATCGGCGAAGGCGAGTCGACGACGTTCGTGCTCCCCCAGGAGGTCTCCTCCCTGCTGGGCCGGTACGCCAAACACCTCACCGGAAGCGATGTCCAGGTCGCCGAAGACGTCCTCGAGAGCCTGGAGTTCGACGAGGAAACCCGGGCGCTGCTCGGGCTCGACAACATCGAGGAGCTGATCGGCCAGATCGACGAGGAGGCCGAAGTCGACGTCGAGGAGATGGAGGAGGCGGTCCAGGCCGTCAAGGAGGGTGTCGACGCCGACCTGGGCGATCCGGCCGATTCCCTGACCGACGTCGAGGACGAGGACGTCGAGGTCGACGTCGACGAAGAGGAACTCGAAACGGAACTCGAGTGAGTCAGGCGGCGTCCATAATCGCTGCGATGCGAGCGGCGGCGTCGGCGAGCTGCGGGCCCGGCTGATTGAGCAGGTCGTCCGACATTACGTGGACCTCCGGGACAGCCCAGCCACGGGCTTCGAGGGCGTCGGATCGGGGATCGTCGATCCCGCAGTGGTGGACGAACGCGAAGTGAGGATCGGCCTCCTCGATCTCCGGTCGCTCGATCGGACGCGAACGTTCCCCCGGCGCACAGAACGGATAGCGGCCGCCCGCGACCTCGACGACTTCCGGGACCCAGTTGCCCGCGACCATCGGTGGGTCGCCCCACTCCTCGCAGTATACGACCGGGCGGGGGCCCTCCCCATGGCGTTCGCGCAGGACCGCGATGCGGGACTCGAACGTATCCGCGAGTCGGTCGGCGGCGTCCGCGCGGTCGAGCGCCGCCCCGACGTCACGGATGTAGTCCCCGACGTCATCGAGCGTCCGGGGATCGAAATGGGCGACCTCGATGCCCGCCGCTCGCAACCGATCGGCGATCTCGCTCTGGAGCTCGTCGGTTGTCAGGACGAGATCGGGCTCGGCCTCGGTGACGGCCGTCAGATCGGGCGTCAACCACCCACCGACGCCCTCCTCGGCGTCACCGTGATCCGTGAGTCCGACGAGTCGATCCCCCGCATCGAGCGCGCGGACGATGCGTGTGCCGCTTGGGGCCAGGGATACGACTCGCTCGGACATGTTCCAGGGTCGCCGGGGGATTCGCCTGAACCTTCCGGATCGTATCAAAACGATTAACCGAATTCCCGCCCCCTGAACCAGGTGTGACGGCACTTTCCTTCGATCGGTTCACCCTCGCCGCGTGCGTGACCGATCTCGAGCGTGCGGACGCCGCGGGGGGCGCCGACGCCCTCGAGTTCCGCATGGACGGTGCCGATCGGCCCCTCGAGCAACTCGCGACCTACAATGGTGAGCTACCGATCATCGCGACGAACCGGGCTGACTGGGAAGGCGGCGCGGCCTCGTCGGAAGGGCGGATCGAGACGTTGGCGACAGCCGCTGGTCGGGATCCGGTCGCTGCCGTGGATATCGAGTTACGAAGCGTCGAAGGGGGAGACGCGGATGGGCTCTTGGAGATTGCTCGCGAGCATGATTGCCCCGTCGTCGTCTCCTCGCACGACTTCAACGGCACCCCCGCCGTTGACGAGATCGATCGACGACTCGTGGCAGCTTCGGAGCGAGGGGACGTCGGGAAACTGGCGGTCACGCCCGGGTCGATGGGGGAGGTCCTCGACATCCTGGACGCGACCCATCGACATACCGCGGCCGGCCGAAATGTCGCGACGCTCTGTATGGGCGCACGGGGTCGCCATACGCGGGCGATCGCCCCGCTGTATGGCTCGAAAATCGGGGATGCTCCCATCAGCCCGGAAGAGGCGACGGCGCCGGGACAGCTCCCGCTCGCGGAGCGCCGGCGGGTGATC
>CAYSMB010000061.1:0-10268 GCA_964432005.1 uncultured Halobacteriales archaeon
CAGTAACGACGCCGACGAGTAACAACGTTCAATTTTCCGGTCCCCGAGAGTCAGGATATGTTCGAGTCCGCGGCCGGGGTCGTGTTCGATCTCGACGGGACGCTTGTCCGGCTGGAGGTGCCCTGGGCCGACCTCGAACGGATTATCGGGGAGAACCTCGCCGATGAGGGGATCGAGACTGCGGATCGATCGGTCTGGGACCTCCTCGATATTGCTAGCCAGCGTGACCTCCTTCGGACGATCGAGCCGACCATCAATTCATATGAAATCGACGGGGCCGAGCAAAGTACGCGGCTCCCTCTCGCGGATCTCGTCGGCCACGTGGACGTGCCCGTGGCCATCTGTTCGTTGAACTGTGAGGCCGCCTGTCGACGCGCCTTGGCGGTCCATGACCTCGCCGATCAGGTCGACGCCGTGATCGGCCGCGATACCGTCCGACCCTGGAAGCCGGATCCGGCGCCATTGGAGGAAGCGATCCGGCGGCTGGAAATTGAGGCCCCAGAGGGGATCTTCATCGGGGATTCCGAGCGCGATGCGCGGACCGCGGCGGCCGCAGGCGTCCGGTTTCGTGCCGCATCGGATGTCCTCGAGAAATTCTC
The DNA here is from genome assembly GCA_964432005.1 of uncultured Halobacteriales archaeon. Taxonomy (GTDB): domain Archaea; phylum Halobacteriota; class Halobacteria; order Halobacteriales; family SKNY01; genus SKNY01. The sequence continues at coordinate 600 of CAYSMB010000061.1, forward strand.
GAAGGGTTGAATCACTCGTCCGATTCGTTCGGTCGGACGTAATAGAGGTCGAAGTCGCCGTTCGAATGGATGTGGTTGGCCCGGCGAGATCGGTGCAGTGCCTCGAAGGAGGCCCGATCGAATCTGAGCTCGCGGTATGCGAGGACCTCGCGCTGGACATCCCGATCGCTCACGGGGAAATACAGCGGGATCCCCGCCTCGCCGTTGGCCTGCTCGACCAGGTGCGAGGCGTTGTCCGCGGACCGGCTATCGGCGACGTGGGGCCGCTCGCCAGGCGTGAGCGCGTCGAAGTACCGGCCCGGGCCGGTTCGGACCCCGCTCCAGTAGGTGTTCTCGTCGGCGATGTCGATCGCCGTTTCGTAGCCCTGGAAGTCCTGATCGGTGACGTGGGACGCGGGGAGATAGATGTACGGCGAGGCATACACGACCGGCACGGAGAGGATCAACACCACGGCGAACGCCCAGACGCCGACCGCCCGCAACGACGGGGATGGTCTGGCACCCGTGATGGCCTCGACGAGGTAGTACAGACCGATGGCGCCGAGGACGGTCGCGAACACCATCGCGAACCCGAGATGACGGAAGAAATGATGGGAGATATCCCCGAGGAAGTGCAGTGCGAAAAACGGACCGAGGACGAGCCCGCCAAAGCCCACGTAGCTGATCACGGAGTGGTCCGGGCCGGCCGACGATCGAACCGTCGAGCGGATCGACACGATCGCGACTACCGTCGCGAGGATCCCGTACAGCACCGAGACCAGGAATATTTTCACGAACAGTTCGGTCAAGCTCGCACCCAACGCGGTGGCGGAGAGACCCGCGTTCGCAGCGGCCTGTCCAGCCGCCTGATCGCCAAAGATCGTCATGTAGGCTGCGCTCGCGAGGTTCTCAATCGTCGCCATCGCCTGCCAGTGCTGGAACGACCACGCAAACCAGGCGATGGTGAGGACGATGAAGGGCACGAGTGTCGATCGCAGCCGATGTAGGGCGTGATCGCGCCCGAACCGGCGGCTCACCGCGTGCACCCCGGCAAAGGTTCCGAGCAGGATGATGACGTTGAGCGCGACCTGCGGGTGCGATAGCAGGATGACGATCCCGATGGCCAACAGGAGGAGGTGCCAGGCATCCAGGCGGGCGGCCGGAGCGTCCCGATCGGATTGGAGAAACCGCACCAGTACGTAACCGGCGACGGGAATGGCCATGAGCGTGATCGAAAATGTATGAAACTGGTAGGCGGTACTCACGTTGTTGAAGGGCAGAAAGAGAAAAGCCGAAAACCCCGCCAACACCGCAACGACGGGCGAATCCACGATCGCCCGCGCGAAAATGGGGACACATACCAGGAACACCCCAAACAGCAGGAATACGAAGAGCAACATCGCCCGTTCGGTGGCGATCCCGAACCCTTCGCCAAGCAGTGCGGCCGCGGCATGGCCCCCCGGATAAAGCAGCTCCGGCGGCGAGAGGAGCCCCTCCCGGATATCCTCCGCCCAGCCGAGATGAGTTAGCGCATCAGCCGCCCCTAGATGCCGGTAGCCGCGGACGAGTGGCAGGCCAGCCAGCGACATCGTCGCGAGACCCCCCAGGGCCAGTCCGTACAGCGCGATCCGATCGCGGGGATAAATCGCACACACGAGGACGCTCGCCGCATAAGCGACTCCAAGCCCTATCCAGAAGCCCACCGGCGTCGCCCGATAGATCGAGAGCTCATAGCCCGTCGCGGGAGCGTCCCACGCTAGGAGCAAGCCAATGGAGAGGCTCAGACACCCGACGGCGAGAAGCAGCCGACGCATGTGTGGCCACCGCTCGTCGGCCAAAGGTTCCCGCCCATCCGCACTCATCGTGCCACTTTGGCGTCCGTTCACGGTTTGGTAATCGTCACGATAATCGAAGGAATCGCCCGGGTTCACGCCGGGCCGGCGCCCCGCGGTCGGAGCGACGTTTGCGCTCGGACCGCGTCGTTGACCGATCCCGCGCTACCGTACCGTTCGACCAGGTCAACGAGCACGGCGGTCAGGTTACACTTGTCGGACAGGAACCGTTCGCGCTTATGGGCCCATTCGGATTGCGTGGTCGGATCCCCGAGCAACGTCTTGGCCGTGTCGACGACCGCCTCGAAGGCATCCAGATTGTACACGAGCCCGGCGTCGGCGAGGTCCCGAAAATTGCCCATGTCCGCGTCGCCCACGAACGAGTTCGACCGGATAGCGGGGGTCCCGAGCAGCGCCGCTTCCGTCACCATCGTCTGGGTATCGGCGATCAGGAGCTCGGCCTCCGCCAGCGCGTCGTGGATGCGAGCGGGATGGGCATCGTACGGTCGCGCCGGGAGGTCAGCGTAGGAGAGTTGCCCGGATTCGTCCGAGACGAGCACCGTTGCATCCTCGGAAAGCGATGCCAGCAGCGTCCGCTTTTCATCCTGGGAAAAACCCCGCTTGCCGACGTCGTGGTGCCCGTTGAAGGCGTTAAAGCGGGCCAGCACGAACGGTTCCTCGGGCTCGAGATCGAGGTCAGCGCGGATCGATCGATCGCGTTCGAAGACGTCCGGATGGAGGTACGCGGTCTCCTTGAACCCGTCAAAGACGTAGTGTTTGGGACCGAGATCACGACGGAACGAGGAGGGAGTCAGATACGCCGAGACGATCGGCGACCCGAGCCGTTGGATGGTGGCCATCGGCTCCGAGTCCATGATCGTGATCGCGTCACAGCGGGCCAACAGGGCGGCGAACGTGGAATATACGCCCATCCCGAGGACGAGATCGAGATCCGTATCGCGGACGTGACCGGCGATGGTGTACAGATGACCGGGTAACTCGCGCACGAGACCGTATGTGGTGGTGTCGCGGGTACCGTAGACTCGATACGGGATGTCGTGATAATCGAGCAACGCCAGGGTCGGGCCGTCGTCTCGGGCAAACACCGTCACGTCGTGATCGCGTGCTTCCAGCTCCTCGATACACGCCCGATAGAGGTGGGCGTGGGCGGGCGTGTTCGTGAAAATGCCGACATCCATGTACCCGATTTACGATCGGCTCGGCGTTAGTTAGGGCGCGAATACCCGGCGTCGGCGCGGATCGGCCCCTCATCGACGCCCGCGATCGCACGATCGAGATGGTCGACGATGATGTTGGCGGCGGTGCCGTGACCGTAGACCGGCGGCCGGTCACCCATGTCGGTGGAGATCTGGAGGGCGCGCTCGATCGCGTCCGGGTCGGCGTCGACGAGGACGTTCCAACCCGCCTCGACCGTTTCGCGCCACTCCGTTTCCTGCCGAAGCGTGATACAGGGAGTCCCCACGAGATAAGCTTCCTTTTGGACGCCCCCCGAGTCCGTCACGACCCGGCGGGCGTTCGCGAGGGCATGGATGAAATCGACGTATCCGAGCGGGTCGATCAGCCGGACCTGACGGCGCGCCCAATCGAGGGCATCGAGTTCGCGGAGTCGATCGACCGTCCGGGGATGCGCGGGCAGGATGGCCGGTTCGGCGCGGTCGCCCAACGCCCGGAGAATCCGTCGGAGACGATCGGGATCATCGGTGTTCGCCTGGCGATGGACCGTCGCGAGCACGTACGCGCCGGGTTCGAGCCCGAGTCGCGCAAGTACCGCCGATCGGTCGGCAGCGACGTCAGTGGCAAATTCGAGCGCGTCCACCATCACGTCGCCCGTCAGCACGACGCCCTCCCGGATCCCCTCCTCGCCCAAGCGATCGACCGCTCGCTCGCTCGGGGCAAAGAGGAGGTCGGCGGCGTGGTCGGTCATCACACGGTTGATCTCCTCGGGCATGTCCCGGTTGTCGCTCCGTAAGCCCGCCTCGACGTGGGCCAGCAAGGCGTCCGCGTGGGCACCCACACAGCCGGCGGCAAGGGTCGAGTTGGTATCCCCGTACGTCAAGACCACGTCCGGATCCACCGCTTCGACGATGGGCTCGAGTTCCATCATGATGCGTCCGATCTGCCGGCCGGGCGGGGCCGAACCGACCCCGAGATTGTGGGCCGGTTCGGGAACGTCGAGTTCCTCGAAGAAAATCTCGGAGAGCTTTCGATCGTAATGCTGGCCGGTGTGAACGAGCGTCTCCTCGTGCTCGTCGGCCAGGGCGGCCGAGACCGGGAAGGCCTTGATAAACTGCGGGCGGGCACCGACGACGGAGAGGACCTCCATCTATCGATCCCTCCCAACGACGTACTCCCGCGTCGCGTCCGTTTCTAGTGCATCGCGACCGTCGACAACGACGGTCTTCGCGAGGAGATCTTCGGGTAACTCCCCGAACCGCTCGTGCCCCGTGACGAGTACGACGGCGTCGGGATCGGCATCGGGGAGGTCCTCAAGCGGCCACATGGATACGGAATCGTCCGGATCGTCCACGATCGGATCCACGACGATCACGTTCCCGCCAGCCGTCTCGAGTCGATCCACGAGGGGATAGGTTGGACTCGCCGCCGTCTCGGGGATATCGGGCCGGTAGGCGAGACCCAGGATCGCCACCGTTGCCTCACTGTGAGCGATGTCATCATCCTCGAGCAGCGAGAGCGTGCGGTGGGCGAGGTACGTCGGCATCCCGTCGTTGACCCGCCTGGCCGTCTCGGTGAGCGGCATGGGCCGATCGGTCGCCTCCATGAGGAAGTACGGATACCACGGGATGCAATGCCCTCCGACCCCGGCGCCTGGATCGTGGATGTCACAGTACGGTTGCGTGTTCGCCGTGGCGATCGCTTCGCGGACATCGACGTCCATCCCGTCCCACGCTTTCGCCAGTTCGTTCGCGAGCGCGATGTTGACGTCGCGGTACACCCCCTCGAAGAGCTTGACGAGTTCCGCCGTCGTGGCGTCGACGCCGATGACGGTGTTGTCCACGAGTTCCTCGTAGACCGCCCGCGCCGCGTCGGTGCTTTCGGCGTCGACCCCGCCGATGACTCGCGGGTGAGTCCCGCGGACGTCCTCGAGCGCGCGGCCGCTCGACGTCCGTTCCGGTGCGACGGCCAGGCCGAACGCATCGGGGGCAAGCCCGCTTCGCTCGGTGAGGATCGGTTTCACGACGTCCACCGCGGTCCCGGGCGGGACGGTGGACTCGATCACGACGAGATCCCCCGGGGCGAGTTCCGCCCCGATCGTCGCCGCCACCTCCTCGACGGCGCGGAGGTCAGCACCGCCATCGTCATCCAATCCGACGGGGACGACGACGATATGGACGTTCGACCCTGCCGCTGCGGCCGCGACGTCCGTCGTCGCGGTGAGCCGATCGTCGGTCACGGCCGACGCGAGCAGCTGGGGGAGGTCGGGTTCGTGTTCGAACGGCGCGGTCCCCGCATTGATGGTTGTCACCACGTCCGGATCGACGTCGACGCCGGTGACGTTCCCGGCCAGCTCAGCGATCGCGACCGCGACGGGCAGGCCGATCTTGCCAAGTCCGTACACGGCAATGGGGTACTCGCCGCGACGGAGGGCGGTTTTTCGCGCTGACACCGAGGCTTCGGCCCGATACGGCCCGCTCGCGGAGTCGAATGCCGATCGGCTCATCGCCGAGCGACCTCCGCCGGCCGCTCGGCGATGTGCCGGTTGATTCGATCGGCGATCGCGAGCGCAGCGAGCCCGTCCTCGGCCGCGACCGGGGGATCCTCGCGGTTGCGCACGGCGGTCAGGTAGGCCTCAAGTTCCAGACGGAGGGGCTCGGCGGACTCGACGAGCGGCTGTTCGATGATACTTTCGTGGCGATAACGCATCTCCGCGTCGTCCTGGAGATACGCCGGTCGCGAGCGTCTGTGCACGCGCACCGATTGATCGATGTAGTCGACAACGAGGTGGCGTTCGGCCGTCGTTACCTCGAGGCGCCGCGTCTTCCGTTGGGTCACCCGACTGGCAGTCACGGTCGCGACGACGTCCTCATCAAACTCCATCACGACGCTCGCGTACCCATCATCCCCCCTCGCGCCCTGAATGGCATCGGGGCGACCTCCCATCAGGGACATGAGGATGTCGATGTCGTGGATCATCAGGTCCATCACGACCCCGTCCGATCCCGAGCGATCGATCGGCGGCCCGAGGCGGTCCGCGCGCAGGGCGATGACGTCATCGGCCGACACCAGATCGAAGAGCGCCTGCACGGCGGGGTTGAACCGCTCGACGTGGCCGATTTGTAGTACGAGGTCCCGGGCCTCGGCCTCGCGGATGAGCTCCCGTCCAGTAGTGTGATCCCGCACGAACGGCTTCTCCACGAGGAGATGGGTATCGGCCGCGATCGTCCGTCTGGCCAGGCGTGCGTGCGCGTCGGTCGGCACGGCGATGGAGACGGCATCGACGACCTCGAGGAGCGCATCGACGTCCCGAACCCGCGTCTCGTGTCTGGACGCGATCGTATCGGCACGATTGTGGTCCGCGTCCGCGACCCCGCGTAACTCCGCACCCGGCAATTCGCTGTACACCCGCGCGTGGTGGGCGCCCATGCTGCCCACCCCGATGACGCCGACACCGACGGCGTCGTTCACGGTCATGCCAGCGCCCCCAGCTCGGCAACAATGGCCTGCCCGACTCGATCGACGTCCGACGCGTCGAGGCCGGGGTGGACGGGCAGGGAAAGGACTTCCTCGGCGGCCCGCTCGGCCGCCGGATAGCTGTCTTCGGGTTCGTCGTACGGCGGCTGTCGATGGATCGGGGTCGGGTAGTACACGGCCGTCTCGATATCCCGGGCGGCGAGGGCATCCTTGAGCCGCTGACGGTCCGGGCAACGGATCGTATACTGGTGATAGACGTGACGACACCCCGCGGGTTCGACGGGCGTCTTCACGTTGGCGTCCGCGAGGTGTTCGTCGTATAGCGCTGCGTAGCGACGGCGCGTGCGAGTGAACTCGTCGATCCGTTCGAGCTGGGCGTTCCCGATCGCCGCGTGCAGGCTGGAGAGCCGGAAGTTATGGCCCACCTCGTGGTGTTCGTAGCCCTCGTGGCGGCCATGATCGACGAACGAGCGGGCGCGTCGCGCCAGGTCCTCGTCGTCGGTGACGATCATCCCCCCTTCGCCGCACGTGACGTTTTTCGTCGGGTAAAACGAGAAGCAGCCGACGTCTCCCAGCGCCCCCACGGGCCGACCGCGGACGGCAGCCTCGTGGGCCTGGGCGGCGTCCTCGACGATCGCGAAGTCGTAGTCGTCCTGCAACGACCGCAATGCCATCATGTCGGCGGGCAACCCGAAGAGGTGCACCGGGATCACCGCGTCAACGGGGTTGCCGGTCTCGATGTACCGCGCGAGTGCCTCCGCATCGAGCGTGAACGTCTCCGGATCGATATCGACGAACGCGACGTCCGCGCCGGCGAGCCTGGCTGCGTTGGCCGACGCGATGAAGGAGAACGGACTCGTGACGACGGTATCGCCGGGACCGATCCCGAGGGCTTCCAATGCCGCGTGAAGGGCGGTGGTGCCGTTCGCGGTCGCGACGCCGAACGCGGCCCCACACCGATCGGCAACGGAACGTTCGAACGCCCGGACTTCCGGCCCGTCGGCGAGCTGGCCGTCCTCGAGGACCGTCGCGATACGGCGGTGTTCCTGCCGCCCGATCCGGGGTTCGGCGATGGGAATCATGCGAGCTGATTCCCCCGTTGGATTTCCCGCGGGAGCGGTCGATGGCTCGCGGGTGCGCCGACGGCGAGGGTATCCGGGGGGACGTCCGCGGGGACGATGGCCCCCGCTGCCACGAACGCGTTCTCGCCGACGCGGACATCGGGAAGGACGGTCGCATTCGCGCCGATCGTGACGTTGTCCGCGAGATCCGGACCATCCAGATCGACGTCCCGGCGCACCGGATACGGATCGTTGGTCAGGACCGCGTGTGGACCGACGAATACCCGGTTGCCGATCGTCGTCTCGCGGGGGACATACGAGCCGGTCTGGAGGCTGACGTGCGAGCCGACGTCCGTCGCACCGTCGATGACGACGTCGGTGCCGACCAGCACGTCGTCGCCGAGCGTCGTGTCCTCTCGTATGACCGCCCGATGGCCCGTCTGGAGACCGTCGCCGATACGGACCTGGTCGTATATGATCGTCCCCGATCGGATTCTGGCGTCGGCCCCGATGCGCGTTCGTTCCGTCCCCGGCGGGGCACCGTAGCCGAGCGATACGTCGCTATCGATGTCGGCGTTCTTGCCGATGGCCACTCCATTCATGATTCCTGCAGGCCGGGCCGACGACCGCGGGGTCACCGGCGGCTTGTCGGCCAGTGGCCGGTGACAGCTTTTGTTATGGATGACCTGTCCGGCAGGCGAAGACGCATCCCGGCCGGTCGAAGATCATCCGGCCGCAGGCCCCGGCTCTTCTTATCGAACGATGCGCCCGGTCGCCCGGCGATAACGACGTGATAACGGTGAGATTCACTCGCCCTCGGCGGATGGACCGACGTCTTCCGGTGGACGTTCCCCGCCATCGCTCGCGAGTTCCACGCCGGCGAGCGAGTCGCCGGCCGAGGCCGCCGGCCCGGCGGGTTCCCGGCGCCCGTATCGCGTGACGAGATTGCGGTTCTCCGAGACGTCATAGCCCATTCCGAGACTGAGGAGCGTCGCGCCGAGCAATGTCACGCTAAAGCTCGCCATCCATCCGATCAGGCGGGCACCGATCGCCCCGGTTACGCTCGCGGCCATGCCCGCGACGCCAACGACGATGGCAACAGTGCCGAGCCCGTAACACGCGACGAGCGGATGGAACTGCCGGACGAGGTACATCCGTCGCAACCGGCCGACGAACCGACGCGCCAGGAGGACCGACAGTCCCGGAACGAACCGACGGTACCGAATGCCGCTCGATTCCGCGCCGTAAATGCCCTGGTGGGCCACATCCCCGATGTCCGCTCGGTTGAGATTGAGATGGACGAGTACGTCGTTGAGAAACCCGTAGTCCGTGTAGAGCCGGTCGATCGGTAGCTCCGCGAGCATCTCCCGCGAGATCGCGGTATAGCCGTTCTGCGGGTCCGCCATCTCCCAGTATCCGCTGGCTACTCGCGTGAGAAAGGTCAGCATCGTATTCCCGAACAGCCGCCACCCGGACATCATCGCCCGATCATCCCGGGTATGGAGGCGATTGCCCTTCGCGTAGTCAACCTCGCCGTTAGCCACCGGGGCGACGATCCGCCCGAGGGCGTCCGGGTCCATCTGCCCGTCGCCATCCATGACAGCAACGACCTCCATTCCGTCCGCGAACGCTTGCCGGTATCCTGTGAGGACAGCGCCGCCAGCCCCGCGGTTTTCTTCGTGCCGAACCGGGACGACCCGTCGGGGTGTCGATTGCCCCTGGCGGTTGATCCGTTCGGCCGCCGACCGGATGGCCTCCCACGTCCCGTCCTCGGACGCGTCGTCGATGGCGTAGATTCGATCGACGAAGTCCGGGACGGTCGTGATCACATCCCCGACGTGGGCCTCCTCGTTGTGAGCCGGGATGACGACGGCGACTGATCGGCCTTCGAACATGGTGTGGTGCCGAAAGGTCGGGCGGTGTCACTCCAGGTCGACGTACTGGTTCTCCCACTCGCGACGCTCGGTGAGTGCGCGGAGGCCGTCGTCCGTCGCGTCGTAGTAATTGGTCCGACGGTTGATCTCGCCTTTCTCGACGTATCCCTTCTCGGCGAGGGTGTCGAGGTTCGGATACAGCCGCCCGTGCGTGATCTCGTTGTACTCACGCTCGATTTCTTCCTTGATCTC
>CAYSMB010000062.1:0-10266 GCA_964432005.1 uncultured Halobacteriales archaeon
TGGCCGACCTGCTCGACGACGCGGCGCTGCGCGAGCGCTTGAGATTCCTGCTGGATCGGTATCGGACCATCGCAACCGAGATCTATGGACGTGAAGACCTCGGGGCGGCCTTTGACCCCGATGCGATCTACGAGGAGTACCGGGCGTACGGGAAACGCCTCGCAGATGAGGGGATGATCGTGGAGGCGGGGTCCTTCCTCTCCTCCCGCATCGATCACGGCGCGAACATCCTCTTCGAGGGCGCTCAGGGGACGTCCCTGGATATCGATCACGGCATCTACCCGTTCGTGACGTCCTCGAACTCCTCGGCCGGCGGGGCCTGTACCGGTACCGGACTCGGTCCGACGAAGGTCGGGGACGGGGAGGTCATCGGGATCGTCAAGGCCTACCTCTCCCGGGTCGGCACCGGTCCGTTGCCTACCGAACTTGGGGGCGTGGAAGGACAAACCCCCGGATACGACGGCCAGGGCGATGAGGAAGAGTTGGCGACCTACATTCGCAACGAGGGCGGCGAGTACGGGACCGTCACCGGCCGGCCGCGGCGGGTGGGCTGGCTCGACATGCCGATGCTGCGACACGCCGCCACGGTCAACGGGCTGACCGGCGTCGTGGTCAATCACCTCGACGTCCTCGCCGGACTCGACGAGATCCGGGTCGGCCATGCCTACACGCTTGACGGGGAGACGCGCGAGACGCTGCCGCCGACCACCGCCCAGTGGGGGCGCTGTCGGCCCGAATACCGTCGGTTCGACGGGTGGGGGGCGATCGATCGGGCGGCCGTGGCCGAGGGCGGATACGAGGCCTTACCGCCCGCCTCGCGCACGTATCTGGATTACATTGCCGAGGAGCTTGAGGTCCCGATCTTCGCCATCGGGGTAGGCCCGGAGCGGGACCACACCGTCATCCGGGAGCATCCGTTCGCGTAAGCTACGCCCCGCCGGATGCCGGTGTCCGGAGCGGCGGCCCGCCGATCGGGGTATCTTCGTCACAGATCTCGAGCAGATCGAGGCGATCGAGGAGCCGGGCGCTCGGTCGCCCCCGGCAGTCCCACTCGCGGAGCTCGTAGTAGCGATCGAGGGTCCGCTCGAAGATCTCCGCATCGATCCCGTCGTTCCCGTATTGAAACAGTTCGGGGAGCGTATCCGCGGTGCGATCGACGCCCTCCCGCACGTTGATCAGCCGCGTCATGGTCCAGGTCCGCCGGCCGATCCGATCGAGTTCCCGACCCCCGAGGTCGAGGTCGAAGGTCGCCAGCCAGCGTCGGCCCAGATCACCGACCATCGGATCCGTGACGTCGTCGACGATCAAACACCAGTGCAGGGCCCGCCGGTCCTGCTCGGCGACGACCTCCCGGGCGAGCTGGGTGGGCGTCCAGTCCTCCCGGAACGCCTCGACCGTGGCCGGGACGGCGCGGCGGTGGCAGGCCCCACGATCGCTGGTGGCGTACGCCAGCGCCATGGCTGGCGCCCCGCGGGGATCGTACGACGGCAGTGTCATGGCCTTGACCGTGGGGATCGCTCGATCGAGGCCCAGTCGGTCGCCGGCGACCTCGACGCCTTCCGCGAGAACGTCCCCGAGATCGGACGAGCGCGTCCCGATCTCTTCGAGGAGCTCCTGGATCGCCTCGTCGTCTCCGAACTCGAGCCGTCGTTCGACCGCGCCTTCTTGGCTCCCTAGGATCGCGAGCGCGACAGCGTTGCCCGCACTGATCACGTCGAGGCCGAGGCGGTCACATGTGGCCCCAAGCGAACTGACGATTTCGGGATCGTCCACCCCGAGACCGGCCCCCAGCGCCATGGGGGTACCGCCGCGAATCACGGTCTCGTATTCATCGACCGCGACGCGAAAGTCCCCGGGGAAAATGGTATCATCGGCTTCGCGGCCCTCCGCGGTCGCCTCGATGGCGTCCGCTCCCAGATCGGTCGCGCCGTCGAAGGATCGCTCCTGCCAGCCGCGCGTCGAAAGCATCTCCAGTTCGTCCGCGAATTCGACGGATTCGAGTGTACCGGCCGCTCGATACGCCTGGCCGTATGGAGACGCGGCGAAGGCCTCACGGGTCTCGTCCCGGAGGGGCTCGAGGGATGGGGGAATCTCCGGATGTCCGCTTTCGACGACGACGGCCTTCAGCCCCTTCGCGCCCATGACCGCCCCGGCGCCCCCGCGCCCAGCGTGGTGTTCCCCTCCGTCGGCCGCGATCGTCGCATATACCACTTCGTGTTCCCCGGCCGGTCCGATCGCCAGGACGGCGTCGTCCGGGTAGGCCTGGTCGGCCCGGTCGGTGCCAGCCCCGGCCAAGTCGGCCGCCGACCGTAGCTGGGGATCACCGTCGCGCAGATCCAGGGTCGTGAGTTCCGGCGCATTCCCGGTCACCACGATGCCGGCGGTTCGGGGATACTGGGCGCGAAGGGCCGGGCCGAAACTGCCACCCGCATACGAATCGAGGAATAGCCCCGTCAATGGGGACTTCGTCACCGCGGCGAAACGCCCCCCGTCCGGCAGATATCCCGTGAGCGGCCCGACGAGGAAGAGCAGGACGTTCTCGGGGCCGAGCGGGTCGGTGTCCGGGCCGATCGCGTCGTACAGGTATCTGGCGCCCAGGCCCTTCCCGCCGAGAAACTGGCGGGTCCACGCATCCGGGACGGGTTCCCAGGCGGTCTCGCCGGCGGACAGATCGACGACGAGAAGTCTCGACGGCACTGGACACCCCATTACCCGCCGATCGGGCACGAGTTCGGATAACTCTTACAGAGTCGCGGCCATCGGCGCCTGGCTTATTGATCGGGGGGATGTCGCTCGACGTCCAGTACCCAGAGCGCGTGGGCGATGTCGACGAGGGAGCGGTCCGCCATGGCAGCCAGACCGTGACACTCCCGCAGGTAGGTTTCGTAGTCCTCGATCCGCACGGGCTCGGGGTATCTCTCGCCGAGCGCGCCACCGTCGACGAGTGCCCGCCAGGTGCGCCGATCGATCGCGGCAAAGTTCTCTGGCTCGATGAACTGGAGGATGGCCGACGCGACGGGGACGTCCACGCCCTCGAGGTCCGTCAGCGCTCGGACCCGCTCGGCGATACTGTCGGCATCCAGTACAGCGTCGATCGCCGCCCCGATGTCCTCCATGCTGTTTTCCCGCAAAGCCCGTTCGGCCGACCGGTCGTGGCCGGCGAGCGGCCGACGACAGTACCATCGGACGATCCACTCGACGTCTTTCCACAGAAACGACCCGTCACGGAAGGCCTCGGGGAAGGTCTCGAGGCGGTCTTCCTCGACTTGCGCGAACACGGCATACCGATCGTATCGATCGAGGGCGTCCGCGAGTTCGTCCACGTCGATGCCGGCCATGGTCGCTCCTTTCGCCGACGGGCGCAAAAGTCGACCGGGACCGCGATCTCCCTAACGAAAACGTTCATTGTGGACCCCGCCCGACGTTCTCGTATGGCGGCAGAAGAAGACGCGGTCAAGACCATTTGTCCTTACTGTGGGGTCGGCTGCGGGCTGACGCTCACGGAAGGTGAGGAACCCGGCGACGTCGACATCCGACCGTGGTTCGATGCCCCCGTCAACGAGGGCGCGCTCTGCGTGAAGGGTGGCGCCTCGACGGAAGTCGTCAACCACGAGGAGCGCCTGAAGGAACCGCTCATCAAGGAGGACGGCGAGTTCCGGGAGGCCTCGTGGGACGAGGCACTCTCGCTGATCGTCGACGAACTCGAGCGCCTTCGCGAAGAATACGAGCCCGACGCGGTGGGCTTTTTCGGCTCCTCGAAGACGATGAACGAGGAGAACTATCTCATCCAGAAGCTCGCCCGTCGATACGGGACCAACAACGTCGACAACTGCACGCGGATGTGTCACGCGTCGACGGTGTATACGCTCCGAGAGAGCCTTGGGGCCGGCGCGATGACCAACTCGATGGCGGATCTGGAAGAAGAGGGGGATGTCTACTGGATCCATGGGTCGAACCCCTCCGAGCAGCACCCCATCGCCCACAGCAACTACTTCAAGCAGGCCGCGCTCGAGGATACGACGCTCATCCAGGTCGACCCACACGCCAACAAGACGACCCGGGACGTCGACATCCACCTCCAGCTCGAGCCCGGGACGGACATCCCGCTGTTGAACATCGTCCTGAAGACCATCCTCGAGAACGAGCGGTACGACGAGGAGTTCATCGAGGAACGCACCGAGGGCTTCGATCATCTCAAGGCCACCCTGGAGGACTTCGACATGGAGGAAGCCGCCGAGATCTGCGGGATCCCCCTTGAGGACATCCAGGAAGCCGCCGAGATCTACGCCCAGGCCGACAACGCCGCCATCTTCACCGGCATGGGCATGAGCCAGCACTCCTGCGGCGTCGACAACGTCCAGCAGGAGGTCAACCTGGCGCTCATCACTGGGAATCTCGGACGGCCCGGCACCGGCGTCAACCCCCTCCGAGGCCAGAACAACGTCCAGGGAACCTGTGACATGGGCGCGATGCCCAACGTCCTCCCCGGCTACCAGAACGTGGACGTGGACGAGGAGCGCGCGATCGCCGAGGAGGTCTGGGGCTTCGAAGTGCCCCCCGAGCCCGGCCTGACCAACGTCGAGATCTCGAACGCGATCGGGGACTCCATCCACGGACTATTCATCATGGGCGAGAACCCGCTCATGAGCGAACCGGACTCAAACGAGGTCGCCAAACGGTTCGCGAACGATCTCGACTTTCTCGCGGTCCAGGACATCTTCATGACCGAAACGGCGGAGTACGCCGACGTCATCCTGCCGGCCACCTCCTGGGCCGAGCGCGGCGGGACCGTGACGAACACCGACCGACGCGTCCAGCTGATGCGTCCGGCGACGTCCGTGCCCGGCAACGCTCGCGACGACCTGGAAATCCTCAGCGAGCTCGGTACCCGCCTGTTCGGCGAGGGCTTCGAATTCGACGGGCCCGAGGACGTCTTCGAGGAGATCCGCCAAGTCACGCCCGATTACCACGGCATCACGTACGATGCTCTCGGCGAGGAGGGCATCCAGTGGCCGTGTCTCGAGCCGGGTGACGCTGGCGACCAGTACCTCTACGAGGACTCCTTCGACACGGACAACGGTCTCGGCAAGATCCGCGGCTGTCTCCACAAGCCCCCCGAGGAGACTCCGGACGATGAGTACCCGCTCATCCTGACGACGGGCCGCCTCGAGGAGCACTACAACACGGGGACGATGACGACGCGTTCGCCCATCCTCATGCGTCGCACGCCCGAGAACTTCGTCGACATCCATCCAGCCGACGCCGAGGCGCGTGGCATCGAGGATGGCGAGTACGTGAAGGTCCGCTCGCGCCGCGGCGAGATCGTCGTGGAGGCGAACGTCACCGAAGACATCAAGGAGGGCTCGGTCTGGACGACCCCGCACTTCTCGGACGCACCCGGCAACGCCCTCACGAATAACGTGATGGATCCGCTGGCAAAGATCCCCGAGTACAAAGCCTGCGCGGCCGAGATCGAGACCGTCGCCCAGCCCGCCGACGCCGACTGATCGCGCGGGATGGATCCGGTTTCTGCGCTCCGGGCCGAGGAGGGCATCTGCTGTTTCGTCGGTGCCGGGGGCAAGAAAACGACCATCTACACCCTCGCGAACCGCCTCGAGCGCGCGGTGGTGACGGCGGCGGTCCGGATTCCGATCTTCGACGAACACGTTACAGAGGTCCACATCACGCAAGACCCAGCCGCCGCTATCGCTGACGTCGACGCGTGGCCGATCGGGGTGGTCCCCGAACGCGAGGGCGACGATCGCTATCGCGGGTTCGAGCCACTGCTGATCGACGAGCTCGCCGATATCGACCCCGTCGTCCTCGTCAAGGCCGATGGGGCGCGCATGCGACGGTTCAAGGCCCCCGGCGAGCACGAACCACGGATTCCCCGGCGGGCGAGGACGGTCGTGGCGATCGCGAGTGCGCACGTGATCGGGGAACCTCTCGACGAGGGCCTCGTCCACCGGCCCGAGCGAGTGGCCGACATCGCGGATATCGCGGTCGGTGAAACGGTGACGCCGGACGTCGTCGCAACGGTCCTGACGAGCCAGGATGGGGGCCGCAAGGACGTCCCGCCGGAGGCTGGGTTTGTCGCCCTCGTCAACATGGTCGACGACGAGGAGGACCTCGCCGCCGGACGAGCGATCGCGGACGCCATCCACGACCGCCTGGAGCGTTGTCGGGTCGTCCTGGCGGCGATGCGCGAGTCCGATCCCATCGTCGAGGTCGTCGACGGCCCGTCACGCTTTTGAGCGCGCTGGGAGTGGTGTCACCATGGTCCCAGGAGGCGGTCACTGATGCAGGAATCGTTGATGGACGTGATCTGCTGTCCGGTCGACAAGGCCGAACTCGAGTTGCTCGTCGACGAACGCGACGACGGCGAAATCGTCGCCGGCAGCCTCGAATGTACCGAATGCGGTGAACGCTATCCCATCGAGGACGGTATCCCGAACCTGCTTCCGCCGGACATGCGGGAGACCGTGGACGCCTGAAAGCTTTTTCTTGTGGGCCAGCGTGCCCCCAGCTGTGCCCGATCCCCTCGAGATCCGCGTTAACAGCCCTCGACCGAACGTCTTGGAGCCCCCGGAGTCGTTCGTCGCGGATCGCGAGTTCTCCATCGAGATCGTCAACGAGGGCAAGCCGGTCCACGTCCATCTCAACCTCGATAACGACCTGGTCGAGATCATCGAGATGGAGACTGGCAACCATTTCGTCCCCCGCGAGGACACGTATCGAATTCCCGTAACACTCCTGGAGGGCCGCCGACCGGTGCGTGGGAAGCTGAAGGTAAGCACCGGTTACGGCTCCGAATCGGAGTTCATCGAGATCCGGGTCGTCGAGCCCAGCGACGACGACCGCGTGACCGTCGACGAGACCCTTGCCGAGCCCCAGCGGGAGCCCCGTGAACCGGCTGTCCCCGCCGGCGTCCTCAGCGAGGTGGGGATGATCGCGCTCGTGACGATCGCCGTTATCGCGCTGCTCGTCGCGGCCGTCATCGTGGGGTCGGTGACCTCCCCGATCTGGGGGGCGCTGGCCGTCGTCCTCACGCTCTCGGTGGTCGTGGGGATCTATCTGTTCCTGTGAGAGCGCCCAGCGTCGTGCCCGGATAAACAGAGCTTTGATCGACCGGTTGCCCGGGACCGATATGAGCATCGCCGAGGAGGCCCGGGCCGGCGTGCGAGCGCATCCGTTCCTGCTCGAGGCGCTCCGGGCGGGGGTGCTGAACTACAGCGCTGCCGCCCGGTTCCTCGGGATCGAGGACGAAGCAGCCGGGGCCGCGGCACTCCGGCGCTTCGCCGACGAACTGCCGGCCTTCGAACCGGCCGACGTCCCCGACCGGATCCGAGTCACGCGGGGGGTCGGCCCGATCGAGGATCCCGCCGAGGCGATCGTGACCGTCGACGATATCGCCTTGGGCGAGGATGCCGGCGAGTGGACGGCGATCGTCGCCGAGGGCGGCCAAGATGCCCGGGCAATAGCCCGGGGAATCGCGCGACTTTGGGCGGCCGATATCGATCCGGTAGCGACGGGCTCTGACGGCGACCAATTGATCGTCGTGATCGAGCGGGCGGACACCGCGAACGCCATCCGCTGTCTGGAGGGAGACGCTCCCGGTTCGACGCATTGAAACGCACACTCGGGCAAATTCTAACACATGGTGCTGACCGTCTCGAACACCCTGACGGGTGAAGAGGAGGTGTTCGAGCCTCTGGACGAGGACCAGGTGACGCTATATTATTGTGGTCTGACAGTTTCCGACGACGCCCACCTCGGTCACGCCCGGTCCTGGGTCCATACCGACGTCATCCACCGGTGGCTCGAGCATCTGGGGTACACGGTCAGACACGTCGAGAACTTCACGGACATCAACGAGAAGATCGTCGCCCGGGTGGGCGAGGACGGCGCGGACGAGGCCGACGTCGCGCGCACCTACATCGGCCGCGTGATCGCCGACATGCGCAGGCTCAACCTCAAACGGGCGGATGTCTATCCTCGCGTAAGCGAGCATGTCCCCGAAATCCTCGAGATGACGGAGCGACTGATCGAACGGGGCTACGCCTACGAGGCCAACGCTTCGGTGTACTTCGACGTCAGTCGGTTTCCGGACTACGGCGAGCTCTCGAACCAGCGGCTCGACGAGATCGACGCCCAGGAGGAGGGGGACCTCCCGGAAAAACGCAACCCGCAGGACTTCGCACTCTGGAAGGCCGGCGGGGTCGGGGCCGACGAGATCGCCGAGCACCAACACGAGTCCGCTCCGGTGTCGGCGGCGGAGGCCGCCGAATGCGCCCGCACCTACGATTCCCCGTGGGGCCAGGGCCGACCGGGATGGCACATCGAATGCTCCGCGATGGCGACCAGCCACCTCGGCGAGACCTTCGACATCCATGTCGCCGGACGGGACATTCTGTTTCCCCACAACGAAAACGAGATCGCCCAGGCGGTCGCGGCGACCGATGGCGAGTTCGCCCGCTACTGGCTCCACACGGGCCTGTTGCGCACGGAGGACGAGAAGATGTCCTCGAGCCTGCAGAACTTCTTTCGGGTCCGGGATGCCGTGGCCGAGTACGGTCCCGACGTGGTGCGGACGTTCTTTCTCTCGTCGGTTTACAGCGCCGAACAGGCCATCGACGAGGAGGCGCTGGCGGAGGCCGAAGAACGCTGGGGGCGGCTTTCCGAGGCCTACGATCGTGCCGTCGACGCCGCCGACAGTGGGGACGCGCACACGACAATCGTCGACGACGAATTCCGGAGCGCTGTCGAAGCGTTTCCGTCGTCGTTCACCGAGGCGATGAACGATGACTTCAACGCCCGCGAGGCGATGGCCGCCCTGCTGGAGCTGGCAACAGCTGTGAACGCCCACGTCCGCGAGCGCGGCGCCTACGATTATCGCACGCTCAAGCGGGCGATCGATGCCTTCGAAACCTACAGTGGCAACGTGTTCGGGCTCACGTTCGGGTCGGCGCCGGAATCGCGGGTCGCGTTGGCCGATGAGCTCGTCGAGTTGATCCTCGACATTCGGGAAGCCGAGCGGGAGGCCGGCCGGTATCAGCGGGCCGACGAGGTCCGGGAGGATCTGGCCGCCTTGGGTGTAGAAGTCGAAGACGAGTCGGACGGGCCGACGTATCGCATAGGCGGCGCCCGCGACTGAGGTTCCGGTGACCGCGCCCTCGTGAGCAGCGAGTCGGAGACCGACCGACGGCCCCGAACCATTATCGGCCGGGCCATTCATTTCCGTGCCATGCCGACGCGCGATCACGAAAGTACCGACCGCCTGCTTCCCGGGTTGTTCCTCGCCGCGGGTGGCCTCGTCGCCGTGCATGCGGCCATTCGGGGTGTCGAAGCATTCACGGCCAGCTCCACTCCGCCTGACGTGTTCGCCCCGCTCGGGTACTTGCTCGCGACGATTGGACTCCTGGTGTTTTCACGATCGTCGGTGCGCGAGCATCCCGGACTCATGGCGATCGGACGGGTGTCCGGTTCGGTGCTCGCGCTGGGATGGATGTTCTTCGCAATCTGGGCGCTCGGCGCTTGGGCGGGGGCACTCGAACCTGCAGTCGAGTTCCTGCCCGGCGTGGCCTATCTCGGTCTCTACGGGGCCATGGTCGTCACGTACTCGGTGTTCGGATTGGCCGCCGCTCGAGCGGAGGTGCCGTCTCGGACCGTCGGAATCCTTCTTCTGATTCCCGCGGTACTGATCGCTCTGCTCGTAGTCGGGATGGGGGTCATCGGCAATGCGGCCGTCGGCGCGTTCCTCGTCGGCACGGCCCAATCGCTTACCCATCTGGCGATCGGTGGGGCGTTGATGCGGAGCAGCGCTACCGTCGTGTCCGATCCGTCTACCGGGGAGATACTGGCCGACTGAGCCACATGTCGGAGTTTGTCCACACCGATCGGCGGATCGACGTCGACCCGGAAGAACTCGCGGGCCGCGCGACCGAGGCCTTCGATTTGCTGGGCAACCAGACCCGAATGGATGTCCTTCTCACGCTGTGGCGTGTGAGCACCCCGTCCGGGGAGAGGCAGGACCCCGTGCCGTTCTCCCGGATTTTCTCGGCGGTGGACTACGATGATCCGGGCAATCTGCGCTATCATTTGAGCAAACTCGAGAGCGCGTTCGTCGATCACGTCCCCGACCAAGGGGGTTACGAGCTCACAGGTCCGGGTCTCCAGCTCGTCAGGACCATCGTCGCCGGGGCGGCGACGGGGGACATCGAACATTCGCCGGCCCAGATCGACCAGCAGTGCCCGTTCTGTGAGGCC
>CAYSMB010000063.1:0-10043 GCA_964432005.1 uncultured Halobacteriales archaeon
GTCATGTTCTGCATCTTCGCGCCGGCGTCGCAGGCGGCCTTGATGAGGCCGGAGCAGGCCTCGGGCCCGTTGGCGACGTACAGCCCCTCGGTGTCCCGGGACTCCTCGTAGTCGACGGCGAGTTCGTCGAGCACCCGCTGGGCGGGGTCCCTGACGGTGACCTTGTTCATCAGGAAGCCGCCGAGCCAGAACCCCCCGCCGAGGTAGTTGTTCTTCTCGACGACCATCGTCTTCACGCCCCGCTCGGCGAGCTCCGTCGCGGCCATCAGCCCGGAGGGGCCGCCACCGACGATGATGACGTCGCTACTCGAAAAGTCCATGAACTCCTCGGTCCATTCGGATCCGATCGCGCGGGTGACGTCCGCCTCGCCGACCTGTGAAAACGTCTCTTCGGTAGCCATATCATCGACAAATACCGCCCTGTGGTAGAAAAGGATTCCGCGTGCGTTACGGATCGAGCGGGCGATCGGCGTCCCCGCCCTGGCGGATCGTCCGTTCGGCCACCTGCAGGGCCGCGTCCGGGTCGAATTCCGCCACGATCCGATCGAGGGTCGCGGTGTCCGCATCCGCGAGCTCGCGGGCGGATGCGGTGATATTCGGCATCGCCCGAACGACGTTGTCGATGATGGGGATGTGGGCATCGCGCGGTGACCGCGAGAGGGGATTCAGGTCGATCACGATCTCCCGTTTGCCCATGCGTCGGAGCGCTTGGGCCCGATCGCCGTCCTCCAGGGGCACCAACACGACATCGGCGCGGCCGATCCCTTCCTCGGTGATCCGGGCGCGGTCGTGGGTCAACCCGGGAATAATCGCGTCGGCTTCGAGGCCGAGAACGTCCTCGGCACCGTGATCCTCGAGGTGTTCCACGATCCGCCGGATGCGCTCCTCGCTCCGGTGAAACAGGTTGACCTCGATGCGCGCATCAGTCGCCTCGGCGAGCTCGGCCGTTTCGCCCGGCACGAGCGCGGCCACGTTGCCATTGACCGAGATCACCGGTCGCTCGGCCCGAAGCAATTCGGCCGCCGCCGCCCGCGCGGCGCCGTCCGCGCTCGGGATGGTCTCTTCGCCGAGCAGATAATCGAAGGCACTGCCCCGTCCCTCCGCGTGCATGCCCTGGATGTGGGTGATCCCGGACGCGATGCCTTCCTCGATCCGGTGACGGGTCACGAGATCCATGTACCGCGGATGATCCTCCGGGATCTCCTCTTCGTGTTCGACCCCGCCCGGGGCGGACTCCTCGCTCACATCTCGAACTGGGCGGTACGCGGATAATAAACGACGCCATCCGCGCCGAGCCTGACGCCCCCGTGGTCGATCCGACACGAGCGGGCCTCGTAGCCGGCGTCCGTGAGCGCCGTGCCGGGGGCAAACACGGTGCGGCCGAGCATCCCCATGGCGGCCTGGCCGCCGTGTTCGCGGACGGCCTCGATCACCGTGGCGAGTTCGGCGGGGAGGAGCCCGGAGGTCTCGGCGAATCTTCGGGACTGGCGAAAGAGCTGCTCGAGCGTCGGCTCCTCGAGACAGCGCTCCAACGCGGCCGCCCCGGCCGCGTTGATCGTCCCGACGTCCCCGGAGATGATTTCCTCGGTGTCGAGCTCGCCGAGCGTCGTGTACTCGATGCGACCGGCCGCGGGGATGCCATCGAGCCGACCGTGGTCGGGCGCTCCGGGTTCGGTGCGGAGCGGGACCCCGCCGCGCAGTTGGGCCACGACGTCACCGAGTCCGGTGCCCGCCTCGACGTCGGCGACGTGGGCGATCCTGGCGAGTTCGTTCATCGTGGCCGCCTTCTCGGACAGCGCGTTCAGGCCGATGGCCGTCCCCAGGGCTATCGCACCCGACAGCCCGAAGCCGGCCCCGATCGGGGCGGTGGGAGTAATGTCGATCCGTGCGGATACGTCAAACGCGTCGAGCACGCGGTCGACGGCGGCGACGTCCGTCCTCGCGCCGTCGACTTCAACGACTGTCCGGTCGGCGGGCTCGAGGACGAGTTCGACGCCATCGGTCAGCGCGATCCCCCCGCCTTTGGATCCGGCCTTCGCCGGATCGTCGTCCTCGTGGACGCTGAAAAACCCCGTGACGTGACCCGGGACGAAGACCGAGACCGCCTCCGCCTCCCGATCGGTCATGGTTACGGCGAAAGTCGCTGTCGATCCCGCGGGAACAGGACGGCCTCGCGGATGTTATCGAGCCCGAGCATCGTCATGAGCAGCCGTTCGGCGCCGAAGGCCCATCCCGCATGCGGGGGCATACCGTACCGGAACATATCCGTGTAATAGTCGAACTGGGCCGGATCCAGGCCCTGGGCCTCGAATCCGGCGACCAGCCGCTCGTAGCGGTGCTCGCGCTGTCCCCCCGAAACGAGCTCCATGCGGGGATGCATCAGGTCGAAGCCTTTCGAGATCTCCGGATCGTCGTCGTAATCCTGGATGTAGAACGGTTTGATCTCGCTAGGCCAGTCCATGATGAAGTAGTGGCTGCCGACCTCCTCCCCGAGTACCCGTTCGGCCGCCGTCGAGAGGTCGTCTCCCCACTCGAGGATGGCGTCGAGTTCTCCCGTGGCGTTGATGCGCTCGATCGCCTCGCCGTACGTGATCCGGGGCAGGCCGGTTTCGGGCACGGCAAAGGCATCCTCGACATCGAGTGTCTCCAGTTCCCCGTAGCCTTGTTCTTCGACTCCTTCGTAGGCCGCGACCAGAAGCGCTTCACAGAGGTCCATGGCCTCGTGGTGATCGAGGAAGGCCCCTTCGAAATCGATCGACGTCGCCTCGTTGAGATGCCGGGGCGTGTTGTGCTCCTCGGCCCGGAAGATCGGCCCCACCTCGAAGACCCGCTCGAGGCCCGAGCCGACCATAAGTTGCTTGAACAGCTGGGGGGACTGGTTCATGAAGGCTTCCTGGCCGAAATAGGTGATCGGGAACAGCTCCGTGCCGCCCTCGGTTCCAGTCGCCACGATTTTCGGCGTCGTAATCTCGGTGCAATCGAAGGCCCGAAACGCCTCACGGACCGACGCCAGCAGCGCACTGCGGACCTCGAAAATCGCTCGAGGCCGTTCGGCTCGGACGTCGAGCGTTCGGTTGTCGAGTCGCGTCGACAGCTCGGCGTCGACCTTGCCGCTCGGATCGAGGGGGAGGTCGGTTTCCGCGCCCGCGATGATCTCGAACGTCTCCGGAACGATCTCGACACCCGTCGGCGCGCGTTCTTCCTCCTCCGCCGGCCCGGAGACCGTCACCACGCTCTCCCGTGAGACCCCCAAACCTCGTTCCACGAGGTCGTCCGGGAGCTCGTCCTTCTCAAATTTGATCTGGATCCGGCCGGTCCGATCCCGAAGGATCAGGAATCCGATCCCGCCGAGATCCCGGATCTCGTGGACCCAGCCCGCCACCGTCACCGGCTGGCCAGGCGCGACCGCGTCGGCGTACGTCCGATCGTCCATGTGGCGGAGTGGGGCAACGGCGACTTTAAAGGATTCGAGCTAACCCGGGGACGACCCGCCCTCAAGGCCGCCCGCGGCGAGGAAAAAGATTCCCGCGGCGACGACGGCGACCGGCATGCTCCAGCTGAACTGGTTGAAGGCAAGGACGCCGCCGTATCCCATCACGAGTTCGTGGGTGACAAACATCACGACGAAGGTCGCGACCAAGGCGCGGACGTTTCTATCGAGGGCGAACACTCCGATGGTCGCGACAGCTGCTAGGGCAACCGAGCCGATCGTGTCCGTCTCGAAACTCACCCCGAAAAGGAGGTGAAATATCTCGTGGACCGCGTAGAAGGCGATGCCGGCCGCGATGGCGACCCCGACCGCACCGACGACACCAAACTCCTCGATGCTCCCCCGAATGCGTGCGGTTGCTTCGGCCATACTCGCCGGAAGAATCGCATGTCAATAAATCATCGTTAACGCCCGGGTCGGTTGGTGAATGCACAGTAACCTTACCACACGAATTGACGTTCGGTAACCATATCCCGCCGCCCGAAAAACCATTTGTATGGTCGAATCATCCGATCGCCTCCCAACTTGGTGTGGCGACAGCGATTGGTGCCCGATGGTCGCCACTTCAGCCGTGTTGGGACGGAAGTGGCATCCAGTGATCCTGCAACGGTTGATGGAACACGAATCTCTCCGGTTCGGCGAACTCGAAGATCACATCCCGGGGATCTCGGGGAAGGTCCTCTCCGAATCGTTGACTGATCTGGAGGAAAAGGGCCTCGTCGATCGGCGGGTCGTGGAGGCCAAACCCATCGGGGTCGAGTATTCGTTGACTCCCCACGGGCGGGCTCTCGAGGACGCGATCGCCGAGTTACACGCGTGGGGGCGGGACTACCTCGGAGAGGCCCGGCGTCCGGAGGAGTCGATCATCTGACGGTGGTTCCTATGCCCGTTTCGCCCCTTCAACGGTTTCTCGCACCGCCTCGCTCCCTTCGTCGTGGAGCAAGTCGCCGACGACTACGACGTCCGCGATGGCGGCCATCCCCGCGGCGGATTCGCGATCGTGGATCCCACCGCCGTAAAATAGGGTGCTTGCCTCGAGAGCCTCCTGGGCCGCAGCGACGATCTCTCGATCCCCGTATGTCCCCGAATACTCGATGTACACGATCTTTTGTCCAAACATGCGCTCGGCGACGCCGGTGTATGCGGCGACCTCATCGGGGTCGAGATCGGTCTTGGCTTGCGTGTAGGATGCCGCCGACGATTCGGAATTCAACACGATGTAAGCCTCCGTCGAGATTGCGTCCCACGGGAGTGACTCGGACATCTGTACCCACTGTCGGTGCGCGCCCACCAGAAAGAACGGATCGGCCGAGTTGAACACCGTCGGGATGAGATACCCGGAGAGTCGATCGTCACGGAGCGCGACTTCCGGGGCGTTCGGTTCGAGATAGAGCGGCACATCGAATGCGGCACAGGCCTGGAGGACGTCCTCGATATCCTCCGGCGTAATCCCCGTCGTGCCACCGATCATGATGGCGTCGGTCCCCGTGTCACAGACGTCCGCGTAGGTGTCCCCCGGCACGAGATCCTTGTCGGGATCGACCTTGAGGACGTGATCCCAATCCGTCCAGGGTCCTACCATGGCGGCGAGTTTCCCCAGCAGGGCAAAGAAGTGTCGTTCACCGACTCAGGCGGCAGCGTTCACGCCTCGGCCTGCCACTTTCGGATTCGGTCCTCGCTGACGCCGTCAAGATCGGCCGCGAGTGTCTCGGGTTCGGCGTCTACGAGATCATCCACGGATTCGATGCCGACGTTCGCGAGCTTTTCGGCGGTCTTTTCCCCGACCCCGGAGAGGCGTTCGAGCTCCGATCCGTTTTGTTCGGCGAGGTACTCGTGATAGTTACAGATCGGACAGCCCAGCTCCCAGGGCTCGTCACCGCTGTGGACGATCAGTTCGGGGAGGTCGTGTTCGTCACAGCGAGCCTCGACGATTTCGATCTCGCCCCGGCGGGGCAGGGGAAGCGAGTAGTCACAGTCGGGATAGCGCGTACAGCCGACCAGCCGCGAGCCGTTTCGCAACTGTTTGATCGCGAGCTCCCCACCGTGGTCGTCCCCACAATCGGGACAAGCTCCGATGATCCGATCCGCCGTCTCGTCGGCTTCCTCGGCGCGACACTGAGGACACCCGTGCACCCGGGTATTCCGACCGGCGAGGATCTTGATCTCCCGCAGACCGTGTTCCGCGCACGTCTCGTCGAGCAACAACGGCTTCCCCTCGTTCGGGAGCGGCAGGGTATACTCACAGTCGGGATAGCCGTCACAGCCGATGAACGCAGAGCCGTTCCGATTGCGTCGGATCAGGAGTTCGTGATCGGATTCCGGACACGGTCCCACCGTGCGGTCGGCCCGCAACGATTCCTGGATGTGGTCGCCGACCTCCTCGTAGGAGGCCATCAGCTCGTCGAAGACTGCCTCGAGCATCTCCCGGGACTCCTCGGTGACCTCGTCGAAGGCGGCCTCCCCCTCGGCGATCGCGGTCATGTCCGCCTCGAGCTCCGCGGTCATGGCCTCGCTGGTGACGAGTTCGGCGTACTCTTCGGCGGCGTCGACGACGGCTTTTGCCAGCTGGGTCGGCCGGGGCGGGTCGTCCTCGATGTAGCCGCGATCGTAGAGCTTCTCGATGACATGGTGTCTCGTCGACTTTGTTCCCAACCCAACAGATTCGAGGTGCTCGATCAAGCGCGATTGTCCATACCGACGCGGTGGCTGGGTTTCTTTCTCCTCGAGTTCCGTCTTGAGGACGTTCAGTTCCTCGCCCTCGGCGACGTCGGGGACGATGTTTTCGTCGGTGTTGAAATACGGATAGACCGCGTGATAGCCCGGCCGAACGAGCCGTTTGCCGTTGGCCTTCAGCCGGTGGTCGTCGATGGCCGCCACGACGCGCAGGTGCTTCCAGATGGCGGCCTCGGCGACGGTCGCGAAGAACCGCCGCACGACGAGCTCGTAGATCCGCCACTGGTCATCCGAGAGGTCGCCCCGATCAGGCAGCTCCGCGGTGGGATGAATCGGCGGGTGATCGGTCGTCTCCTCCTCGCCGCGCGTCGGGGAGAGTTCGTCGCCACCAAGGAGTTCATCTGCGTCGTCCCCGAGGGTGGGATGGGTCGAGAGCGCCTCGAGGAGTTCCCGGGGATCGAGGTCGTCCGGATAGACGGTGTTGTCCGTCCGTGGATACGTGATATACCCCGCCGTGTAGAGGTCCTCGGCGATACTCATCGCCCGTTGGGCGCTGAAGCCGATCGCACCGGCGGCACGGATAAACTGGGTCGTGTTGAAGGGGACGGGGGGCTGATCGCGTCGGGTCCGTTCCCGGACCGATTTGACGAGCGCAACGGCGGCCGCGGAGAGATCCTCGTATACCGAACGGGCCTCGGCCTCCGACCAGATCCGCTCGGCCTCGTTGTCGTCTTCGTCGAGATAGAAGTACTGGGCGAGAAACGCCTCCTCGTGTTTGGCAAGTTCGGCGGTGAGCTCCCAATAGGGGTCCGGCTCGAAGGCCTCGATCTCGCGCTCGCGGTCGACGATCAGTTTGAGCGTCGGACTCTGGACGCGGCCGACGCTGATGAATTCGTCGCCCAACCGGCCCGCAGCCAGCGAGAGAAATCGCGTGAGGGCAGCCCCCCAGACGAGGTCGACGACCTGGCGTGCCTCCCCTGCAGCCGCCAAGTCGAAATCGAGCTCGTCGGGGTGGTCGAACGCCGACGTGACCTCGTTTTCCGTGATCGAGGAGAACCGCACCCGATCGATGGGGATGTTCTCGTCCACATCCTTGACGATGTCGTAGGCCTCCTTGCCGATCAGTTCGCCCTCGCGGTCGTAGTCCGTCGCGATGATGACCCGATCGGCTTCCCCCACCAGCTCTTCGACGGTATTGACGATGTCGGCCCGCGTCACCGTCTTCTCGATCGGGGCGTCGATGAGTTCGACCGGCTCGACGTCCCGCCAGTCGCTGTACTCCTCGGGGAAGTCGACGGCGACGACGTGACCGGCGAGCCCGATACATCGATAGCCCGGCCACTCGTAGACGGAGGTATCGTACTCGCTCCGGACCGTCGCGGCACCGTCGCTCAAGATCTCCGCGATCCGTCTGGCGGCGTTGTTCTTCTCTGTGATGATCAGCTGCATGACCACACCTCGCCCTCCCTGGGGGGACTCATCGACGCTGCGGTAGGTCGACCGATCGGGTAAACGTTTCGTGCCTCGCTCAGTCGGCGACGAGTTCCTCCCGGAGGTACGTGTGCACCGTCCCCGGATCGGCGCCGCCGTTCGTTTTCTGCATGACTTGTCCGACGAGGTAGTTGAGCGCTTCGTCCTCGCCACTGTGGAAATCCTCGACCGCGCCGGGGTTCTCGTCGATCGCTTCCCGGACCGCGAGGGCGACCTCGTCTTCGTCCGCGCGGCCGAGTCCCTCCCGGTCGACGATCTCGTCGGGGCCATGCCCCTCGTCCAGCATCTCCCGGAGGATGATCTCCTCGGCGTGTTTGACCGTAATCGTTCCCTCCTCGACGAGCTCGATCAGGCGAGCGAACTCCTCGAGGCGATCATCGACATCGTCGATCGCCATATCGCGGTAGTTGAGCTCGCCGAGCAGGTTGTCCGCGACCCACGTCGCCGCGATCTCCGGGTCATACCGGTCGGCCATCGCTTCGAAGAAATCAGCCACGGCACGCGAGGAGGTCAGTTTCGATGCCGCCTCCGCGTTCAGATCGTATTCATCCTCGAATCGATCCCGCCGTGCCGAGGGCAGTTCCGGAATGGTGACGTCATTGAGCCACCCGGCGACTCGGAGTGGCGGCAGGTTCGCCTCGGGGAAATACCGGTAGTCCTCCTCGGCCTCCTTGGTCCGAAGCGACACCGTAACTCCGCGCGATTCATCCCAGTGACGGGTCTCCTGGGCGACGACGTTCCCCCGGCGCATCGCGTTCCGTTGGCGGGTGACCTCGTAGGCCAGTGCCTGCTCGGCGCCACGATGGCTCGAGATATTTTTGACCTCGGTCCGGTTGGCGTCGGCCAGCGCGGACTCCGCAATGGGCCCATCGTCGGGGACGGCTTCGTTCGGGAGCAACGAAACGTTCGCGTCGACCCGCAAACTCCCGTCCCGGTCGCTATCAAAGATTCCGAGATACTCCAGGATCTCCTCTAAGGTCTCCAGGAACGCTCGGGTTTCCTCCGGGGACCGGAAGTCCGGGGCGGTGACGATCTCCACGAGCGGGACCCCGGCCCGATTGTAATCGATCAGCGTGTGTTCGGCGCGGGCGATGTCACCGCCGGCGTGTTCCAGTCGGCCCGGGTCCTCCTCGAGATGGGCACGCTCGATGCGGATCGGCCTCGTCCGATCCTCGACGCTGATCTCCACGACGCCGCCATCACAGATGGGCGCGTCGTACTGGGAGATCTGGAAGTTCTTGGGCAGGTCCGGATAGAAGTAGTTCTTCCGGTGGAACGCGCTTCGCTCGGGGACCTTCCCATCGATGGCTTTTGTCAGCTTGAGCGCAGCTTCGACCGCGGCCTCGTTTAGGACCGGCAACGCGCCGGGTAACCCCAAGCAGACCGGACAGGTATGGGTGTTCGGCGGGGCGTCCGCGAAGTCCGTCGAACACCCACAGAAGATCTTCGAGTCGGTTTCGAGCTGGACGTGGACCTCCAGCCCGATCACCACCGCGAACTCGTCGCCGCTCGCACTCATTGGTCGCGCTTCCGGACGGCGAAGGTAAAGCATGTCGACCCGTTCCTATCGACCGTTTGAACAATGTCTGACACAGACTTATACATCATGAACGCTCCACAACGCATATGCCGAATCAGGTCGCCGAATTGGAAGCCACCGTTGCGCAAATGAGCGCAACCGTGGATGGGCTGCGCGAGGAGCTCGTCGACGCGAACGAGCGAATCCGGGCGCTCGAACGCGAGTTCCACGAGGCCGAAAGCGTCGAGGAGACCGAAGACGAGGGCGACGGCGACTTCCTGCTGCCGCCGCCAGGTTCGAACGGGCATGACGACGCGGACGACGAGCCGGAACCCGAGTCCGAATCGGCCGAAGAAAGCGCCGACGACATCATCGTCGCGTGAGGTGGGGGTAGGGTCCTACCCCGAGCTTGAGCCATGTACATCAAACACCTGGTCCTGGAGAATTTCAAGAGCTTCGGGCGCCGGACCGAACTCCCGTTTCACGACGACTTCACGACGATCAGCGGCCCGAACGGCTCGGGCAAGAGCAACATCATCGACGCCATCCTGTTCGGGCTGGGCTTGGCCCGCACTCGCGGCATGCGGGCCCAGAAGCTGACCGACCTCATCTACAACCCCGGACACGAGGATGGCCAGGACGATCCGGACCGACCGCGGGAGGCCATCGTCGAGGTCACGTTGGATAACTCGGACCGGACGCTGACCCGCGGACAGGTCGAGGGCGCGGCCGGGACGCAGGACATCGGTGACGTCGACGAGATCGTCGTCAAACGGCGCGTCAAGCGGACCGACGAAAACTACTACTCGTACTATTACCTCAACGACCGCTCGGTCAACCTCTCGGACATCCAGGACCTCCTGGCCCAGG